>CALEUX010000052.1 GCA_937920475.1 uncultured Marinilabiliaceae bacterium
GTCTCTGACTTTTGAGACACCCTCTTCTTTGCATCAATCCCAGAAAGGATTTGTATGTGCTGTGTAAATAAATCCGTCAGAAAAGCTTCATTTTGAATCAAGCTTTCTCACATTTGATACTAATGTCGTTGTCTCGGCGTATAAGTGGTATGCAACAACTCGTGCGACTTATGTCCGAGAGGCTCTCCCAAGAATTCGCGGTAGAGCTGAACTACTTCAGGATTGTCATGCGATTTGCGAATGGTTTTATGAGCGTCTTCAGAATAAATGGCAGCACTTCGTTTTTTCCGAATTTCGAGTGATGTTGGTATGGGTTGGCCACCGCCACCTAAACAACCACCCGGACAGGCCATTATCTCAATAAAATGATACGAAGCTTCGCCACTCTTAACCTTTTGCATAATGGTATTGGCATTGGATAACCCATGAGCCACACAGGTTTTAACCTCTACCCCTTCTAAAAAACTCCATTCAGGCAAGGCATTTTCTATTTTAATAGTGGCTTCACGTACGCCTTCCATTCCCCGAACAGGTGTAATATTCAAGCCTTTAAATGGCACTTCCCTGCCGGTAACCACCTCGTAAACAGTGCGCAGCGCAGCCTCCATAACACCACCGGTGGCACCAAAAATAACTGCAGCACCAGAACTCTCACCCATAAAACTGTCGTAATCGGCATCGGGCAACGATTTAAAATCAATACCGGCCTGCTTAATCATTAGCGCCAGTTCACGGGTGGTTAAAACATAATCAACATCCTGATAACCGCTGGCACGCATTTCCGGACGATTGGCTTCAAATTTTTTGGCCGTACAGGGCATTATGGAAACGCTCACCATATTGGCCGGGTCGATATCCATTTTTCGGGCATAAAAAGTTTTAACCAAAGCTCCAAACATTTGCTGCGGCGATTTGGCGGTTGAAACATTACCCAAATACTCGGGAAAAGCATGTTCTATAAACTTAACCCATCCGGGCGAACAACTGGTTGTCATCGGCAATTTCACATCTTCCCTTTTATCTTTAATAGCCAACTTTAACCGGTTCAGAAGTTCGTGTCCTTCTTCAATAATGGTAAGGTCGGCAGTAAAATCGGTATCTAAAACAGCATTAAACCCCATGCGCCGTAAGGCGGCTACCATTTTTCCGGTTACAATTTCGCCGGGGTCCATACCCAATGCTTCACCAAGGGCAATTCGCACCGCCGGAGCAGTTTGCACCACTACAAACTTTTTATCGTTGTAAATTGAAGCCCAAACCTCATCGATGTAATTCTTCTCTACCAAGGCACCTGTGGGACATCGGTTAACGCATTGTCCGCAGTTGGTGCATACAACCTGATAAAATGGCTTTTCGAAAAAGGTAGAAATCTTCATTTCCTTGCCCTTATGTGAAACTGCAAGGGCTCCAATACTTTGAAGTTCCTCACAGGTTCTTACACAGCGCTGACAGCGAATACATTTGGAGTCGTCCTTGATGATGGATGGCGAATAATAGTCGATGGTATAATTTTTAAACGGTACCAGATTGATAAAGCCGTTTTCACCAATAATGTATTCGTGCGATAATTCCTGCAGTTCACATTTCCCATTTTTGTAGCAGGTAGTACATTCGGCGCGGTGTTCCGATATAAGCAATTCAATAATTTGTTTGCGGGCCGTTCTAACCTTTATACTATTGGTAAAAATCTCCATTCCATCAGATACCGGCATGGCACAGGCAGGAATAAGCCGATCCCAGCCAACATGGTCAACTACGCAAACCCGGCAATTACCGGCAACGCATAAATCTTCGTGATGACACAAGGTTGGAATCCGTATGTTAACCGCTTTAGCAGCTTCCAGAATGGTAGCACCCCGGTTTACACTAACGGAAATATTATCGATTTTTAAAGAAACTTGTTCGTTCATACTGTTAAATTTAGAACTTCGTCAATAAATCATTTCTTCTCTGAAGTTTTCAACAATGGAGCTGAAAGAGTTAGCCACCGATTGACCCAGACCACATTTGGCGGTTAAACGCATGGTTTCTGCCAGGTCCAAAAGTTTATCCAGATATGCAGAAGATTTCTCGCCGCGTTTTACAGCTTCAATACCAATAAGCAGTTGCTGGGTGCCAACACGGCAGGGTGTACACTGTCCGCAACTTTCTTCCACAAAGAAATCGAGGTAATTATGTAAAACATTGTACATGGAACGCGATGAGTTAAAAATCATCATAGAGCCTCCGGTTGGCAGCGAAATACCTGTTAACTTACCCTGGTATCCAATTATGGTTTTCTCAAATTTTTTACGGGGAACACAAAATCCAGAAGCTCCGCCCACCTGAACTGCCTTGGCATCGCCATCGCCAAAGTCATCAACAAACTTCTGAAGCGTCATGCCAAATTCCAACTCATAAATACCCGGTATGGGCGTATCGCCCGATACCGAAAAAACTTTACTACCGCGGCTGTCTTTTACGCCCAAATCGCGAAACTTCTCAGGGCCATATTTAAAAATTGAAAAAGTATGCGCCAATGTTTCAACATTGTTAACCACTGATGGCTTATTCTTATAACCCTTACTGGTTGGATAAGGCGGTTTGTTGCGCGGTTCACCCCTTTTTCCTTCCATACTCTCGAACAGAGCAGTTTCTTCGCCACAGATGTAAGCACCGGAGCCCATAAAAATATCGACCTTGAAATCCAATTCATGTTTTTTCAACAATTCATGAAACCGTTCAATCGATTGCTGTAATTCCGGAACCAAAAACTTGTATTCGCCTCTAAGGTAAATGTATCCCTGCCGGGCCCCAATTATTCGTCCACATATTGCCATGCCGCACAACACCTTATGGGATACCCTTGAAAGAATCTCTCTGTCTTTAAAAGTCCCGGGTTCGCCTTCATCGGCATTACAGATTACAAATTTTTCGTCTGATTGAGCCTCAGATGTTAACTTCCACTTTAACCCGGTAGGAAAACCGGCTCCACCACGACCTTTTAAACCTGAGATAATTAAATCGTTTATAATATCTTCATCCGGACGAGCTAATGTTTGCGCCAGAACGACTTCGGCATCCTGCTCATCCTTAAAAATCAGGTCTAACCTTTGAAGATTCCTGGTCATATTGTATAGTTTAAAAATGGTAATAGATTTTGCGTAATCAATTGATGTAGTCAGCCATACAATGAAATATGGGTGCAGATTATTCAAATATTCCAACCAGTTTAATCTGCTTTCATAAGCTGAATCATATAACCTGCTGTCAGTTAAGAGGCATGTGCTCCTTAATGCGGTATTCGTTGATAATTTCACGCACTTTCTCAGGCGTTAAATCGGTGTGAGGTGTATCATTAATCAGCATGGCCGGGCCTTTATGGCATTGGCCCAAACAGTTGGTTTCCTTTAATGTAAAAAGGCCATCTGATGTCGTTTGTCCAGGTTTAACTTTTAATATGTCTTCCAATTCCTGAAGAATCAGATTCTTTCCATGCATCATGCAGGTTATGGTTTTGCACAACCTGATTATGTACTTGCCGCTTTTACCCGATTCAAGAAAACTATAAAAGGTGGCAGTGCCATAAACATGCGCTGCAGAAATGTCCAGTTCTCTGGCTACTTCCACCATGGCCTCATCGGTTAAGGCATGATAGTTCTCATAAACACCTTGTAAAATAGGTAACAACGATTCTTTCGACCGTCCATACCTGTCGGCAAGATCACGAATGGTTTCCTGAATTTTTGCCATTTTGAGTGGATATTAAAGAGATAAATAAGGAAATTTTTCTTTATTTAATTTACAACTTTTAACATATCCCACAATATGATATTTATCATATTGGCAATAATCTTCTTAATTTTTATTGTGTCTAAAGAAGATGACTTTTAGGTGTATAAAAACAAAATAATAAGCAGAAGTAGGAAGACAGAAGAAGAAATTACTCCCTTTTAATGTAGCTCATAATAGTATCACCATCGTTCCTGCTGAACGTGGAAAACCCTTTTTTCCGGAGCATATCTATAATCGGAACCGGTACAAATGGGGTTTTAAGTTCCATTATTTGATGCCCATCCAGTTTTTGGGCTAAAGCTATAATCTCGTTCATGGGGCTTTCTCCCCGGTTAATAATATCTACGGCATTAAAGCGGATGGAGACTAATTCGGGGTGGTACCATTCTGGAATAACAGCAGACATATAATCCTGATTATCTGTACTGATACCCAATTCATCTTCCTGACCAACAGCTTTTCGCAAGCGTAAAACCAACTCGTTAATATTCACATTTCCAGCTCCGGCAGCTTGTTGCAGGGTTGCTACTTTCGCAATGGTCTTTCGCAATACAGGATGTTTCAATTTCGAGAATGCAGGAGTCATATCAATGAGCAACGACTCAAGTTGGGGATAACTGTCGAGCAGCTCCCCAACTTTAGTTTTGGGTGTAATAATCAGTTTGTGTTCGCCCATACCGCTCAATTTACTTAGTCGAAGAATAATTCAGCAACCGCTGCTCTCCCTCCAGTTTACGCAGTTTGGTCAGGTCTTGCGTAAATTCAACAGTCCCCAGATATTCGCCCTGCTCACCACGCATGGCAAAATATTCAATATAAATAAATCTACCCTGAAAATTTATCCAGAATGCGGCACTGCTTTCGCGGCCACTTTTAAAATCATCAATAATTTTATCGACAATATGAACACTTCCCGGTGGATGACACATACGCACATCTCGTCCCAAAATGGCCCGGTTACGCGAAAAAATCCGGTTTGGACCATGAGAATAGAACTTAACCTTATCGTTTTTATCAACAAAAGTAAGGTCGATGGGCAGGGTTACAAAAAGCGATGCCAATTCGTCAACTGAAAAGCTGCCTGTTGGTAACCGTATTGTTCCATCAAAGCCATATTGAACATCGCTTGTGGCCATTCCTTCGGGCCGCCATTTATCCTGAGGGTCGTATAAGCAAAATCCATACTCAGGAGTTTGCTGTAAAACCTGGTACCATTCCTCATCGGAAAGCG
Organism: uncultured Marinilabiliaceae bacterium; assembly: GCA_937920475.1. Lineage (GTDB taxonomy): Bacteria > Bacteroidota > Bacteroidia > Bacteroidales > Marinilabiliaceae > CALEUX01. Next base: position 5,006 of record CALEUX010000052.1, read on the forward strand.
TATCCATACTCATGGGTAGCAAAATCTCTTCCTCCTTCATTATCATATCCAAAACAGCCTGAATTGCAGGTTTTAAAACCACACCCACCACCATGGAAATCTCTTCTATTGTAACCCCTTCGTGAACACTTACGGCTTCAATGGCATTTTTTAACAACACCCTTGTTTCGTCATGCTTGCCCCACATAACTTTAGGAGGGCCATCAATTCCATGCTGTTCCAGAAATGGAAAAAGCAGATATTCCTTGCGTAAATAGTGCTTATCAACATCCATCAGGCTGTTAAAACGTCCATGCACATCAATCAGCCATTTTTTTAATTCATCGGGTTTAACCTGCCCAAGTTTCGCAAACAATGTTTTTAACTCGTCGGCTACTTTCTCAAGTTCCCGGTTCTCTTTTTTAAAAGTGTCAACCGGATGCCCCGGTGGTACTTCTTTGGCTCCGCTTTGGTCGATATGGCCATCCAAAACTTCGGTGTGAATATCGCACAAACGCAAAACCTCTTCTACAGGTAACCCTTCAGAGATTAATTCCTGCTCCACTTCAACCACCTCGTCGTATGGAATGCTTTTTAGTAATTCGGTCAGGCGTTTGCGCACCTGTTCCGGCGCTTGCCCTTCGTGAAGCTCCAGAATCATGTGTTTCAGAAGCTCCTTCCGTTGTTGGGAATTGTTTATCAGTTCACTCATAGTCTATAAATTTAACTTAATGATTTACTAAACATCAATCACATGCTGCAACAACTTGCACTTAATGATTTAATTTACTAATATTTAACACCAATAGCAATACCGGAATTAAGGCATTAATGTGTTATCAAGTTTTTAAAGAAAACAATCCAATTGGTGAAATGTTACGAATAATGGATGTTTTTATCCATTATTTTGTCAAGATTTAACATTATTATTAAAAAGGTCGTATTTTTATGGTCTAAACCCATTCATATGTCAAAATTAATCAACACACCAGAAGAGCGTTTAAATCAACTGATTTCCTTTGCAAAACGAATGGTTAGCGGCGAAAACGGTGTTGAATTATACCATAAATACCGTTCTGTTACCGATAAGGTAACACCCACCGAAGCCATGGAAGTTTTAGATGTGCTTTTAAAAGAAGGCATTCCGGCCGAAAAGCTAAAAGCTGCCATTGGTAAAATTCTCAATATTTTCTACAAATCCTTATCGGCCTTTGAATGGAAAAAGCCCGAATCTGGTCATTTTATTCATTATCTGATGCTCGAAAACCGTGAAGTGGAAAAGATAATGCATGCATTAAAAGCCCTATCAAAAAATGCCTTTGCATCAAAAAAACCGGAAGATTACCAAATCCTTAAATCAAAGCTTCAGGAACTAAAACCTTATGAATTACATTACATAAAGAAGGAAAACATCCTGTTTCCTTACATTGAGCAGGCATTTCCGGGTTACAGATGTTTATCCATTATGTGGTCGTTTCACGATGATTTCCGGCGAGGCTTAAAGGTGATAGACGGGCTTCTTAACGAACCAATTATTGATAACAGGAAACTAAGCAATGAACTCGGAAAACTGTTTTTTACAGTGCTGCCAATTATCTTTCGTGAAGAACATATCGTGTTTCCTGTAGCTTTACGAGCTATTTCTGATGAGGCCTGGAAAGCCATGATGGCCGAGAGTTTTGAAACAGGCTGGTGTTACATCCCACAACCGGAAATAACTTATTATCTGAATAATAGTAATTCCAACAATACTGATTTAATCGACCTCGGCACCGGAATCCTAACCGCCAGTCAAATTAAACTTCTTTTAAATACCATTCCGGTTGATGTTACCTTAATTGATGAAAACGATGAGGTTCGGTATTTCTCGGGTGGAAATCACCGTATTTTTCATCGTTCAGCGGCCATTATTGGCCGTAAGGTACAAAATTGCCACCCACCTGAAAGTGTGCATATGGTAAATCAAATTGTGGATGCTTTTAAATCGGGAACGCGCGAACATGCCGACTTCTGGATTACTTTAAAAGGGAAATTCCTGCACATCCGTTATTTTGCTGTACGTAACGAACAGGGAACATATAAAGGCACTTTGGAAGTTAGTCAGGATGTAACTGAGATAAGAGCATTGCAAGGAGAGCGACGACTTCTTGAATGGGAATAAAAAAACGGAGCTGTTTTTATGATAACAGCCCCGAATTATAATCATTTTATATTTTCAGTATTACACTCTTTTGGCTCGTGGTTCAAGAGATGTTAATCCTTTAATATCAACCGGTTTCCCTGTAGCAACGCTTTTGCGGGCAGCAATGCCTATTAAAACAGACATAACCCCATCGCGCAAAGTTGCTTGCTGGCCAAGCGGATCAGGCATATTCGGATCTTTAAAGAGTTTATCTTTCATTAAAGGGTCGCCTCCCCAATGGCCATCTGGCGTGTATTCAACGCGGTATATTTTTGGCTTTTCATTGGTGTACCTGTCAATGGGCGTGAAAATCATTTCGGCAAAGCTCTTTCCGGGATACCCTTCAATTCTGGCTTCCAGGCGGCCTTTAGTTCCGTTAAAGGCTATCCAGTAACCATCGTAATCGGTGTCGCCGGTTAATGAATAGTTCAGCATGGCACCATTTTTATATTTTACCACAGCAGCATGTCGTTCGTATATATCTATACTTTCGCGGAAAACACAATTATCGCGAATGTACCCATCATGCTTTTCGTTGTTCACATATAAACCCATCAGGTGCTCATTTTTGGTTATATCCCAATAATAAGGACATTTAGCAGTATGTTCGCAACTCCGGCAATTTTTACCCCGATATTTTCCATTTTTCCCGAACCTGTCGAGCGATGCATATGCAAAAACCTGCTCTGGTTCCGAATCAAGAAACCAGTTTACCATATCGAAATGGTGTGTGGCTTTATGTACCCAAAGTGAACCGCCTTTATTCACATGTCCGTGCCAGCGTTGCATGTAAAACATCAGGTGGCTGTGGTGAATGTTCCAATGAAAATCTACCGTATTAATATCACCAACCAAACCAGACACAATCAACTCTTTCATTTTTGCTCTGTAAGGCGGATACCTGTAATTGAAGGTGACAATGATATTACGTCCGGTACGTTTTTCGGCATCAAGAATAGCCTGGGCTTTTACCTCATCAATGGTCAGGGGTTTCTCTGTAATAATGTCGCAACCCATTTCCATCCCTTTAATAATCACTTCGTGATGAACAGAATCTTCAGTTGTAACAATCAACACTTCAGGCTTCTGTTTCTTAATCATTTCCTCCAAATTGGTAAAAGTTGGGCATGTGGCACCAATGTAACCGGCAGCATATTGCAAGCGACCCGGGTTTGTATCGCACAAACCAACCAATTCAACATACTCGCTGTAATTTCGCAGTAAATCGCGGCCAAACATATTCACACCCCGAATTCCGGTACCAACTAAAGCCATCCGGCGTTTCTTACCTTTTGGGTTAGAAGTAGAGGCCATTCCAACTGCAGGGCTAACAATCAGTGCACCTGCAGCAACTCCGGTACTTGTTAAAAACTTTCTTCTATCCATGTTTTTGAAATATTATATGTACTTTTTTTGTCAACCTGTATTATGCCAAATGTTAATGCATTGTATAAAAATATAAAAAAAAGCTATGGAGCGTTAGTTAAACCTGATTGCAAAAGGTGGACATATTGACCAAAAAAGAGTGTTAATTTGTTTAGCTTTTAAAAATATTATAAACCCTGGTTTTATTTAAAATCAATTTAAATAAAAAATCAAATAATAACCTTCGATTATAAAATTTACAAATGGAAGAATTCACTTTTTTTTCGAAATTTGAACTATAAAATAAACCGGGTGAGCAAGTATTTAAAAAACTTAATAGCTGAGGGCGAGCATCAAACACAGGATTTTAAATTCGCCATTAACGATTCGCGCAAAATAGCACGAACTCTGGCGGCTTTTGCCAATACCGATGGTGGCCGGCTTCTGGTTGGAGTTAAGGATAATGGCCGAATAGCAGGGGTTTCATCGGTTGAGGAGTACTATATGGTTGAGGCAGCTGCCAATATGTATTGCAAACCTCCTGTAAAATTTGAAACCAATACCATTCACTTTGAGGGTAAAACCGTATTGGAGGTTATTGTGCCCAAAAGCGTTGATAAGCCCCATAAAGCGCCAACTAAAGATGGCTCCTATAAAGTATATGTAAGAGTTAACGACCAGAATATTTTGGCCAATGGAATTTTAATAAAAGTTTGGGCACGACAGAAGAAAAAAGAGGGTACCTTACTTAAAATTACCCAAGCCGAAAATATTCTTCTCAACTATTTATCTGAACATCCAACTATTACACTTTCAGGGTTTCAGAAAATAGCAGGAATAAAAAGATGGACTGCCGAGCAAATCATTATTAATCTATTGGTTATCAACGTTCTTTCCATGCAACTTACCGAAAACCAATGCACCTACAGTTTGAAACCCAAGAAGAGTAAAATTGATTCATCTAAAGCACTTTAAACAAAAAAACAGTAATAATATCTTCTTCAAGGGTATCAGATTTAATTAAAGATTAAAATATTAAATCAAACCCATCTCCTGCTTTATACATTTCTCCTATTGAAACCGATAGTCGTCCGGTGGCATTTATCTCTCCGGCAATAAAATTAAGTATAGCTTCCTGGGCTTCGCTGGTGTCCTGATAAACCATGGCAAGTCCTGCAATATGCCTGAACTTGTCCCAGCCTTTTAAATGATAGGCATTACCTAAAAACAGCGCCACCGATCGGTTTTTCTCGGCCAACTGCATCAATCGTAACCTGCGTGTACTATTTTCGCTTTGCCGTCCCCACCGTGAGTCTGCAATAACCACAATAAACCTGGAGAATTTATTGGTAGAGGCTAATACATTGTCAAAAGCTTTACCATTGGTGGTGGAGAGTTCAATAACAGGAATATTGAATTTCTCTTTAAATCCTGATACAAAAACCGGTGCGTGGCCAATTACCAGGCAAGCGGTTTTCTCATCTTCATTAATGATAAAAGGGAAAACCGAGTCATTATTGTTTAAAACAGTTACAGATGCTTCGAAAAGCTTTTGGTTGAGCAGGCGGGCTTCCATTGAGTTAATCTTCATTACAAGAGAATCAGGATTAGCAACAGGCTCCGATTTTGATGTTAAATAATACTTAAAGGCCAGTGTTCTCTTGCATTTCTTTTCAATATCGTCCCAACTTAGTAAACCTGTTTCAATTGATTTTTTCACTTCCTTAATGGCTGCCAGAAGGTTTTCGGTAAACTCTACCACATCGTTTCCGGCGGCTAAGGCCAATGCATCCACAACACCCGGACGCCCCATTGTTTTTGCGCCTTGCATATTAACGGCATCAGTAATAACCAACCCTTCGTAATTTAATGAATCGCGCAGATAATCAATTAATATTGACTTTGAAAAACTTGCAGGCAAGCCCTTTTTTGGTTCCATAGCCGGAACTTCCAGATGCGCACTCATTAAACCCCATAAACCCGATTTTATCATTGATGCAAATGGGAAAAGCTCAACCGATTCGAGTCGTTCACGGCTTTTCCCAACCAATGGAAGGGTTTTGTGCGAATCCTTGTCGGTATCGCCGTGCCCGGGAAAATGCTTGCCAACAGCCATAACACCCCCGTCCTGAAGGCCACGCATATAAGCTGTTGCTTTGGATGCTACGTTGACCGGATTTTCACCAAATGAGCGTGTGCCAATTATGGGATTTGCCGGGTTTACATTCACATCGGCCACCGGTGCTAAATTCACATGAATTCCTAGTAAACGACACTGCCTGGCAATTTCAAATCCAAGTTTGTAAACCAGCTCATCATCCTGTACAGCACCTAAAGTCATGGCATGCGGAAAAACAACAACACCCGGAAAACGCATGGCCAAACCATTTTCTCCATCAACCGATACCAACAACGGAATTTTGGAATGCTCCTGCATTTCAGTTATTACCTTCGAAGCTATTGATGGAGACATACTAAAAAGAATGACACCTCCAGGTTTGTAGGTCTCTATTTGATCGAGATACCGCTTGTAAACAGCCTCCTTTTCCGGATTTTCAACAGCCAACCAAAAAAGCTGAGCAATGCGCTCGTCCTCCGTAAGATTCATGTAAACTGAATCAACCCAATGTTGGCTGAAATCATAAATACTGGCGGGCGTTTTCATGGTATTTTCCAACTTACCCGATGGGTTTGTAGTTCCATTAACATGGCACGACATAAAGCCAAATGTCATTGTAAACAATAATATGTAACGCATGTATAACCGGATTACAGTTTAAGCCTGACCACCTGGACCGCCAAATACCATGGGGTTAAAACCTGTTTCTTCAATTTTCTTGATGGGTCCAAACTGAGCCTCAAATCGGGTTACATTCTCTTTTAATGCCGCCAGTAAGCGTTTGGCATGTTCAGGCGTTAAAATAATTCTTGATTTAACTGATGCTTTAGGTACTCCGGGCATAACACGAACAAAGTCGATTACAAATTCAGATGGAGAATGACTTATTATAGCCAGATTTGAATAAATTCCCTGTCCTGTTTCTTCATTTATTTCAATGGTAATTTGTTGATTTTTCTTTGGATCTTCCATTTGTTGCAAGTTTAAATTATTGTATAAAGATATTGAATTGCGGTGTTATCGCATAAAAAAAGGGAAGCTTTTGGCCTCCCTCTTTAATTATTGGTATGTTGATTTATCGATAAACCTCTTCGGTTTCTCTTTTACCACTCACCAGTCTGTCAAATTCCTCTCTTGAACCAACTATTATGCGCTCATATTCACGAAGTCCAGTTCCGGCAGGAATCAGGTGACCGCAAATAACGTTCTCCTTCAAACCTTCAAGTTTGTCAACTTTACCCTGAATAGCTGCTTCGTTAAGCACTTTGGTAGTTTCCTGGAACGATGCAGCAGACATGAAACTCTGAGTTTGCAGGGCGGCGCGGGTAATACCCTGCAATACCTGACTCGATGTGGCAGGAACAGCTTCTCTGGCCTGAACAAGTTTCAAATCGCGACGCTTCAACTGTGAATTCTCATCCCTCAATCGACGTGCAGTGATAATCTGGCCCGGACGTAATGTTTGAGAATCTCCGGCTTCCATGACAACCATTTTGCCCCAAATCTCATCATTCTCTAGCATAAACTCAATCTTATCCACAACCTGTCTTTCAAGGAATCTGGTATCACCCTGATCAAATATCTCAACTTTACGCATCATCTGACGAACAATAATTTCGAAGTGCTTATCGTTGATTTTCACACCTTGTAGGCGATATACATCCTGAACTTCGTTCACAATATATTCCTGAACTGCAGTTGGCCCTTTAATCGCAAGAATATCAGATGGTGTAGTAGCACCGTCAGACAGTGGAGTTCCGGCACGAACATAATCGTTTTCCTGAACCAGAATCTGCTTGGAAAGCGGAACCAGATACTTCTTCACTTCACCATTTTTAGAAGTGACTACCACCTCGCGGTTACCACGTTTAATTTTACCAAAAGTAACTTCTCCGTCGATTTCAGAAACCACAGCTGGGTTCGAAGGGTTACGGGCTTCAAAAAGCTCAGTAATCCTTGGCAAACCACCGGTGATGTCACCGGCACGTCCTACAGCGCGTGGAATCTTAGCCAATATCTCACCCTGTTTAATCTGGTCGTCTTCATTCACAGCAATGTGAGCACCAACAGGAAGGTTGTAAACTCTCAAAACCTCACCACTGGCATCTACAATTTGTACACCTGGGTTTTTGGTCTTATCACGTGTTTCGATGATAACTTTTTCACGGAAACCGGTTTGTTCGTCCGATTCTTCCTTGAAAGTAACACCATCAATCAGGTTTTCGAAAGCAACCTTACCAGCTTTTTCACTTATAATCAAAGCATTCCATGGGTCCCATTCGCAAATCAGGTCACCTTTCTTAACTTCAGCACCATTTTTAATAAACAATTTAGCACCGTAAGGAATAGGTTGTGTGGTTAATGCAATGCCTGTGTTTTTATCCACAACGCGCATCTCAGCCAAACGGCCAATAACCACATCAATATCCTGACCATCTTCAGTAACCGATGGAACGGTTCTTAATTCATCAATTTCGGCAATACCATCGTAACGGGCCAACAAACTGCTCTCAGATGTAATGTTTGAGGCTGTACCGCCCACGTGGAAAGTACGCAGCGTTAACTGGGTACCAGGTTCACCAATAGACTGGGCAGCAATAACACCAACAGCTTCACCATTATGAACCAAACGTCCGGTTGCCAGATTACGTCCGTAACATTTTGAACAAACGCCCTTCTTGGACTCACAAGTCAATACAGAACGGATTTCAACCCTTTCAATTGGCGACTCTTCAATAATGCGTGCCTCTTCTTCTGTAATTTCCTGACCTGATTTTACTATTACCACACCGGTTGTAGGATTGTACACATCATGAACAGATACCCGACCTAAAATCCTGTCGTACAGAGATGCTACCACCTCTTCATTATTTTTAAGAGCTGTAGCCGTTAACCCACGCAATGTTCCACAATCTTCCTCGGTAATAATAACGTCTTGAGACACATCAACCAAACGACGGGTTAGATAACCAGCATCGGCAGTTTTAAGAGCCGTATCGGCCAAACCTTTACGGGCACCGTGGGTTGAAATAAAATATTCCAGTACCGACAAGCCCTCTTTAAAGTTCGACAAAATAGGGTTTTCAATAATCTGTCCACCCTCAGCTCCCGATTTTTGGGGCTTAGCCATCAATCCCCTCATACCCGACAACTGGCGAATCTGTTCTTTCGAACCCCTTGCACCTGAGTCAAGCATCATGTAAACCGAATTGAAGCCCTGTTGGTCGTTGCTCAGCTGGTGCATCAAAATCTGTGTTAAACGGGCATTAACGTGTGTCCATATATCAATAATGGCATTGTAACGTTCATTGTTGGTGATGAAACCCATGTTGTAGTTATTCAACACCTCTTCAACTTCCTGATACCCCTCGGCCACAAGACTTTCTTTCTCTTTTGGAATAATAACATCCTCAAGGTTGAAGGACAATCCGCCTTCAAAAGCCATTTTATAACCAAGGTTTTTGATATCATCTAAGAATGCGGCTGTTTTAGGAGTTCCGCAAATTTTATGAACATCACCGATAATATCGCGCAAAGCTTTTTTAGTAAGCAATTCGTTAATATAACCGGCTTCTTTGGGTACAACTTCGTTAAACAGAATACGACCTACGGTGGTTTCAATCAACTTCAGTTCCAGTTCACCATTATCATTCAGGTCGAAAGTTTTAACTTTAACATTGGCATGCAAAGCAACGCGCTTCTCATTATAGGCAATTTTAGCCTCTTCGGGAGAATAAAATACCAAGCCCTCACCTAATGCACCGGGACGCGATTTGGTCATATAATATAAACCAAGCACCATATCCTGCGATGGCACTGTAATAGGTGCACCGTTTGCCGGGTTCAAAATATTTTGAGAACCAAGCATCAGCATTTGAGCTTCCAAAATTGCGGCATTTCCCAATGGCAGGTGAACAGCCATCTGGTCACCGTCGAAGTCGGCGTTAAATGCAGCACAGGAAAGCGGATGCAACTGAATGGCTTTACCTTCAATTAATTTTGGCTGGAAAGCCTGGATACCTAAACGGTGAAGCGTTGGAGCACGGTTAAGCAGAACCGGGTGTCCTTTAAGTACATTCTCAAGAATATCCCAAACAACCGGATCTTTACGGTCAACAATCTTCTTAGCCGACTTAACTGTTTTAACAATACCACGTTCAATAAGCTTTCTAATAATAAAAGGCTTATATAATTCGGCAGCCATATCTTTTGGCAAACCACACTCGTGCATGCTTAACTCGGGACCAATAACAATAACAGAACGTGCCGAATAGTCAACCCTTTTACCTAACAGGTTCTGACGAAAACGTCCCTGCTTACCTTTTAAGCTGTCGCTCAAGGATTTTAACGGACGGTTGGCATCGGTTTTAACTGCGTTGGATTTACGTGAGTTATCAAACAATGAGTCTACCGATTCCTGAAGCATCCTTTTCTCATTACGAAGAATTACTTCAGGGGCTTTAATTTCAATCAAACGCTTTAAGCGGTTATTACGAATAATAACCCTACGGTATAAATCGTTCAAATCGGATGTTGCAAAACGGCCACCATCAAGGGGCACAAGCGGACGTAATTCGGGTGGAATTACAGGAACCACTTTTACCACCATCCATTCGGGACGGTTAACACCTTTTGATTCGCGGAACGACTCAACAACCTGCAAACGCTTGAGCGCTTCATTTTTCCGTTGTTGCGAAGTTTCAACACTTGCTTTGTGTCTTAAATCGTAGGATAATTCATCCAAATTTAACCGGGCCAGCAACATATGCAAAGCCTCAGCACCCATGCGGGCAATAAATTTATTTGGATCATCATCATCCAACTGCTGGTTGCCTTTTGGCAAACCATCAATAATATCAAGGTATTCTTCTTCGGTCAGGAAATCCATGGTATTGATACCATCTTCTGCCTTAACACCTGGATTGATTACAACATAGCGCTCGTAATAAATAATTGCATCGAGTTTCTTGGAAGGTAATCCAAGTAAGTACCCAATTTTATTTGGAAGTGAGCGGAAATACCAGATATGAGCCACGGGAACAACTAGGGAAATATGTCCCATGCGTTCACGGCGCACTTTCTTTTCAGTTACTTCCACACCACAACGATCGCAAACGATTCCGCGATAACGGATACGCTTATATTTACCGCAATGGCACTCATAATCCTTAACGGGTCCGAAAATTCTTTCGCAGAACAATCCATCCCGTTCGGGTTTATAAGTACGATAGTTAATGGTCTCAGGTTTAAGCACCTCACCGCTGGAACGTTCCAGAATTTCTTCGGGAGATGCCAAACCTATTGAGATTTGGGTAAAATTACTCTTGACTTTCTGATCTCTCCTGAATGCCATATATAGTAGAGTATTAGATAATTTAATAAAACAACCAATGGTGAATTCCCTGAAAGGAATTCACCTGGTAAGACTATTCAAGATTAACACTTAATCCCAGACCACGCATTTCATGCAGTAGTACATTCAGGGATTCCGGAATTCCGGGCAGTGGCAGAGGATCACCTTTAACAATGGCCTCGTAAGCTTTAGCTCTACCAATCACATCATCCGACTTAACAGTGAGTATCTCCTGCAAAATATGCGAAGCTCCAAAAGCTTCAAGTGCCCAAACCTCCATTTCACCAAAACGCTGACCACCAAACTGGGCTTTACCACCAAGTGGTTGCTGTGTAATAAGAGAATATGGACCTATTGAGCGGGCATGCATCTTATCCTCAATCATGTGACCAAGTTTCAGCATGTAGATTACGCCCACTGTTGCTGGCTGATGGAATCTATCTCCGGTACCGCCGTCAAACAGGTATGATTTACCAAATTTAGGAATACCTGCATCCGAGGTGAATTTCTCAAGATCTTCTTCAGAAGCACCGTCAAAAATTGGTGTTGCAAACGTAACTCCCAACACTTTTCCTGCCCAACCAAGCACGGTTTCGTAAATCTGCCCAAGGTTCATACGAGATGGTACCCCCAGCGGGTTCAAAACTATATCCACAGGCGTTCCATCTTCCAGGAAAGGCATATCTTCCTGACGAACAATTCTTGAAACAATACCCTTGTTACCATGTCGACCCGCCATTTTATCACCAACGGTAATTTTACGTTTTTTGGCAATATAAACTTTGGCCAGCTGCACAATACCTGCAGGAAGTTCATCGCCAATGGTAACATTGTATTTCTGACGTTTCTCTTTGGCTTCAAGCTCTTTATAACGAATCCTGTAATTATGGATTACTTGTTGAATCAGATCATTCTTATCTTTATCAGTAGTCCATTTATTAGGATTAACATTCAGATAGTCAATATCCTGAAGAATTTTCTGAGTAAATTTGGTTCCTTTCGAAATCACATCTACTCCCAAATAATCTTTCACACCCTGACTGGTTTTGCCATTTATGAGTGTAAACAGTTTATCAACCAATCGGTTCGTGAGCTCCTCTACTGAACGCTTAAATTCATCATCAATTTTTTGAATAATTGGCTTCTCAGTAGAACGGGCTTTACGATCTTTAATCACCCTCGAAAAGAGTTTCTTGTCAATAACAACTCCAGAAAGAGATGGTGTTGCTTTTAATGATGCATCTTTTACATCACCAGCTTTCTCTCCAAAAATGGCACGCAATAACTTTTCCTCCGGTGTTGGATCGCTTTCTCCTTTCGGTGTAATTTTTCCTATAAGGATATCTCCCGGTTTAACGTGAGCACCAATTCTGATTAAACCATTCTCGTCAAGGTCTTTAGTGGCCTCTTCACTTACGTTTGGAATATCAGAAGTTAACTCTTCAAGCCCACGTTTGGTATCACGAACTTCAAGAGAATATTCATCAATATGTACCGAAGTAAATATATCTTCCCGAACCAAACGTTCGTTCAATACAATCGCATCCTCAAAATTGTATCCTTTCCAGGGCATAAAAGCAACCTTCAGGTTACGGCCCAAAGCCAGCTCTCCTTTATCGGTGGCATAACCTTCAGTCATGATTTGTCCGGGAACCACGCGATCGCCCTTTTTAACCATTGGTTTCAGGTTAATACAGGTATTCTGGTTGGTTTTTAAAAACTTAACCAGTCTGTAACGCTTGGTTTCAGGATCAAAGCTTACAAATCGCTTTTCCTCGGTTAAATCGTAACGAACTACAATTTCTTCGGCATCAACATACTCAATAACACCATGACCTTCAGCTACAACCTGTGTGCGTGAATCACGAATCAAAATACCTTCCAATCCGGTTCCAACAACAGGTGCTTCGGGGCGTAATAATGGTACTGCCTGACGCATCATGTTCGATCCCATCAATGCACGGTTGGCATCATCATGCTCAAGGAATGGAATCAACGAAGCTGCCACTGAAGCAATTTGGTTTGGAGCAACGTCCATCAGTATAACCTCTTCGGGTTCAACTACCGGAAAGTCACCTTCTAAACGTGCTTTAACCCTTGGGTTTACAAAGAAACCATCTTCATTTAATGGAGCATTTGCCTGTGCAATGGTTTTGGCTTCTTCTTCTTCAGCTGTAAGATACTCCACACCTTCGTTGGTTAAATCAACCTGTTTGTTGCTGACTTTCCGGTAAGGCGTTTCTATAAAACCAAGCTCGTTGATCTTAGCATATACACACAAAGAAGATATCAAACCAATGTTTGGACCTTCAGGGGTTTCAATAGGACACAGACGCCCATAATGGGTGTAATGTACGTCACGAACCTCGAAACCTGCACGCTCGCGCGATAAACCACCGGGTCCCAATGCCGACATACGACGCTTGTGCGTGATTTCGGCCAGAGGGTTGGTTTGGTCCATGAACTGAGAAAGCGCATTTGTACCAAAGAAGCTGTTGATAACAGATGATAATGTTTTACTGTTAATCAGATCGATAGGTGTAAATACTTCATTGTCTCTCACGTTCATTCGCTCACGAATTGTACGCGCCATCCTTGCCAACCCGACTCCAAACTGGTTAGCCAACTGTTCGCCCACAGTTCGTACCCTACGGTTACTGAGGTGGTCAATGTCGTCGACATCGGTTTTTGAGTTAATTAACTCAATTAAATATTTGATGATGGCGATGATATCGTCTTTGGTAAGCACCTTTGTTTCGAAGTCGGTGTTTAACCCAAGTTTTTTATTGATTCGGTATCGTCCTACATCACCAAGGTCATATCTTTTATCTGAAAAGAATAGCTTGTCGATAACATCTCTGGCAGTTGCTTCATCCGGTGGTTCGGCATTTCGCAATTGTCGGTAGATGTGCACCACAGCTTCTTTTTCAGAGTTACACGGGTCTTTTTGAAGCGTGTTATAAATTATGGCAAAATCAGAGAGATTTTGTTGCTCTTTATGGAGCAAAATATTTTTGGCGCCTGAGTCAATGATTTCATCCACGTGCTCATTTTCGAGTACGGTTTCACGGTCGATGATTACTTCGTTCCGTTCAATAGAAACCACTTCACCAGTATCCTCATCCACAAAATCTTCAATCCAAGTTTTAAGTACCCTGGCAGCCAATTTGCGTCCAACAACCTTTTTAAGAGTTGCTTTGGAAACCTTAACCTCGTCGGCAAGGTCAAAAATTTCAAGAATATCTTTATCGCCTTCGTAACCGATAGCTCTTAACAATGTAGTTACCGGAAGTTTTTTCTTACGGTCGATGTAAGCATACATCACATTGTTGATATCGGTGGCAAATTCAATCCACGAACCTTTCAAAGGAATAATCCGTGCCGAATAGAGTTTTGTTCCATTGGCATGAATACTCTGACCAAAAAACACACCCGGAGATCTGTGCAGCTGAGAAACTACAACACGCTCGGCTCCGTTGATGATAAAGCTGCCTTTTTCGGTCATGTAAGGCACTGTACCCAAATACACATCCTGAACAACTGTGTCAAAATCCTCGTGCTCAGGATCGGTACAGTAAAGTTTTAATTTTGCCTTTAAAGGTACGCTATACGTAAGTCCGCGCTCAATACACTCTTGTATGGAGTAACGAGGAGGATCTATGTTGAAATCTAAAAATTCCAGCACAAAATTATTCCGGGTATCGGTTATCGGAAAATTTTCCAGAAAAACCTGATTTAACCCTTCCATTTTCCGCTCTTCGGGTGTAGAACCCAATTGAAAAAATTCACGGAAAGATTTTAATTGAACCTCAAGAAAATCAGGATAAAGCAGCTGATTCTTGATGGTAGCAAAGCTAATCCTTTCGGCAGTATTTGGAGTCATTTACAAACATATTAATTGAACTTAATAACATATAAGCATAAAAAGGTTTAGGATTCCGCCAGGCGGATTCCTAAACCGTTCCCTTATTCAGGTTATCAGATTACTTAAGTTCAACTTCTGCTCCAGCTTCTTCTAATTGAGATTTAAGTGCTTCAGCTTCTTCTTTTGAAACTTTTTCTTTGATTGGGGTTGGGGCTTTGTCAACCAATTCTTTGGCTTCTTTAAGACCAACACCAGTCATCTCTTTTACAAGCTTAACGATGGCTAATTTAGAACCACCGGCAGACTTAAGAATTACGTCAAACTCAGTTTGTACAGCAGCCTCTTCGCCCGCTCCACCGGCAGCGGGAGCAGCAGCTACAGCTACAGCAGCAGCTGCAGGCTCTATACCATATTCATCTTTTAAAATTCCAGCAAGTTCGTTAACTTCTTTTACAGTTAAATTAACCAATTCTTCTGCAAGCTTTTTAATATCTGCCATTTTTGTAAGTGTTAATAAATTTCTGTTAGTAATTCGTTATTCTTTTTCACCTAAAGTTTTGAGGATTCCGTGAATGGTAGTACCACCTGATTGAAGGGCACCAATAACATTCTTCATCGGAGATTGCAGTAATGCAATAACATCGCCAATGAGTTCCTCTTTAGATTTAATGTTGGCTAATACTTCCAACTGGCTTTCGCCGATATATACTGACTCTTCTACAAACGCACCTTTAAATACAGGTACGGTACCTTTTTTACGAAACTCTTTAATGAGTTTTGCGGGAAGATTACCTGTGTTTGAGAAAAGAACAGCGGATGTTCCTTTAAGAGCTGCGTTGAGCCCGTCAATTTGTTTCTCACTCTGTTCAATAGCTTTTTTAAAGAGGGTATTTTTAACAACTACCATCTTTACATCCTGCTTAAAACAGAGACGACGTAGATTACTGGTGGCACCTGCATTTAATCCGGTGGTATCAGTCACATAAAAATGACTGTATTCCTGGATTTTTGATGTCAGGTCGTTGATTATCGTACTTTTATCTGTCTTTTTCATGTTTCCAAGTTCTTCAGGTTAACACTAAATTAAACACCAAGTGATTTGGGTTCAATATGAATACCGGGACTCATGGTACTTGACAGAAAGATGCTCTTAATGTATACACCTTTTGCGGCCGATGGTTTCAATTTTTGAATGACACCAACGAATTCCTGCACGTTTTCAACGAGTTTTTCAGGAGCAAATGACACCTTTCCAACTGTGGAGTGTACGATACCGTAACGGTCCACTTTAAAATCAATTTTACCGGCTTTTACTTCTTGAACTGCTTTACCAATTTCCATGGTTACAGTTCCGCTTTTGGGGTTTGGCATCAAACCGCGTGGCCCTAATATACGTCCAAGGGCACCTACTTTACCCATAACGCTGGGCATGGTAATGATTACATCTACATCGGTCCAACCTTCTTTGATTTTATCAATGTATTCATCAAGACCCACAAAATCGGCGCCGGCGCTTTTAGCTTCTGCTTCCTTGTCAGGAGTACAAAGTACCAATACTCTGGTTTGTTTTCCTGTACCATTTGGAAGACTTACAACACCACGTACCATTTGATTCGCTTTACGGGGATCAACACCCAAACGGATGTCAATATCCACAGAAGCATCAAACTTAGTGGTAGTAATCTCTTTCACTAAAACTGTGGCCTCATCAATGGCGTACATCTTAGTGGAATCGATTTTCGCTAAAGCTAACTTCCTATTTTTTGTTAGTTTTGTCATTTTTAAAAACAGGTTTTTAATTGTTACCCGGGAATTCACCGTCAACGGTAATTCCCATACTTCTGGCGGTTCCGGCAACCATGCTCATCGCAGAATCCAAGGTAAAACAATTCATATCAGCCATTTTATCCTCAGCAATCGTTTTCACCTGATCCCAGGTTACTGAACCAATTTTTTTCCGGTTTGGTTCTGCCGAACCAGATTTAATTTTGGTTACTTCCATTAATTGGATTGCTGCCGGAGGTGTTTTAATTACAAATTCAAACGATTTGTCTTTATACACCGTAATCACTACAGGAAGTACCTTCCCGGCTTTTTCCTGAGTTCTGGCGTTGAATTGCTTACAGAATTCCATAATGTTAACTCCTTTTGAACCTAAAGCAGGCCCAACCGGAGGTGATGGATTTGCGGCACCACCTTTAATCTGAAGTTTGATAAAGGTTTCTACTTCTTTAGCCATTGTAGCAAATTCGTGTTGGTTATTAAAATCAGGTTAATGTAAAAGTTTGCCTTCATTTGTAGAGAAAAAACCGATTGGTTTAATCCTGGAAGCCCCGCTACTAAATGATGCGTTTACTCTTTCTCGACCTGTAAAAAACTTAATTCGAGTGGAGTTTTACGGCCAAAAATCTTGACCATAACTTTTAGTTTCCGCTTTTCTTCGTTCACTTCTTCTATAACACCATTGAAACCATTAAATGGTCCGTCGGTAACTTTGATGGTTTCACCAACAAAAAACGGTACATTAATTTCTTCAGCAGTTTCAGACAACTCATCAACTTTTCCTAGAATCCTGTTCACTTCTGAAAGGCGCAGGGGGGTAGGAACATCATTCCTGTCGCTAAGGAAGCCAATAACATTGGGAATATTCCTTAGGATGTGAGGAACCTCTCCTACCAAAGCAGCTTCAATAATTACATAACCCGGGAAATAATTGCGCTCTTTGCTTATTTTCTTTCCATTACGTATTTGATACACCTTTTCGGTAGGTATCAATACCTGTGTTACGTAATCCTGCAATTTAAGACTGCTGATTTCGCTTTCAATGTACTCCTTGACTTTCTTCTCTTTTCCTCCAATAGCCCGAAGTACATACCATTTTTTATCTGTTTCGCTCATCCTGATATAATTCTCCTGGGTTTAATACAATCTTTTGTAGAATTCCTCCAGTAGTTTATCAAAAGAGATATCCATTGCGAATATAACTAAAGCAATAATTAATGACGCAATCATCACTACTACTGCGCTATTCTGCAATTCAGACCAGGTTGGCCAGGATGTTTTGTTAACCAACTCATTGTGAACTTCCTGAAAATAAGCTTTTATCTTCTTCATGTTATCTTCGGTTAAACCGGTTAAAATTCCGGAATTGCACGGGAGGAGAGACTCGAACTCCCGACACCTGGTTTTGGAGACCAGTGCTCTACCAACTGAGCTACACCCGTGTAAAAGGTTGGAAACAACTTGCGCCATTCCCAACCTTGTGATTTAATTACTCGATAATTTCAGTAATCTGACCGGCACCAACAGTACGTCCACCTTCGCGGATAGCGAAACGAAGACCAAGGTTAAGTGCAACAGGATAAATCAGGTTAACTACTACACTTACGTTGTCACCTGGCATTACCATTTCAGTACCTTCTGGTAAGCTGATTTCTCCGGTAATATCAAGGGTACGCAGGTAGAACTGAGGACGATACTTATTGTGGAATGGGGTATGACGACCACCTTCTTCTTTTTTCAGTACATAAACCTCAGCTTTGAATTTGGTGTGCGGTTTGATAGAACCTGGTTTGGCAAGTACCATACCACGCTTAATCTCTTTCTTGTCAACACCACGCATTAACAAACCAACGTTGTCGCCAGCCTGACCTTCATCAAGAATTTTGCGGAACATTTCAACACCTGTACAAACGGTTTTCTTCCCGTCGGCACCAAGACCAATGATTTGCATTTCTTCACCAGTTCTGATGATACCAGTTTCGATACGACCAGTAGCAACAGTACCACGACCAGTGATTGAGAATACGTCCTCAACAGGCATTAGGAAAGGCTTTTCAACATCACGGGGAGGAATTGGAATCCAGGTATCAACTGCATTCATCAGTTCCATAATTTTATCTTCCCACTGAGCTTCTCCGTTCATAGCGCCAAGAGCAGAACCCTGAATAACAGGAGTATTGTCGCCATCAAATTGATAGAAGCTTAACAGGTCGCGAAGTTCCATTTCTACAAGCTCTAACAATTCAGGGTCATCAACCATATCAACCTTGTTCATAAAAACAACGATTTTAGGAACGTTTACCTGGCGAGCAAGTAGAATGTGCTCACGTGTTTGAGGCATAGGACCATCAGTAGCAGCACAAACAAGGATAGCTCCGTCCATCTGGGCAGCACCAGTTACCATGTTTTTAACGTAGTCGGCGTGACCGGGACAGTCAACGTGAGCATAGTGACGGTTTTCTGTCGAATACTCAACGTGAGCGGTGTTAATGGTAATACCACGCTCTTTTTCTTCAGGAGCGTTGTCAATAGAATCGAAACTCTTAATTTCGGATAACCCTTTTTTTGCCAATACCATGGTGATAGCGGCAGTAAGGGTAGTTTTACCGTGGTCAACGTGACCAATGGTACCGATATTAACGTGAGGCTTCGTCCTTTGAAATGTTTCTTTAGCCATAACTCGAAATTATTTAGACAATTTGAACAATATTGAAACCACTTTTCAACTTTAACATACAAGAGCCAATGATGGGAATTGAACCCATGACCTCTTCCTTACCAAGGAAGCGCTCTACCCCTGAGCTACATCGGCTTAAAACTTTGAGCGGGAGACGGGACTCAAACCCGCGACCCTCAGCTTGGAAGGCTGATGCTCTATCAACTGAGCTACTCCCGCATTTTTTCAGGCCCACAAAGTTAGTGATTTTTAAAGCACAAAAAAACTCTTAAATCAGAATAAATGTTCTAATTTTTGAGACTTTATTAAAAATACGAACCTGACTCCTATATCTACCTGAACTACAGCGCTTTTGTTTAACCAGCTTATAAAAAGGACGTTACCGACATTTCATTTAAATAGGCTGATCACTTGTGATAACCAGCCTATTAAATATTTATGAGGTTATA
Source organism: uncultured Marinilabiliaceae bacterium (assembly GCA_937920475.1). Classification (GTDB taxonomy): domain Bacteria; phylum Bacteroidota; class Bacteroidia; order Bacteroidales; family Marinilabiliaceae; genus CALEUX01. Next base: position 24,777 of record CALEUX010000052.1, read on the forward strand.
TATCTTTCTTAAAATGGTGTGCAAATGTATAATATTTTTCAATTAACACAAAATAAAGAAATCTTTTTTGGTTTTATTAAGTTTTACTGCATCGGGTTGAATAAAAAAAAGAGGCTGTCTCATAAGTTTTTTTAAGGCTCTGAAAATTGAGTATTTGAAAAACTACTCGGGTAGGAGTACAAATAAAAAGAGGGTGTCTCGGACTTTTGAGACACCCTCACAAACCAACCCATAAGTAGGGCAACATAATAGTATTATTTAGCTTTTATTTTTTCTTTCCGTTTGGTTAATTGTTTCTTTAATGCATCACAGGCCAAATCAACAGCTTCTTCAAAGGTCTTGCTTTGTTTTTTTGCAAAGAGGTTGTTGCCAGGGATATCCAGAGATATCTCCACCAGCTTGTTCTCTGTACTTTCAGACTTGTCAAGTCTCAGAATGACTTCTGCTGATAGAATTCCATCATAAAATACTTCCAGTTTATTAACCTTCTGATTGATGAAATTTTCCAATTTCTCAGCTGCATCAAAATGCACAGATTGAATCGTAATGTTCATGATCTATCCTCCATTGTTTTAAGCTCTCGGATGAGCTTGTTTATAAATAGCATTTAATGTTTCAAAAGTATTGTGTGTGTAAATCTGGGTTGCGTTTAAATTGCAATGCCCCAGCAGTTCCTTAATGGCATTAAGATCGGCACCTCTGTTAAGCAATACAGTTGCAAAAGTATGTCGCAAAACATGTGGACTTTTCTTTTGTATAGTAGTTACCAATTTTAAAGATGAATGAACTACCCTGTATATCAGTTTATGGTAAATTTTATCTCCTTTGTTGGTTAAAAGCAGCCAGGGTGAAAACCCCTTGCCAAATGTTTGCTCTTTTATTATATTATACGTATTCAATAATAAAACAGATTCATTTGTTAGCGGAATTAATCGCTCTTTATTTCGTTTACCCAAAACTTTTACAAGTTTTCTGGCTAAATCAATATCATAGGTTCGCAACTCAACCATTTCGGACAAACGCATACCTGTACCATAAAACAATTCAAGCATCAACTTGTTTCGGATGCCTTCGTAATCGTTGCCAAAATCAATGTGGTCGAGTAATACTTCCATCTCTTTTTCTTTAAGAAAGAATGGAAGCTTTTTGGGAATTTTAGGCAGGATTACCAACTGGGCAGGATTGCCGTCGACTATTCCCTGTCGGTGCAGATGTTTAAAAAGAGTTTTGATGGAAGAAATTTTCCGGTGTATGGATCGGGGGCTTATACCCTCTTTGTGCATTTGAACAATCCAACCGCGGATATTTTTTGAATTTACTTCTGAGATGGAATTAACACCGGCAGACTCAATAAAAGCAAAAAACTGCTTCAAGTCTCCTTCATATGCAGTTATTGTATGAGGAGAACAACGCTTCTCGTACTTTAAATATTCAAAAAATCCCTCAGTGTGAAACATGTACAAAAATGTCTTATTTGTCCCCTCTTCTAAACGAATATACGAATAAAAGTGGAGAAAAATAAGACATTTTCAAAAAAATATAGTTATTTAACTATTCTTCCTCTCGTTGAAGCTGTTGGATATAAATAGCCTTTTTCTTTTGCTCTCTTTGAACAACGGAAGGCTTTGTAAAAGCCTGACGTGAACGCAACTCGCGCATTGCTCCGGTTTTTTCAAATTTTCTTTTGAACTTCTTTAGAGCTCTTTCAATGTTTTCGCCTTCTTTAATGGGTACAACGATCATAATGGTTTTGTTTTAATTTTTTTGGCTTGCAAAGTTATAATTAATATTTGCTATTTCAATGCTTTATGGAAAAATATCTATTCCATATTGGCAAATTTTTCGGCTGCAAAGAAAATGAAGTTTAGTGATTATGACAAATTTTCTGATGTTTTTTTTATAAGGGCAAAATTATTTCACAGCCAGATAGTGCTTTAATTTTTCCCAAACCGGATCATTGAAAAGTGGTAATTCAAGAAGTTCGGTGGCACAATTAAACCGCCCTCTTTTCCTCCTCTCTTCTAATAATGCCTGCGCTTTATAAAAACCCATGTATGGATGGTCGCGAAGTTGGCGAATGGATGCCCGGTTAATATCCAGTTTTGATAGCTTTAACGAATCGACTTTAAGATAAGGCTTGATATTATCAACCAGTATCGAGGAAATTCCGTACACCTCCATTAACTGGTCGGGAGTAATAAAACCTCCAAGTTTATTACGGTAAGCAACGATACGTCGGCTTAAAACCGGCCCAATTCCTTTTAGAAGCGTCCATTCGGAGGTGTCGGCACTGTTAATTTCGAGTACAAACAAATTATCATTGTTAGTTTTGTTTTTTTTAGGAACAAGTAGTTTATTCAAGCTTATTACTGAATCAACGTTCCAATTTTTTATACGCGATGTATTGATTCGCTCTTTTATCCAGTAATTATCTGTGAAAAATTTCAATGTGTCAATCATTGCTTCTGTCCAACCGACAGAGATTAGCTCGTCTTTGCCTATCCTGTTTAAATCAAGTTTAATATTGGCATCAAAAGGAAGTTGATCTGAAAGTGCTACTGTGTTTTGGTTGACTTTTGGGAGATACATATATGGTTTTAGCTCCTGCAACAGGACGTTGTCCATACCATAAATCCTACCCACATCGTCAATCTTATTAAATGAACCGCCCTTTTTCAGGTAATTTACCCAATTGCCTGCAGTTCGTGCATCGAGACCAATGTCTAACAGAAACTGGTAGGAAACTTTGTTGGGATTAAAATATGGAATATGATGCAAACCATCTGCATCATTAGAACTTATAATAAAATCCTGCGTTAAAAAAAGAGAGTCTTCCTTGCTTACAAAAACCTGTGGTGCAGAAACAAACAATGGAGTAATAAGCCTGTAAAGAACCAAAAGCAAGATTATACAGGCCATGAAAATAAGCCCTTTTTGTTCCTGACGAGAAAAAGAGAGGTAGTCTTTCCACATATTTTTTTCATCCAAGATAAAAAAAGCATGAAACTATTTCAATAGAAAAACTAAGTAGCTGGGTTAGAATTATAAGTTAAAAATTTTTAGACTATAGACATAAGACTTAAGAAAAGTGGCTTATTAGCCATATTTTCAAAAAGTTATTCTGTACATCACTTTTACTTGTTAGCTAAAAACGCAGCAATTCAAGGCTATATAAAAACACAATGGCAATGGCAATAGGAGCCAGAAACTTAATGACAAATACAAATGGAAGGAAATACCGGGCCACTTTTCCATCGGCTTCCAGTTCGTCGCGAACATTTTTTAGCCCGAGAAACCATCCTACAAAAATAACTATCAACAAGCCCCCCAGAGGTAGTAACACATTGGATGATGTTTTCTCGAAAAAGGTAAATAGCCGATCATAGGTGGCGCATAAAACACCAAGTGCTGACATGATTCCGGCAGCCAGCCAGGTGGCAAAGGCCCGCTTCATTTTCAGTTCTTCGGAAAAGTAAGCCACAACCACTTCGAGTAAAGAGATGGAAGATGTGAGTGCTGCAATTATTAATAATATAAAAAACAAAATGGCAAAAAAATAGCCGCCTGGCATTTGATTGAAAATTCCGGGTAATGTAACGAAAACCAGTCCAGGCCCCGCGTTGGGTTGAATTCCAAACGCAAAAACAGCAGGAAAAATGGCCACACCAGCTAAAACAGCAATAAACGTATCGGCCAAAGAAACAGAAATAGCTGTTTGTCCAAGCGATTCACCCTTTTTAATATAGGAGCCGTAGGTTGCCATAACCCCCATTCCCAGACTTAGCGAGAAAAAAGCCTGACCTAATGCTTCAAGAATCACATTTGCATTTATTTTACTAAAATCGGGTGTGAATAGAAATTTTAGTCCGGCAGAAGCCCCATCCAAAGTAAGGGCTCTGACATTAAGCAAAATAATAATGACCAACAGCATGGGCATTAATATCTTGGTATATTTTTCTATACCATCCTTTATGCCGGAACGCACAATCCAGGCACTTAAACCCATAAATGCCAACATAAGCAAAATAGATTTCCATACACTGCCCGAAATATCATTAAAAATAGCACTGATTTCATCGGGCGATTTACCGGCAAACTCATTTTTAAAAGCCAGAAAAGCATAATCCAACGTCCAGCCAGCCACAACAGCATAAAAAGAGAGAATCATAAAAGCAGCTCCTACCCCCATTATTCCAACCAAAGGCCAAATGCTTCCGGGAGACAACTTTCTAAATGCACCAAAAATGTTCATCTGAGCTTTACGGCCAATCATTAATTCAGACAGCATAACCGGCATACCTATAGCCAGAATAAAGAACAAGTAAAGCAATAAAAACGCAGCTCCGCCATTTTCTCCCAATACATATGGAAATCTCCAAATGTTTCCTAAACCTATGGCCGACCCAGCTGCTGCAGCTATAACTCCGAATTTACTGGTAAAACTATCCCTGTTCTGGTTCATCACGTTAAAATATATGTTCGGTTGATTTGTTCGTTAAAATAAGATTAACGACTTCAGCATTTAGAGAAAACTTGTAATAAGGCTTCAAATGTATAAAATTCTCATTAAAAGTTAAATCATACTATTAAATTTCAAATATACAAATACAGGGAGCTGAAAAATTGTAAAAGTTAGCAGGTTTAATTACTTTTGAACCAGATTTCGAATAGATGAGAAGTCTTGATATTTAAACAATAAACAAACATAAAAACTAAAAAAATGGCTGTTAGTTACAAAGAACTCGGCTTGGTAAACAGCAAAGAACTGTTTGCAAAGGCTGTTGCCGGCGGTTATGCCATTCCGGCTTACAATTTCAACAATCTGGAGCAGCTTCAGGCTATCCTTCAAGCTTGTGTTGAAACAAAGTCGCCCGTAATTCTTCAGGTATCTTCAGGTGCCCGTAAATATGCCAATGCCACCCTGCTGCGTAATATGGCAAAGGGTGCAGTTGAGTATGTAAAAGAGTTAGGTTATGAGATACCCATTGTTCTACACCTCGACCATGGCGATACTTTCGAAATTTGCAAAGAATGTATCGACAATGGTTTTTCATCGGTAATGATTGATGGTTCGCACCATTCGTATGAGGAGAACATTGCGCTTACCAAAAAAGTAGTAGAATACGCTCATGCCCATGGTGTTACTGTGGAAGGTGAACTTGGTGTTCTTGCTGGTGTTGAGGATGATGTAGTTGCAGAACATTCGACTTATACTCGTCCTGAAGAAGTTGAAGATTTTGTGAAACGTACAGGTGTAGATTCTTTGGCCATATCAATAGGCACTTCGCACGGAGCTCACAAATTTACGCCTGCACAATGTACCCGCAATGCTGAAGGAATTTTGGTTCCTCCTCCATTGAAATTTGAGATTCTGGAAGAAATTGAGAAACGTATTCCCGGATTCCCCATTGTATTACACGGAGCATCATCGGTACCACAAGAACATGTAGCCTCTATTAATAAATATGGTGGTGCCATGAAAGAAGCTGTTGGAATTCCTGAGGATCAATTGCGCAGAGCTGCAAAATCGGCTGTTTGCAAAATTAACATCGATTCAGACGGGCGTTTGGCTATGACTGCTGCCATTCGCAAAGTATTGGCCGAGAATCCGGGTGAATTTGACCCACGTAAATATCTTGGTCCTGCCCGTGATGTGCTTAAAGCGCTTTACAAGCATAAAAATGAAAACGTACTTGGTTCAGCCGGAAAAGCTTAATCAAATTGTTTATTATAATAAAAAAGGGTGCCCTCCAAGGCACCTTTTTTATTTGATAAAACTTTCGCAGTGATCATAAAGGTTAGTTATAACAATAAAACACAATTATAATAAATCTGAGTTATTATTGTCAAGCTGCATTAACTCTGGTTGGTGAGTGAATCAGAAAGGATAGCCAATAGCAAAATTAAAAGCCACATCATTCCATGTATAAGGTCTTGAACCGGGAATCCATTTTTTCCCTGACTCAGCAGAGGGGTCGTGCAGTTTTAAGCCAGTATCGACTCTAAAAATAAAGTATTTAAAATCGAACCGGGTTCCAAAACCGGTTCCTAAGGCCAGTTGTTTGTAGAACTCATCAAATTTGAACAATCCTCCGGGAACTGAGGCTTCAGGCCTTATGCTCCAAATATTGCCCGCATCGAGGAATAAAGCTCCCTCGAGTACCCAAAAGAGTTTAAACCGATACTCGACGTTAAATTCCAACTTTATATCGGCAGTTTGGTTATAATAGTTGTACGACGTGAGGTTTTCATCTTTATAAGAACCTGGGCCAAGTCCCCGCACAGGCCATGCCCGCACACTATTCGCGCCACCCGAAAAATAACGTTTTTCAAAAGGAAGAACATTCAGGTTTCCATATGGTACGCCCACCCCTCCAAAAAACCTGTAAGTAATGGATGTAACAGTGTTAATGCGTTGATGGTATCTAATGTCGACATCATTTTTGAGGTACTGTGCATAACGAATGCCAAGTATCTGATAAAAACCATCATCTGTTTTATCAGACCATAGAGGTGCCATTAAATCGAGCAGATTACCTGCTGATTCAATGTTATACCTGAGGTACCAGAAATTCCGGTTTTGACCTAACACCTGTTGGTTGTACAATAAGCTGTAATTCATATTGACAATAAGGTGGTCCTCGTAAGTATACTTTAAAAACTTATCTTCAATGTACTCTCTAAAGTTGGCACTGACATGGGGAATATTCACCAGGTTAAAATCAAGCGGAAAAAATGAGTGTGTTAAAAAACGGGATGAACGCCAGTTGTACCCAAGCCTGGCATTGGCAATGGTTCGTGTATAATCAGGACGTCGCTGGTAATTATAAGCCAGGGCGATGGTGGTGCGCGGATTATACTTTTGTCGGAACCTTTCGATTTTAAAAGGTAAAACAAATTTGGGCAGCACAATGGATGTTTCGCCACCAAATTCGAGTGTATTAAACTGCTCCTTATTGCTTTGCCGCATTACTAATTGGTTCTGTCGGGCCAGGCGTGTGTTCAGCGTAAATAATTCGGCACCATTTAACAGATTCTTATGCTGATATTTAAAATTACCTGCAGCGCCAAGGTTACCCGATGAGTTGGTACCTTCAATTTCAACAGCATAGCTTTGATATTTACCTGGAACCACGTGTATGATACAATCGAGAAACTTACGCCCATGTTCATCTACGGCATTGTCGACCTCTCTAAAACGAATGTTGATATATTTAAACAATCGCAAACTACTGAGCAAAAACTGGGTTCTCTCAACCAGATCGGACTGGTAAAGCTCGCCAGGATTAATATAATTGCTGTTGGTAAGCACATCGGGGCGAAAATTCATTTTCCCTTCATAGACAATTTTAAAACCCAGATAATGAATGGTGTCGGTTTTGTATGATTCGGTGCTTTCGTTAAGAATTAACTCCTGAGGGTCGGTGCCAACCTGAAATTGAACATCACCAATTATATATTTACGATGATAATCGCCTGCCTCGGCAACTCCGGTATCCTGTGAAGGCCTCATGAGCACCAGCGTGTCGTTGATTTTGTAGTTATCCAGTGAACTGTCGGCTAAGAAATATATATACTCACGTGAGAAGGCATAATAACCGTTATTCCTGAGTTTTTGAGTAATCCGGTCGCGTTCGCGGTTGTGCAAATCGGTAGTGAAAGCCCGCCCGCGCCTCAACTGAGAGTTTACGGTGTCATTTAAAACCAGGTTGCGAAGGCTATCATCTTCAATTCTGTAATAAACATTATTTAAGCGATACCTTGGCCCTGAATGAATTGTATAGGTAACTTTTGCTTTTTTGCGCGATGGAAAAGTAACCGTATCAGAAACTTCAGCAAGAAAATAACCCCGGTTTTTCAGGAAAATGCTCATTTGATCAACGGAACGCTGCACAAGGGTTGAATCGTAAATAACGGGAGCTTCGCCAATTCTCCTTAACCATTTATTGAATCCTTTACTATCGTCTCGTCCCGACAAATTATAAATTCCAAGATGAAACTTCCAAAATCCCAAAATTCTTAAGTTTTCCTGTTGTCGCAAGTAGGATTTTAATTCCTGGCGGGAAACATCACGTGCAGGATTTTTAATTTCAACTTTAGATAAAAGCCTATCGCCCGGATACACATATTTAGTTGACTTACAACCAAAAAACGCAAGCCCAACTAATAAAACCAAACCAATTTTAAATAATATGTGGGATTTATTTCGAACCATCAGGAATTTACTTAATACCAAATAAAACGAACTCGAACCGAATTCATTCTGCGAATGTACTATATTATTATAATTTTGCATGCAAAGTTACAAATTTGAACCATGCTAAGTAAGGCCCGACAAAAACTCATAGCATCCTTGGTGCAGAAAAAACAACGTGATATTCACGGGCTCTTTCTGGCCGAAGGCCCACGGATGATTCACGATTTAATTCAATCCGGCTTACATCCTCAGTTTTTGGTTGGCACCGACCAATGGACTGCTGATGCTGAAATCAGTAAGAAAAACCCTGAAACCATCATTGTAACGGCCAATGAGTTTAAAAAAATATCGCTATTAAAAACGCCACAACATGTTTTGGGAGTTTTTCCCAAGCCTGAAAATCATTTCAACAATAATGCCATAAAAAGGGGATTGACTCTGGTGCTTGATGGAATTCAGGACCCGGGCAACCTGGGAACCATCATACGGCTGGCCGACTGGTTTGGGATTGGTAACATTGTTTGCAGTATTGATACGGTTGATGTTTATAATCCAAAAGTTGTGCAGGCATCAATGGGTGCTTTGGTTAAAGTAACCGTACATTATACCAATCTTATGGCATTTTTAAGTACTTACAATAATTCATTTAAAAATCCGGTATATGGTGCTTTTCTGGAAGGCGAGAGTATTTATACTCAAACTTTAAGTCAGGATTCCATTATTATAATGGGAAACGAAGGCAATGGCATAAGGCCGGATGTTGAGAAATTTATAACCAACAAAATTACTATTCCTGATTTTTCCAAAGCTGGGAAATCTGCAGAATCGCTCAATGTGGGCGTTGCAACAGCTGTTATTTGTGCCGAATTCAGGCGTCAGTCCATTTCGGGAACTTGAACGCCGAGCATTGCCGCAGCCATGATGGCACATTTTTCGCCATCGAGGGCTGAAGAGGCTATTCCACCGGCATAGCCAGCGCCTTCTCCACATGGAAACAGACCTTTAATTTGAACGTGCTGCAACGTTAAAGGGTCGCGGGGAATACGAACCGGCGAAGAAGTTCTTGATTCAGTTCCCAAAACTATGGCTTCGGGAGTTAAAAACCCTTTGGCCCATTTGCCAAAGTACCGGAATCCTTCGCGCAAGCGGTCAGAAATAATGGGCGGTAAAATAAAATGGAGCGGTGCCGAAATTGTTCCGGGAACATAAGAGCACTCGGGCAAATCGAACGATAATTTTCCGTTAACAAAGTCGGTTAATCGCTGTGCAGGCGCTATCACATTTTTACCTCCATTCACAAAGCAGTTGCGCTCCACTTCGCGCTGGAAAGCCAATCCGGCTAACGAACCAAATTTTTTATATCCATCCAAATCTTCAGGACGAATCTCGACCACTATACCACTGTTGGCATATGGCGAATTGCGACCTGATGGCGACATTCCATTAACCACCATTTCGTCGGGTCCGGTCATAGCCGGCACAATAAAACCACCCGGGCACATGCAAAAAGAATAGACTCCCCGCTCCTGCACCTGACAGGTAAAAGAATACGAGGCGGCCGGTAAATACTGCCCCCTGCCCTCGGGATTGTGATACTGAATTTGGTCGATAAGGGTTTGAGGATGCTCAACCCGAACACCCATTGCCCAAACTTTTGATTCAAGCAAAATAGCCTTATGATGGAGCAATTCGTAAACATCGCGAGCCGAGTGTCCGGTTGCCAGAATGGTGGCAGCAGCCATGATTTTATCGCCTGATGAAGTAACAATACCCTTTATTTCATCCCCATCAATTATTAAATCGTCGAGTCGTGTATTAAAATGCACCTCACCTCCGGCTGCCATAATAGTGTTGCGTATGTTTTTAATGACGGTTGGCAGGCGGTCGGTACCAATGTGCGGATGGGCATCAATTAAAATATCTTCGCTGGCACCATGAAAATTTAAAACTTCGAGAAAACGTTCAAAATCGCCACGCTTTTTGCTTCGGGTATAGAGTTTTCCATCTGAAAAAGTGCCGGCTCCACCTTCCCCAAAAGCATAATTTGACTCAGGATTAACAGGATTATTCCGGTTTAAAAGCGCCAGGTCTTTCTTCCGTTCACTAACATCTTTTCCGCGTTCAATAACAATGGGCTTTAATCTAAGTTCGATGAGCTTAAGCGCTGCAAATAGTCCTCCCGGCCCTGCTCCTATTACCAGTACTCTCTTGCCTGATGATACGTTGGGATATTGAAATGACACAGGCTGTTTAACCGGGAAAGCTGCATTGGCCCAGGCATTTATATGCAACTGAACCATAACCGGATGTTTGCGGGCATCAATAGAGCGCCGACGAATATAATAACCGGATACTTTCTGAGGTGCCACTTTCATCTGGCGTGCCACAAGCTCTTTAATTAGCTGATTATTTGCAGCTTCAGCAGGCTGTAAACGAAGTATGATTTCCTTTTTCACAAGAATGCGTTGTGATAATTAATTGGTGCTGTTAAACATCCATGAAACTTCCCTTCAAATTATGAATGTAAAAACCAACTCAGCAATTTATTCGAAATAAAAAGTAAGCACAAAGATACGTGAAGAAAGCCGGTCGAGTACTTTGGTGTAATAAATATCTTCGGGTTCGCCGGTTCCGGCCGGATTAAGAACATTTGCCAACCCAACCGACAATTTAAACTCAGTAGAGAATCTGAAATAGCTCATATATGAATCAATTCCTGCGCCCAATTCCCAATATAAATCGAAGGGACGCATTAAAAGTCCATCTTTTTTACTTTTAGCCAAATCGATACGCGGATTAATGCCGGCAACAAAATAAGGTTTGGCATTGTGCATACGAGCCCCATTGAATTTGAGCATAATGGGACATTCCAGAAACGTTGATTTTATTTCAAGTGGATACTCATCTTTCTGGCCTTCGGCATTGATAAAAAGGAGGTCGCGCTGTCCAAAACTAATGCCGGGCAATAAACGAAGACTCATATACTTATTCAGCCTGAAATTACTCACCATTCCCAGGTTAATTCCCGGGTTAAGATTAACAACATCGGCATATCGGGGAGCCACACCATTGCCCAATGCTTCAGGACTTTTATGAACAACTCTGAAATCCATGGTATTAAGTCCAATTAAGAATCCAAAGTTCAAGGTTTTATCGTCGAAATTGGGAAGATTTGGAGCTCCCTTGTCGCGAGGTTGTGCATGAAGCGCAAAAGAAGCAATTAAAAGTAAAAGTATCAGGATTTGATTTTTCATCCGAACAGAATTGATTTTTAACGGCCGGATTGCCTGTCCCAATATATCAGAAAAACCTGTGTATGGAATAGCCAACGTTACTAAAGAAAATAAACGAAACTTCATTGGCTTTATTGTAAAGGTTTTTCGGCCACATAGATGGTAGCTATACCAAAAGTTTGCCGCCACTCACGCGTTGGATACAATCCGGCTTTACGTAATTCATCTAAAAAGTGCTTTCCTTCGGGAAAATTAAAAACCGATGCAGGTAAGTATTTATAAGCCTCTTTATCGCCTGATATAACGCCTCCCCACCAAGGTAAAATTTTAGTAAAATAAAAATTATACAACTGTTTCATTGGGAAGGAGGATGGCTTTGAAAACTCGAGTACGACTAATCGCCCACCAGGCCTTAATACCCGGGTAATTTCAGTAAGACCTTTATTTAGATCGCCAAAATTCCTAACACCAAAAGCAACCGTAACCGCTTCGAAAGTATTTTTATCGAAGGGCAATGCTTCCGAATCAGCTTCTTTGAGAAAGACAGTGTGTTGCAACCCTCGCTTACGAATTTTCTGCTTAGCAACATTCAACATTTCGGCAGAAATATCCACAGCATAAATCAAAGTAGTTTTTAACCTGGAGGCTTCAATAGCTAAATCGGCTGTACCGGTAGCAACATCCAATATGTATGGCATCTTTAAATCGGTGAGTAAATTAATAACTCGTCGGCGCCAGATGCGGTCGATACCAAACGACAAAGACCGGTTAAGAAAATCGTAATGGGGAGCAATTCGGTTAAACATATTTGTAACCTGCTCTTTTTTAGAACCAACCTGATTATTATAGGGCTTTACACTCATCTTTTTTCCTGAATTTTCAATCTTACTGATACTAAATTGATAATTTTATTTTTTTAGACTCCAGACACAAGACTTAAAGACTATAGAAAAACTAAATATCAAAATATCAAACAATTATTCCAAATATCGTTTTTGCAAGTCTGCCGGTAAGGCAGGTCTGTATAATCTATTAAGTCTTATCAGCCTATCGGCAAACACGTCTATCTGTCTATCTGTCTATTTCCGATAAACCCGAACAGGTGTCTAAACTTCTTATAGTCTTTAATTAAATCAGAAAACTAAATTCAAACAGTTTTTTAATCAGACATCCAATGGTGGTACCTGATATTTCTGAAATTTAGAATGCAAAAATAGGTGAATTTGAACAGGTTTATAATCGTATAAAGACTTTTCAAAAAATTCAGGCTATTCCAACAATGGCTATTTGGATCCTTCGACCCAATCTTTTAGCCTGTTCTCAAAAACTTTACGGAAGTCTTCAACAAAACCGTACGATTCATCATCAACTCTGATTTCACCTTTAGTTACATGCCCTAAAATAGAGAACGGAAATTCCTGTTCAACCATATAATCCACAAACATATCCTGCTTTTCGGGTGATACAGAAACTACAATACGGCTTTGCGATTCTCCAAACAAGAAGGCATCTTTCCGAATTTCGGCATCGGAGGTAATATCAAATCCGAAACCAAGAGGTACGGCACTTTCGAGCAAGGTAAGGAATAATCCTCCATTGGATATATCATGAACCGAACGAACAAGGCCATTTTCTATCATGCCGGTCACTACCTGATGCAGCTCCTGTTCTTCCTCAGGAATATAAACAGGCGGTTTAGAAATTTCAATTTTATGAACCAGACGGATATATTCTGAGCCATTCACATCGTTTCGCGACCTACCCACCAGAAATATCATATCGCCTTTATGTTTAAACGAAAGCGTGGTATGCTGTTCAGCTTTTCTTAACAAGCCTACCATTCCAATAATGGGTGAAGGCACAATGGGCAGAATCTGACCTTCGACAGAACGCTGGTTATAAAAACTGACATTACCACTAATAACAGGCACTTTAAATATTTTACATGCTTCGGCCACTCCTTTTACAGAGGCTACAAATGCTCCATAAGCCTTTGGATCGTTTGGATTTCCGAAGTTCAGACAATCAGAGATGGCCAAAGGTTTACCCCCTGCGCAAACAATATTTCTGGCTGCTTCAGCAACAGCAATCTGAGCCCCTTTAAAGGGGTCGGCCGACATATAACCGGGATTGCAATCGAGCGTGGTAACCAAAGCTGCTCCATTTTCTTTAATTTCAATAATTGAAGCATCGGAGGGATATTTTGAGCTGACATCCTCGGCTCTAAGAGATTTGGAGAATTTTTTGCTGAGATATTTTTTTGAAGCCAGATTCAATGAGTTAATCATTTGCTTTACCACCTTAGGATAATGGTCGGGTTCGGGCAAATCATCCACAACACAGTCATGGGCCAATGTTTCTGCATTTTCGAACTTTGGGTCGTAAACAGGCGCTTTTCCTCCTAATCCCAAAAATTTTACAGGTAATTGAGCCAGCAAATCACTGCCTGAATAAAGGCTAAAAAGCTCGTCGGATGTTACTTTACCTACTATTCCGTATTCCACATTATGGTCTAATGCCAAAGAGCGCACTTTGTCGGCATTAGCGGGTGTAATGCAAATAAGCATACGTCCCCAGGTTTCAGATATCAGGATATCGCGTGGAGTTAACCCATTGTCTCTTAAAGGAACCCCATCAGTACGAACAGTAACGCCGCTATTGCCTCTTGCTGCCATTTCGGTGACTGCTCCGGCTATCCCCTGTGCACCAATAGGTTGCACTCCAATTATTAATTTCTCCTTAATCAGTTTCTGAATCAGTTTATTCAGATTAACCTCAACCTCTACATTTTTTAAATAATCAACGGTAATACCTTTGGTTCCGTTATCGGTTATAACATCGGCAGTAAATGCATCGCCATCAATACCCTCGTTACCGGTTGCGATACCTACAATAGCAATTAAATTCCCTTCGCCTTTAGCCACTGCCGACACCAAATCGTCCTTACGGGCAACGCCCACTACCATATTATTAACAATAGGGTTTGAATTGTAACCATTGCAGAAAAAAACCTCGCCACCTACAACAGGAATTCCAAAGCCCTTTTCAAAGTCGGCCAAACCGTTAACAACCTCATCGAACAACCATCGGGCAGTATCTCTTTCACCATCGCCAAAACGCAACGAGTTTAAAAAAGCCAAAGGCCTTGCGCCCATTGAAAAAATATCGCGGGTTACCACCCTTAATCCTGTTGATGCACCTAGCCTTGGCTGAACAGCACACGGATGATTGTGTGATTCCAGCTTAAATACACATACCAGGCCATCGCCTATATCAATGGCACCGGCACTCTCCCTGCCTGCTTCAATAACCACACCTTCTCCTTTTCGAGGCAACAGATCGAGCCATTTAAGAGAATTTTTATAACTGGCATGTTCAGACCAAAGTATGGAAAAAAGTTCCAACTCGAGAAGATTTGGTTTCCGCCCAAGAATCTGCTGAATTCTGTCAAACTCTTCGGATGACAAATTAAAAGTTTCAGCATCATAAATGGTAACATCGGTTGCAGACATAAGCGATAGTTTAAGTTAAGTGCTCAGGCATCACTTAAAAATAAGTACCTTTACACTGGTTTGTTTTTAACTTGAAAAACTTCCTGAAAATAGAAAAATTCAGCCAGACTGCAAACCCGAAAATCAATTTACAGCAAACAAATAATTTGGATTATGAAAAAAATAGCGCTGATTACCGGTGCAACCTCAGGCATTGGAATGGCAACAGCCAGAAAAGCCGCCAACCTGGGATATAAAATAATAATTACCGGACGACGCATGGAGCGACTTGTAGCATTGAAGCAAGAATTAGAAAAAAAAGCCATAACCGTGCAAATAATGTACTTCGACGTACGTAATCGTGAAGCAACCCACGAGGCATGGAACGAGTTGCCTTCCGATTGGAAAATGATTGACGTTTTGGTAAACAATGCAGGATTGGCTGCCGGAAACGACCCAATTCAGGACGGAGATTGGACTGACTGGGAACAAATGATTGATACCAACATAAAAGGATTACTCACCATGAGTCAGCTGGTTATACCCGGGATGATAGAGCGTAAAAGTGGTCATATTATCAATGTAAGTTCCATTGCCGGTTCCGATGTTTATGCCAATGGTAATGTGTATTGTGCCACCAAACACGCGGTTCATGCACTTACCAAAGGTATGCGTATTGATTTGCTTCCTCATAACATTAAAGTGTCTTCAATATCGCCGGGAATGGTAGAGACTGAATTTTCGATAGTACGCTACCATGGCGATAAGCAAAAAGCAGACAATGTTTACAAAGGATTAACGCCCTTGTATGCCGAAGATGTGGCCGATGCCATTGAGTTTATGATTACACGCCCGGCACATGTCAATGTAAATGATATGTTGCTGATGCCAACACGGCAGGCAAGCGCGGTTTATAATTTTAGAGATTAATGGAATGATTGAACCTGCATGGGTTCGTTATACGATACTAAAAACCCTAACCTTCGGCTAGCTTGCTGAAGGTTAGGGTTTTTTGATTCAAAGTCCTTATTTATTCTTCCTGTAAAGGATTTTCAATTTTACCGGCAAACAAAACGGCACCGCTTGTTTTTTCAGAGATAATAAAAACAAAAGGCCTATCGACCCGAAAAACCGAAGTTTGTGGCATACTGGTAAGTTCAAAACCAATACTTGTGGCAGCAGCGGCCTCGGTACCTTTTTCATCCACTTCGATAAATGTTTTGTGCTTAACCTCGCTAATAACAATGGGTGCGTCGGCAATATTGTGGAAGCCTGTATTATCGGTAAAAGCCCTATTCATACCGAGTAATTGCAAGCCGGGAATCAGGTCATAACTGCACTGTGTTTTAAACCGGGGCATGTAAAACTTAACTTTTACTGATGGTTTATTGGTTTTAAGGGCAGCCCATTCGGAAGCATTTAAACTGGTGATAACCTCATCGGCTTTCACTCCTTCATTTGGAAGCAAAATATTCATGGCAAAAGTGCCGTTTGCATATGGTGCGCGTAAAAGCGTATACTTATCGCGGCTCGTAATTTCGAAATTGGCTTCCTGATACATCATTTTCACCTGTACATTTGTACCATTTGATAAATAAAAAGGAGCCGTGGTGGTGTTAGACTTATCGAATTTATTCGACCAAGAGCCATAAAAATAAACTGCATTAATCAGGAACAATATATTATCATCAGAAATGTTATCAATAATGGATGGGATTTTCCCTTTGGTGTTTTGGTTCACCCAATCGTTCATTGCTTTTTTAGATGCATTTACATTGGAAAAATCAAGAGCGGATACTTTTGCATCGTAATATTGTTGCAATGCATTAAAAAATGGCTCCTTAATGGTAAACCCCTGCCGGTACCAGGCCGAATTTGCAATGCCAATGGTCACTTTCGGGTCGGCAGTTGAAAGTGCACCACGAATATTTTTATAGGCGGCATTCATGCCATCAGTATTGTCGTACCCAAAAACATCAAGCATTTCTTCCAGATTGCTTCCGGTGGCTCCATTAATGGCCATTCCAAAAGCCTGAGTAATACTTAAAGGAGAGATAACCAAATTCTCACCTTCATCTTCCAGCTGATTCATGGCCTGGAAAAATTCCCAGTTAAAAGCATTTGTTTGCTCAATTAACTCAAGCGACTTAAGCGTAAACTCTTCTTTTACAACAACCGGTTCATGGTCGTTTTGGCATCCGTAACACAATAAAACGCCTACACTTATTAATGAAAAAATTAGTCTCATTGCTATCAGTTTTTAAGTTATTACTGTGTTAATGACGACAGAAAACAAAAAGGTTGCGTAAGAAACCTTTCGATTTTACATGAAGCCCTGGTTTTTTAAAACATTGAGCAACGCAGCGGAAAAATGCTCATTATCGGTTTTTTTGTAGCGAACATCGGTAAAAACCTGTGCCAATGTTTGCTTGTTATTATCTTTCACAAACTGCTGATACACTTCCATTTGCTCTTTTTCAGCATATAATTGATTAATATCGTTTGGCGAATAGTCCTTGTAAGTTTCGTAATGCACCACCGCCTCCAGGGGCAAACGGTCGGTAAGTTCTGGTACCTCAGCCGGATAGCCCAAGGTGATGGTTGTAACAGGAACCACTCCCATGGGAAGTTTTAATATTTCAATGATTTTCTGGGCATTATAGGTAGTTGTGCCCAGGTAACAAATACCCAGTCCTTTGCTTTCGGCAGCCAGGCAAACATTTTGAGCCACCAGTAATGCATCAATGGCTGCGGTTATAAACGATAAAAAATTATCGTACCCGGGTTCGGCATTACGTTGTCGACACCATTTATTAAACCGGTTAAAATCGGCACAAAAAGTAAGCAATACAGGCGCTTGTGTAACCATTGGCTGATTGAAATGAGCAGGCGCCAAAGTCGACTTTAACTCTTTGGAAGTAGTAACTACAATACTATAAACCTGCATATTGCCGGTTGTTGAAGCTCTAACCCCTGCTTCCAGAATTGCGTTCAGAAGAGAAGCCTCAACAGGTTTATCAGAATATTTTCGAATGGAACGATGCTGCATCATTGTTTCAATGACATTCATATTGAGTTATTTTAGATGTTTGGTTTTAAATGGTGTTCTATCCCCTAAAAGTAGGATTTTTAAGGTTATTGGTACAAAGAAATTGCTGTTTACTTGACATTTGAAAACCGATTATCTAATTTCCCTTTCGATAAGAAAACTAAACACCCGTATGATTCGCCTTATCAGACAGGAAAAAGAATTCATCATGCGGATACTTATAGTACATAACTTTAAAACCTTAACGGATGAAACAATTATTTCTGATGGCTATTATTGCCATACTATCAGGCCATGTTAAATCGCAAAATTGTGAAATTTACATTCCCTTTGAAGAAGGTACCGAATTAAGTTTTACCAGCTATAACGCCAAAGGTAAGGCTATTGGTGAGCACCGGCAAACATTAATATCAAAAACCGAAGAAGCCGGGGCTACTGTTTTTGTTATTCGACAGGAGAACCTTTCGGATAAAAAAGCACAGCCCATGGATTTAAAATATCGCTGCGAAGGCGACCGGTTTGTTATTGATATGAAAAGCTTTCTGGACCAGAAGCAACAGGAAACCAAAGATATGCAGATGGATATTACCTTTGAGTCGATTGACATTCCATTTGGAGCAAAACCAGGAACAGTTTTGAAAGATGGTAATGTTATAATGAAAGTTGTATCAGACTCACCCATTAATATCAGCACCAAGGTTTACATTACCAACCGGAAAGTGGAGGCCATTGAAACAGTAACAACACCGGCAGGTACTTTTGAATGCATAAAAATATCGCAAACCATAACCACTGATATGGGATTAATGAAAATGACCGTTAATTCGATTGATTGGCTGGCCAAAAATGTAGGCTCGGTTAAATCAGAAACTTATAACAAGCAGAATAAATTAATGGGTTCGCAGATATTAACATCTATAAAGAAATAAAAAATAAGCCCCGCCAACTGAATGAGTCGCGGGGCTTATTTTTTTTATTCAGAAAATTCTATATAACTCCAACTTTCTTTAATTCAGTCAACAAGGCCTCTTTATTCTTGTCTTCCATAGTACATAGAGGCAAACGGAATGTCTCTTTAATTTTTCCCATAGCAGCAAGGGCGGTTTTAACAGGAATAGGGTTTGACTCCACAAACATCAAATCCATCAACCTTTTATACTTGTAAAAAATCTGCCTGGAAACCTCAACATCACCGGCTAAAGAAGCTTTCATGAGTTCATGAAATTCTTTAGGAATTACATTAGCTACCACCGATACACACCCGTCGGCTCCTAAAAGGTTGGCAGCAGTTGACAGAAAATCGTCGCCGCTGTAAATTTTAAAACCTTGGGGACGATTGGCTATTAAATTAACAAGTACTTCGAAATTACCACCAGCTTCCTTAATGGCTATTATATTTTTATGGTCGTTTGCCAATTGAATGGCTAAATCGTAGGGAATTGCACAACCCGTGCGACCGGGAACATTATATAAAATAACGGGAATATTTACGGCTTTGGCAACACTTGAAAAATGCTGGTAGAGCCCTTTTCGGGTGGGTTTATTATAATAAGGTGCAACAACCAGAAGTGCATCAACACCTGCTTTTTGGGCTGTTTGCGAATATTTTATACAATCCTGAGTAGAATTACTTCCCGAACCGGCAATAACAGGAATACGGCCATTCACTACTTTAACAGCCCGTTCCATCATCATGGCATCTTCCTCCTCCGATAAAGTAGGGGTTTCGCCTGTTGTACCACAAACCACCAGACCATCGGTTCCTTGCGCAATATGCCACTCAACGAGGGCATCAAATGCAGTCAGGTCAATTTCTCCGTTTTCTTTAAATGGTGTAGTAATAGCTACAATTGAGCCGCGTAGGTTTTGGATTTTTGTCATAAAATTTTCTTGTTTTGTCTTTATCAATTATTGCCGGCATTAACAACTCTGATTTTCACCAATCTTAGAAATCACCAACAATAAAGAATCTATTGTGTAAAGATATTTAAAAGATGAATAATTGCAAAATGGTTAATGGAGTTGTAGTGAAGCAATAATTATTTGCTGATTATTCCTTTTCTATTTTACTTCTGCAAGAAAGCGACTTTTTTCAATCTTTTTAGAAAACTTAAGAGAGTTAGAAGGATGCGTTTCCCATAATAGCTCTGCCAAATCGGTTACTTTAACCTGACTTTGACGTTGCAAAGTTTTCTTGCACATAGGGCATGCCGTAACAACCACATCGGGATTATCCAAGGTAAGTACTTTTAATGTATTGGCTGTAATGTTTTGCCGCTCATTTTCAGAAAGTGATAATGAACCAAGATTGTTGCCACAGCAGAGCGACTTTTCGCGCTGGCGCGAGAGCGTTTGCAATTGGCCCACAGAATCAATTACTTTGCGGGGTGGCTCGTAGCAACTGCTGCCCCGGCCCAAATCGCATGGGTCGTGATAAGCCAATTGCAATGCACTTTTTTCGCGAACGATTTTTCCTTCATCAATCAACTGCCATAAATATTCAGAATGATGTAATACCGGTATTTCCAGATTATATTCATCCTTAAATATTTTATAACAGATGGGACAAGTAGTTACCAAAACCTTGCTATGATATGCTAAAATATTTTCGCGGTTACGATCCATCATTTTTTTGGCAGATTCAGCAGCCCCGGCCAGCATCATAGGCCGGCCGCAGCAAATGCTCTCTTCTTCATCCATGTGAATAAATGAAACTCCTGCTTCATTCAATAAATTTTTAACCGCCAATGTGGTTTGAGGGTTGAGTCGCCCCATGCACCCGGTAAATAAAACCACTTCGGTTGTTTCGCGCCAAAAAACCATGCTTCCCGGCATCCATGAATGGTTGAATGATGCCTGGTTAAAAATTTTACTTCTGGTTTGATGCCTTAAATTTTCAAGGTTGATACCTACGGGACAAACCTCATCGCATTGTCCGCAGTTCAAACACATGCCGGAGGTTTGCTCATACCCATTCCCCCGACGAACCTGATTGACAAAGTAAGCCGATTGAAAAGCGATTTCAGTTTTATTAATGGCCGGACAAACATCCAGACAAACCCCGCAACCCGGGCACGAATGCACTTCGAATGCCTGTAATCCTTTGTCGGGATTAAATCCCGAGGCAGGCTCAATCTTCCAACGGCGCAGGAAAATCAGCACCATTTCGGTGGGTATATGCAGATATCTTGAGAATGGTAATGCCAGAAAAAACAACCCCAACGACCATGAATAGGCCCACCAGAAATACAGTTCAGACTCAACGGCCCAAGATTGAGGTATGAGAACTCCAACAGAAGCAGTTAAAAAACCTCCACCACCATGAGCAGCAGTGGTAACCGACTCGGCCAGCAACCTAAGTGGAAAAATAAGCCAAAGCGCATACAATGCCATTTTGTTGCCAAAGTTATGGCGGGTGGTATTTTTAATTCGTAGAATACTCTTTTTCAGCCGTTTTGTAAAAGCCAGAGCAACCCCAACCAACACCATTAACAAGGCAAGCTCCATAAAAAATAAAAAAACTCCATGATACATAAGGTGAGTAGAATCAGGCTCAAAATAACGGAGAAAAATAGCATACCACACCGGATTGGTAAAATCGCCGGTAAAATACCACGATTCGAGCTTGCCTCCAAGAATTAACAGGAACCAGCCAAAAGCCAGACTCATGTGCATAAAACCCAGAACCGGATTTGTGCGGTAAATTTTCAGATGCAACAAAGCTTCGGCACCAACCTCTTTTATTGCCAAAAGCGTTTGGGTGGTAAACAATCCCACCGCAATTCTTTTGCGGTTTTCTTTGGAAAATCCTCTGAACCACAAGGCATACCGCACAAACAATATAACCAGCATGGCCAGAAACCCAATAAAAAAAGGCAATATAAATGGATGGTATTGATTCATATATTCTTTGTCTTCTATGGCCTTATTGAACTCATTAATAAAATAGCATGGCGAATATTAACGCCACGAGGACAGGTTAACTGGCATTTTCCGCAAAGCATACAATTCTGAGCTTCTTTCCTGATTTCATTAACCAGGCCACGCTTCAAATACAGGTTAAGCCGGTAAAACCTTAAATCGGTAAAATGACCAGCTGTGCACATGGCGGCACAATTTCCGCAACCAATACACTTCAACAACGATGGTTCCCGATGCAAAACACCTTCAATGGTTTCGGGAGTTTCAACATCGAGATTGATGCTGCGTACATTGGCATCAAAAAAACCAAACTTTGTACCGGCCATTTATTTAATTTTGTTATTAAAATAATTCAACACCTCAATGGAGGTGGCTTTGGCATCTTGTAACACTTCCGGTATAGAAGCCGGGCCTTTACAGGCTCCGGTAATAAATAATCCCGCTTGTTGATGGTGATTCATCTTTAAAAAAACGTCATCCGGTGTAATAAACGATGAACCATACGCAGGTTGATTAAGATAAACCGCATCATTCTTCATTTCGAGACTTACAGCAGGAATCATACCAACCATAAGCACCAACATGTCTAAAGTAAGCTTTGCAGGCCGTCCTAACAATGTATCTTCTGCTTTTACCTGTAAGCGATTATCCTGCGACGGTGATGCCTCTGATAAACGCCCCCTGATAAATTGAATGTTGTATTTGGTTTGAGCTTCCTGGTACAGCTCTTCGTACCCCGTTCCAAACATGCGCATATCCATATAAAAGCAATAAACCGTAGCCCCGGGAAACTTCTTTTTGAGTTCAATAGCCTGCTTTACAGCAGTAACACAGCACACTTTACTGCAATAAAGATTTCCGCATTTGGCATCGCGCGAGCCAACACAATGAACAATACCAAAACGTAAATCCTTGCCTGATGAGTTGAAAGGCCATGTCGTCTCGCCTTTGAATATGGATTCCAGATTTTCTGAAGTTACAACTGCAGGGTAAATACCATAGCCGTACTCTTCTTTCTGATGCGCATCAAAAGTATTAAAACCGGTGGCAATAACCACTGCATCGCTGTTGATGACTAATCCATCGTCGGTACCCAGCTCCCATTGTCCGTTGCTTTTGCTTATTTTGGAAACCCGTTTGTTTTTAAAAAATTGAATGTTTTCTTTTTGAATACCTTGTTGTAATACCTTTAAAATTTCATTGGAAGGGCGGCTATCTGGGAACAAATGCGACCATTTTTCAAGATGCCCACCGGTTTTAGCTTGTTTATCGATGAGCAATACCTGAACCTGATTTTGTGATAAAACTGTAGCTGCCTGCAACCCCGCCGGACCAGCTCCAATTATGGCAACTTGTTTTATATTGTTATTCTTTTGACTCATATTGTCTAAACTAATCCTTTAGTTGTCTGTACAATTCGTTTACATAAGTTTTTTGGCCCTCTTTGAAAATATTAGCGGTGTTGAAATTTATCAGTATCCCTTCCGGAGAATTTAATAGCCTCATATAGGTTAATATTTGAGCCTCGTGAACCGGTAAAATGGTTTCAAGAGATTTTAATTCGACCACCAATATGTTTTCAACAAATAAGTCACATCTTAACTCTGCTTCTAATTCAAGTCCTTTATAATTAACCGGTACTATTATTTCTGATAGAAAACCAATTCCCCTTAATATCAACTCTTTTACCATACATTTATGATAAACACTCTCCAGCAAGCCTGGCCCTAATGATTTGTGCACCTCAATGGCTGCACCATAAACCTGATAAACTAAATCTTTTAGATATGTTTTAGTTATCATACTCAATTATTTCGTATTTTTTTAACCATATAAGGCATATAAGAATCAACATAATAAATTCAAACACGTATACACTTCCTGTCATTTTTTGTTTTAATAAATCATTTGAGACCTATAAGACATATAAGTAATAAGATAAAAAACTAATATGCCTTATATTCTTCCTAAATGCCTTATATGGTAAAAGTACACTTTTGCTTAAACCATTAAAACCGACGGCTTTTCAGGCTTTACTTCATTTTTGTTTCCCAGGTAATATTTTGTTTTGGCTGAATAACGAACACCCATTTTATCGAGTAGCGATTCTACACCAACCTGGTGCATTTGAAGCCCTAATACCCACGGGTCGAAACCTAAGACCAATCCGGCAGCTTCTTCAAAAGTTAATACAGGAATTCCTCTTCCATCTCTATCATAAGTAACCCCGTTAATTTCAGAGAGGGTATATTGCCACCGGTCGAGAAACATATTACACCCCGGACAATTGGTCAGAATAAAATCGGGATTATAAGGCGCCATGGATTCAAATTTAACTTTTGAGTTGGACACAGAATAGCCTCTGTTAGCCTGAACCAAATAATGCCTAAAACCAAATCCGCAACAATGGCGTCGTTCGGGGTAATCGACCACCCGGCCACCCCAGCTTTCTATAATGCCTGTTAAAACAGTAGGAAATTCAGCACCTCCAAAACCTTTCTGAGGGAAAATTTTAGCATAGTGGCAACCTACATGCTCTACCCCATTCAGTGGTTGACCGGTTTCTTGATTAACCAGACTGTATTGAGCCATATTGAATAACTCATCGCGAAAGTGATAAATGGCATCAGAAGCATGAACCACAACCTGAGGCACTTCAAACTCGCGACGGGTAGCCCTCCACAACGCCTCGCGTGTTTGTGCCAGTTTATCGGGAAAGTGGTGCCACATATCCAATATTTCGAGATAAATGCCAAACGAAGTAACACAGGATACCAACAGGTTTTTATACCCGGCCTCAGTCATTAGCGCCAATTGGCGTGCTACTACCGTCATAATGGTTTCCAGCGGAATAATATCGGAATGATAACCTATACCGGTGCAGGTAGTGTGCCGTTTATCTTCAAAAACATCTTTTTTCAGGTACTCCTGCATGATGCGTAAAAAAGCAACCTCAGCCCCGGGAAAAAATGATTGCCTGATGCAGCTGCGGACATAAAAAAAGTGGTTATCGGGAACCTGTTTCTGATAATCCTTCCAGGTTTGCATATATTATTCCTGTATAAATTTCATGTATTCATTATCAGCATCAGCGGAAAAAGAAAGATTAAGTTCTTTCGCCTTTGATGCAGAAGCCTTTTCAATTTGTTCAAAAAGCTTTACGGCCCCGGTTTCTTCAAAAATATTTCGAAGCTCATCCAAAGACGTTTCGTCAATAAGCCTGACACCGCCTTCACCGGGTTTATAGTAATTTGAGCCCAACTGAGGAAACAGACTTTCTCCATTTTCGTAAACCCAATTCCATACCGGTCCCTGCTCGGGATGCTCTTCCGGGTTTACCAGTTTTGGATGCACACAATAGCCAGTCTCAAGAATACTATGCCCTATTTTTCGTTTGATAAGTAATTGCTGACGCCCCAAGCGGGAATTAACAAACAGACCTGTTTGCTGACTAATTTTCCGAATTACCTGAATGATGTAACCCGGCGTATTGTTTCGTGGGCAACGCGTTTTGCACGATAAACACTGGCCACACATCCATATTTCTTCGCCACTCAGAAGTTCAGTAAGAATATCCTCATCGCCGGTTTGTACAAGCTGACAAATTTTGCGGGGGTCGTAGTCGTAATATCCGGCGGCAGGGCAGATAGCAGTACATACACCACAATTCATGCAGGCTGTAAGACCTTCCTGAAAGCGAATATCGGCCCGCATTTGTTCAATAACAGGTTGCATTATTTTGGAATTGATTTAGCTATATCAAAAGTAACTGATATTCATAACCATAAAAGCAGAACAAATACGTAAACACGATGGGTATAAATACTAATGACGGGGGAAAAGTTTCAAGGCTGAAGTTGTAAGTTTATGGTTCAGGGTTTTATGTTCAAAGTTTAAAGTTTCTGTCTGAGCGTTTGCGGTTCCCCCTTTAGTCAGGGCTGTGTCCGCATCCGGTGGAGTTAGGGGGTGTAGGTTGGGAAAAGGGTATATGGTTTATATTTTATAGTTGTTAGCTCCAAGCAACCGGCAACTATTATCTGGTGCCGAATTATGATTAACATGCTACCAATTATATTTTCGAATTTAAGCAGCATCAATAAATGAAACTCAAAAAGCAAATTTTATTAAATTTTAAATATTACCATTAAAACAAGGGGTATGTTTGTTATTTATTGTTTTAATTTAATTTTACACCCCCATTATTTTGACACTGTTTATTTTTTTAATACTTTTACAGCAAACAACCCCCGTTTAATTTTAAAGAAATTCAATTTCTTTAACCATTGGGTTTTCCTTTTAAATGATTACCCAATGCCATTTTATTAATTCCACCAGGTAAAAATAATTGATGAACCCTGTTTTTAAGGGTACTAATTTGTAATTAACTTATTAAATATGAAGAACAAACACTTTAACCTGAATGGAACCATTACTATAAATTACAATAACGAACTATTAATGGGGCAGTTGCAATATCGTTTGCTGAATTTAATCATCAACGACCATTTGCTCAACAACACCAATTCAGAATTGAATATCAGCAAACAAAGGGCTGTAAGTATTATAAATACAATGAACAGAATTGCTCCAAATCAGATAGTTGATATTGATAAGGGAAAACAGGAAACGCGCTTCAGCCTTACAGATTTTGGCATGAAGCTTTTAAATTCGTATGCCCAGAAAGAGTTCGACCTTTATATGTTTCTGCGAAAAAGTGATGACTATTTAAACAATAACATCATTAACAATATGGAGAAAAAACAGGAAGCGATGAGTTTAATGGGTGTTTTATAATCTCTATATCTCAATTAAATGATTTTTTATGGCATAAACCACCAGACTGGCCGTATTTTTACATCCCGATTTGAGCAAAATATTGGCTCGGTGCTTTTCAACGGTTCTTTTACTGATAAATAGTTTATCGGCTATTTCGTTGTTCGACAGGCCCTGGCAAATTTCAATCAGCACCTCCATTTCTCTGTCCGACAGCTGTTCTTCATCAACTAAAACAGATTCATGTTCTTTTTTAGCCAGAATCAGGTTCCGTAACAATTGATGCGAGAAATAGTTACCACCCTCTGCCACGGCATGAATGGCAGTTTTGACTTCGTGTATATCACTATCTTTTAACAGGAAACCCCGCACACCGCATTCAAGCATTTTTGAATAATATTCCTGGTCGCCATACATCGACAGGGTAACTATTTTCAGGTCGTGGTCGTTTTCAAGTGCTAACCGTGAGGCTTGAATTCCATCCATCTCGGGCATAGAAATATCCATTAACACCACATCGGGTTTAGCAGTCTTATAAGTGTTGAGAAACTCTTTTCCATTTGAAGCCTCTCCAACTACCAGAAACTCCGGCATGGAACTCAACAGCAATTTTAACCCGTTTAGAAACAAGTTATGGTCGTCGACCAGAAACACCCTTATTTTATCCATATTAACCATTTATGGGTACCGCAATAGCAACAAGTACACCTTTATCCTTATCAGAAAACACTTCCAAAGTACCTTTAAGCGATTGAACACGGCTAAGCATATTAAAATAGCCTGTACCTATTGTTTTTTCGTCGGCAAAAAGCGATTCGGTATTAAAACCAACGCCATTGTCGCGATAATTTACTAAAATTTCCTTATCGTCGGCTGTAAGGTCAATATTAACCCTTGTGGCTCCCGAATGCTTGATGGAATTGTTGAGCAACTCGCATACCGAACGATATATCACCACTTCGGTACCGGTTGAAAACCTCACATCCATGGCATTGGTTTTAAAAACCACCTTCATGCCTTTGCTTTGGTTTATTTTGTTTACAAAATTACGAATTGCTTTAGCCACGCCAAAACTGTTTAATACATGAGGACTCAAATTGTTGGAGATTTCCTGAATGCTTTTGATGGCTTCGCTAATTACCATATTGGTATTTTTGATGACCGATTGGCTTGAGGGATTGGTTTCAACAGCAGCCAGCGAAGAAACCGACATTTTAATGGTCGACAGTAATGGCCCCAAACCATCGTGCAATTCAGTGGCAAAGCGGCGTCTCTCGCGCTCCTCGGCCTGAATAATAGCATTGAGGAGGGCTTTTTCCTGTTCACGGGTTTTCTGATCGACCCGTTTCATGTAGTCAAAGATTTTCTGAATGAGAAAAACCCCAATGGCAAAAAACAAACTGGTGATAGCTCCCAACCATATATAAAACAAACGGAAATCCTGTGGTTTAAAGTCGGTTACAAATGGCAAAAACTCAATTAACCGTTGGAATGCCATAAAAACAAAACCAAACGATATTAATATCCACGACAGATTAAACTTGGTGACTTTGGTGAGTTTTACAGCCACCGCAGCAGCAAAAAACTGGAAGATAATGGTAATAGCGAGGGTTATTTGGAGTGCCATGATTCTTTTTTTATGTAAAAATAGCAGGTTGGCACGTGAAAACCTTATTTATAATTCTTAAAATCGTATTGAATCAAATTTTCAATATTCGGTTACGATTGAAAGCGTGCTGTAGTTGCGAAATACAAACCTCAATTTACATATAGTACAAACTAATCTAATGAATCAGATTTGCTTTTAGCCATCGCACTAAAAGCATCTACGAATTTCTGGTTGAGGTTATACCAATCGGCATCCAATTAACTGTTCATCGTTCTCTAATCGCAAGAACATGATAGACATAGCATAGGTAAGAGGTGTTCTTAACTACCAAACCCGGGCATTTTAAACTTCATTGTAACTTCTCCTGTTTCGCGGTTTACTTCAATAGATTGACCATTCATTCCAATATCTTTTCCGGTACTCATTTTAAACAAACCGGCTAAAAACTGGAGACCATTATTCATAACCTGCTCAATTTCTTCTGGTTGTGGAGCATTGGGTTGTGAAATTGTAGTCTGCTCCTTAGAATCAACATTATCAGAATCTTGTTCTACCTTATTTTCCTCAAAACTAATATTATCCTCAACGGCTTCTTCCTCAGTCAGTATAGAGGTTGATGTGTCAGCTCCAAAATCATCACCTGCGGGAATATCTGCATCGGGAAGTGTTTCTTGTGAAGCAATAAAATCTTCTAATTGAGCAATAAATTGCGAACGACCTTTTGAAGAAAAATCAACGAAGTTTGTATTGGCATTAGTCCCTAAAACACCATCGAATAAACTTTGTTTAACCAATAATCCGGCAGCAATTTGCTGTTCAATACTATCGCGAGTAATAAAATTGAAAATTGTAAGTTGACTACTCTTTTGCCCGAGGCGATCAATACGGCCAATACGTTGATTCTTTTTGGCTGGATTCCATGGTAGCTCAAAGTTGATAAGGGTATCGGCAACCTGTAAATTTAAGCCGGCCCCACCGGCCTCAGTTGACAAGAAAACCTTACAATGCTCGTTAGTCTCAAATTTACGAATAAGTTCACCTCTTGATTTAACCGGGATTTTTCCGTTTAACTCGGCAAAACCTATATGATTGTCGCGTAGCAACTTGCCAATTAGTTTATGTACTTTAACCCATTCCGAAAAAATTATGATTTTACGGTTAGAATTACGAATGTCTAACTGGTCGAACAAAATGCTTTTAAGTTCCTCCAGTTTGGGCGATTCGTTGGTTTGATCATCAATTAGGTAGGTAGAATCACAAACCATTCGCATGCTGGTGAGCAACATTTGTAATTTGTTCAGATCATAAGGAGTAAGAAACTTTTTTCGAATAATGGCACCAATTCCCATGGCAAAATCAGTGTGGTATTCCCTTTGTAAATCCGAAAGTTCAACAGGAACATTTATTTGCTGAACATTTGGCAATTGGTCAATAACATTGCGCTTCTCACGACGAATGAGTATTTTATTGAGCTTTTGGTTTAACTTCTGAAGATCGTAGTAGCCGTTTATTTTATTTGGTTTTTCCGGGTCGAACAAGCAATGCTGATAAGAAAACTCCCATAAAGGTCCAAGAAAATGAGGATCGAGTATATTTACAATTGAGAAAATATCTATCAACCTGTTTTCGATAGGCGTACCTGTAATAATCAGAACATGTTTAAAATTTAACCTGTTTACAGCAGAATGAGTTTGTGCTTCGTAATTCTTAACTTTCTGAGCTTCATCAAGAATCAAAAAATCAATCCCTGCTTTGTTAATTGCAACATGATCGCGAAGTACAGTTTCGTAATTTACAACAAGAAAGTGTTCCTTTGCCGTATGGTATTGACGTTCACGTTCGTGTGGAGTTCCTTGAATTACAAGTGCTTTTTCGGAAGAAAATTTTTCAATTTCTTTTTTCCATTGTTGCTTAAGAGAAGCCGGGCAAACAATCAGAGTTCGCTTAAAATCGAAAATTTCCTTCTTTTTTATAGTGGCAGTAATTGCTTGCAGAGTTTTACCCAATCCCATTTCGTCAGCAATAATTGCTGCCTTTTTAAAAGTAACAAACTGCACGCCCTGTTTCTGATAATCGTATAGTTGGGCTTTAATGTTATCATAAGTTAAGATTGTTTGAGATTCAATCTCAGCCAACAGTTTGTTTTCGTAAGCTAATTCAACTTTTTCACGAACTTCCGGTCTAATCACAATTCTTTCCTCATTTTGAGCTTCCTCAATAAATCCAAGAAAATCAAGTACGCAGCCATCTTCAATGTAGTTTTTATTCTTAAAGAACTTCGTAATCAATAATCTTTCCTTCAACTCAAGGTTATTGGGATAAAACCAGGATATTTTATAATCATTAAGAGGGTCACAAAAAATTTCAATAAAAGGGAAATCTTTGCTTAATCTTTTAAATAGTTTTTCATCTTCCTTTATCTTACTAAACACATACATTATATGTTTAGTGGTGCCAAGTTTATTTTTCCGGGCATCAGGACTGTCGCTATATCCTGTTTCGTTTTCAAAATCTCTCAGAAATACCTTGTACTTAACACCCTTTTCGTTAGTTAAAATATGGTCACCATAAATATTCGATGCCAATTCGATACGATAATTAGCTTTCTCGGCTTTTACTTTTCTTTCGGATAATACTCGTTTTATCATTCCCTCTCGGGTGTACCTCTGATGCTCATTACTAGCCTTTGGGTCGAGCAAATGCAACTCATTTTCAATCTGAAGCAAACAAGCATAAGAATATTGATTCCAACCTTTAAAGTCCGAATCTGTTTCGGGAAATATTGATTCATCTCCATCAATAAATATCGCAAACTCAATGGGCTCGTTTAACGAAACATCATAAACAATTAACTCGAATCTCTCATTTGATTGAGATAATATTTGACAATCACCATTGTTGTAAATTAACTGCCCCAAAGACAGTATGTCTGCATCAATTATTGAGCTTAGTTTCTTTTTTTGTTTGGATAAGATCTCTATCAACTTCATATTTTACTAATTTAGTAACACAAAGAAAGTAATTTGATTTTAAAGGAGTGCCTTTTAATTACCAATTTTCATAACCAACGGATTAAAGGCCTTTGAAAAAACCATAACCTTGTCGCCTTCGGTTAAATCGGCAATGTCGTTTTCGTATGCAGTTACTTTAATTATTTGATTCATGCCTGTAACAACAGTTAGAAGATAGAATGTATCCTGCTTTTGAATTTTTACAATAGTTCCTGCAATTTGCACCTTACCGCTAATTTGATTGTTAATAAAAACATCATCGGGACGCCCAAATCCTTTCGCTTTTCCGTTATCGATAAGCATAACTTTTTGCGCCAGTCGAAATACCTCGGCAAGGTCGTGACTAACCAGCATAGTTGTTGCCTTATAAATTGAATGAGCTTTTAATATTTCATTTTGCAGGGCAGTTCTAATACCTGCATCGAGAGCCGATAAAGGTTCATCGAGCAAAAGGAATTGAGGTTTACGAGCCAAAGCACGAGCCAAAGCCACCCGTTGCTTCTGACCGCCCGAAAGCTTTTCAGGCTTTCGGTTAGCAAATTCTGTGAGGCCAAAGTTATGCAGCAATTCATCAATAAATGTCTTATCCTTATATTTTTGACCATAAGCCACATTTTTAAAAACAGCCATGTTCGGGAAAAGCGCATAATCCTGAAAAACAAAACCAATATTACGTTGCTGCGGGGGCATGTTAATCCTATCGTTAGAGCTGTACCATACGGAATTTCCAACTTTAATAATTCCTTTATCGGGCGAAGTTAATCCGGCAATCATACGTAATATTGTAGTTTTACCGGCGCCCGACTCGCCAAACAACACAACCAACTCGCCAACCGGGATTGATGTTTGAATCTTCAACTGCATTCTACCATAAGCAGAAACCAGCTCTTTTTGAACATCAATATAAATTATATCATTTTCCATGAGTCGCTCCTTCTGTGAATAGTATAAATAAGCGTAAGAATAACAAACGATATTATAAATAAAGTAAATGCGTATTGATTAGCCATATCGAAATTTAGAGCCTGCACCTCATCATAAATGGCAATTGAAGCAACACGAGTTTCGCCCGGCATGTTACCCCCCACCATAAGAATAATACCAAACTCGCCAATGCAATGAGCAAAAGTGAGCGCAATTGCCGTAATTAACGATGGTTTAATACCCGGCAATAATACCCTGAAAAAAGTTGTTGTTTTAGACTTTCCCAAGGTGTAAGAGGCTTCGCGCAGACTAACCGGCACGGCTCTTAGTCCGTTAGTTAGAGGTTGCACCATAAATGGAAGGCTAAAAACTACAGAAGCCAAAAGAATTCCCTCGAAAGTGAATGCCAAATGCACATCGAACCATTGACTTAATAATCTCCCGAACCAAAAATTGGGACTGTAAGCTACCAATATGTAATATCCTATAACCGACGGCGGCAAAACAAGCGGCATACTTACCAAAGCTTCGAGCACCGGTTTAAACCTGAACCGGGAGTAGGCCATGAAATAACTCAGCGGCAGTCCGATTATCAGCAAAATTGATGTGGTATAAACCGCAAGTTTCGCTGTTAGGATGAGTGTTTGTATGAATGGGGTTGGCATGTTTTAGTTTTGAGTTATGAGTTTGATAGTTTATTGTTGAGAGTTGATAGTTGAGGGTTGAGGGTTGATAGTTGAGGGTTGATAGTTGATAGTTGAGGGTTGGGTTGTATTAGGGATATTTCGTTGGCTTTTATGAGTGCTGTAACCGAAGTTCCTTCTGTAAGTTCGAGTGCGTTAACCGCCCGTGTTGTAATGGCAGAATACAAAGTTTGTTCACCAAAGTTTAATTCAACCAAACTAAGCAGTTCGCCTCGACTTATTGATTTAACAATACATGAAAATCTATTACGCAGACTTATTTTGCCGAAAAGATTAACTGCGATAGAAAGCTCAGACTCTTTAAAAACCGCAAGTGCCTCAGCATTTGGGACTAACCATGGCGGCAAATCATCGGCATCGATAAGAAGAGCCGACATTTTTGTATTGTCTGATTCTAAATCGACAAGAACAACACCGCCTGATGTTGTGATGCTTTTTATTATGGCTGGAATTTTATTCATAATAGAGTCTGTTTTAAGTTGGTGTTTGTCGTAGAATGACTATAAACTACCAGTTACACACGAATCCGTATTTTTCCAAGATATTAATAGCGTGATGTGAAGAGACAAACTTTGCGAAATCGTGAGCAATAGCGTTCTCTTTGGCACGATTTAAAATAACAAAGCCCTGCAAAAGCGGATTGTGCGTATCAGCGTCAATTAAACAATAATTACCTCTGTTTTTCATGTTGGGAGCAAGTACCAGCGAAAGCGCTAAAATTCCAAATTGCGCATTTCCGGTAAGGCAGAACTGAGCAGCTTGTGAAATATTTTCACCATAAATAAGCTGAGGCATAATATTATCATAAATTCCATAATGTTTTAATGTTTCCACGGCTCTTTGACCGTAAGGAGCATGCGAGGGATTTGCAATGGCGATGCGGGCTCGCGGGTTTTCTGTTAAAACGCTTATTCCTTTACTCACGTCTATAGAACTGCTCCATAAAGCAATTCGACCGATGGCATACAATACCGGTTCGTGAACAGTTAATCCATCCTCATGCAATTTTTGCGGATAGGCAATATCGGCCGAGAAGTAGATATCATAAGGCGCTCCGCCGTTTAAAATTTGAGTGAAAGCATTACCCGACGAACCGTAGATAACTTCTAAATCGGCATTTGGGTGACTTTTTTTGTATTCAGCCACAACTTCGTCCATTGCAAAACGCAAATCGGCAGCAGCTGCTATTCTTACTTTTTGGGAGTATGATGCTGAAATAATAGTCAGGAATAATAATGTAAATATGGTCTTCATAAATATATGTTTTGCAATTTTAGACTTTGCTTTATAGACTTATTCTATCAATTGACATCGGATTAGCTATGTATTCTTTAAATCTCGTTATAAACAGCATTAGATAACGCCGGCTAAAAAAAATCACAAAGTAATTTCCACGTTAATTTTTTGCACCAGACTGTTTACATGCTCTTCAATAAATCGATATTCTTTAATAACACGTTTGCCATAATCTGACAATTGGGCACCACCACCATTAAGTCCGCCACGCTGTTTAACAACCAATGGTTGAGGAGCCAACTTATTCATATCATTAATCATATTCCATGCATGTTGATAAGAAATGTTTAGCATTTTGACGGCACTGCTAAGACTTCCAGAGAAATCTATAGCATTAAGCAATGATGTTTTAGGACTGTCTAAAAAGGCAGTCCCATTTCTTTTGATGTTTATATTGCATATAATCTCAATCATAACTTATTTGCAACCACAACCGCAATCATTTTTTGTTTCTTTAGGTTTACACCCACAATTATCATTATCCCCATCGTGCTTACAATCGCATGGCGTTCCAATAATAACTTCGGTTGACTTAATAATTGCAATAGCATCTTTTCCCTCTTTTAAATCGAGGTCGGCAATTGCATCCTTCGATATTATTGCAGAAATAATATTTCCACATCCTAAATCGAGAACTACTTTTGAGGTGATTAACCCTTCTTCTACGTTTACAACTTTCCCTTTGAGTTGATTTCTGGCGCTTAGTTTCATTTTTAATTAGTTTAGAAATATTGGTTATTGTTGATAAAGTCACTTGAGAAAATTCAATACTCGCAATTTAATATCGTTTAGTTAAGCTCTTTTACCCCTAAATCCCCTAAAGGGGACTTTACAAGATGCCATGGAAATTCACTCTTCAAGGGGTTAGGGGGTAAAATGAGTAGCAATAAATTTTCTTAACTAAACGACATTGACTCGTAATTGGCCAAATAATTAATACGCCAACCAATCGTTTTCAATTCGAGAAAGGGTTGTTCGCATAACCAATGCAGGATGGGACAACGTTAAGTTCTTTTCTCCTTGAATTTGATTGTAATACTCCAAAATCTCCGATTCGGAAATTGCCCGCTTTAATTTAATTGATTGCCGTTTAACCTGTTCAAGAATTTCATTGCATTCGCTTTCCGAAACTTCGATATTTAAGCACTTAAAGAAGTGCCTTATGCTTTCCCCTCCGCTGTGTTTTCCAAACACAAAAGGAAGCTCTTTACTACCAATTGCATCTGCATCAATCAACTGGTACGATTTTCTGTGGCGAAGGATTGACGAAGTGTGAATCCCACTCTCGTGTGCCATGGCCAGATTTCCGGTAATGGGTTTAGAATCGGAAATTGGGCGTTTAGAAGCCTTAGCCACGTATTGCGACAGCTTAGAAAAAACTTTGGTATTGATACCTGTTTTACAGTTTTCGCCATATTCAAAAGCCATAACCACCTCTTCCAAAGCAGCATTACCGGCGCGTTCTCCCAAACCGTTAACAGTAACACTAAAACTCTGAACACCTGTTTCGAAGGCAGCCAGCACATTGGCAGTGGCCAAACCTAAATCGTTATGGGCATGAAATTCCAAGGGAACATCGGGATGCACCAGAAAAATGCCATTAAAAAGTTTTGATGTTCCCCGGGGAGTTAAAGTTCCAACGGTATCGGCAATCCTTATTCTGGAAGCACCAAAATCAAGAGCTTTACCAATAAATTCGTTCAGAAAACCTATTTCAGCTCGTGATGCATCCTGTGCCCCAATTGTTACGAAGCGGAACTCATTCAATGCCATTGATACAATTCCTTTCATAGAATCCATCACCCAATTGTGGCTCTTGTTCATGCTGTTAAGCAAGATGGTTGAAACCGGAAACGATATGTGTACCCCATCGGTGCCACATTGCACGGCAGCTTTAATATCATCCTTATTAACCCGGCACCAGGCTGTTGTAATAAAACCAAAGCCTGCAGAAATAAGTGCTTTTATGTCAGCCACCTCAGATGCTCCCATAGCAGGTGTACCGATTTCCAGTTCGGGAATTCCTGCATCGCTCAACATGCTGCATATAGCCAACTTATCGTTGAGATTAAAAACTACACCGGGAGCTTGTTCTCCATCGCGCAGGGTGGTATCTAAAAAACTAGGCTTAAAATTTTCATGCATAGCAATTTAGCTTTAAAAAGAGTCTTCGGGGATGCCATTGAGCTGTTGTTTATAAAAACCAGGCAACACTACCTAAGCCCAACCCTACCATGAAAAAAGGGCTTTAAGCACCACCCGAAGACAATTTTCGGGTTAGTTTGATACCAAATACTTCTCGCATGAAAGACCATCTTCCAGGGCATCCAATATTTCGTCGATGGCTGCTTCGTTTTCCACTTTTCCGTACCATAAATTGTTGGGATGGATAACGATGACAGGCCCTTCGGAGCAAACATTAAGGCATCCGGTGGATGATACGGCCACATCGAGACCGCGGTCGGTAGCCTCTTCGGTAATGTATTGTATCAATCCGGTGGCACCTTTTTTATTACAAGCCCCCTGGGCATCGCCGGCAACACGAAATGAGTTGCATACTAAAATGTGATAGGTTGGTTTTTTCATGGCTGTTTAGTTTAGTTGATGAGTTTTAAGTTTAGAGTTTATTGTTTAGAGTTTAGAGTTTAGAGTTGGTTGTTGGTTGTTGATAGTTGATTGTTTGGGGTTTTGAGTATTATGCCTTCTGACCTTGGAACCTTCTTACCTTCCAACCATCAACTCAAAACTCCCCAACTAATGACTGAACACTGATAACTGATTTCAGGCACATCCCTGGGCGTTTCCTTTGCAGTTTCTGCCGCAACGGAAGGCGTCTTGTTTGGCGATGCTTCGGATGGGTTTATGGTTGTAAATACCATCCAAACCCTCGTCGATAAGGCCAGTCATTTCGATGATGCGAACCCCGCAACTGCCGATGATGGCTTTCGGGTTTTCGCCCACACCTGAAACCAACAGTGCACGGCAATCCTTTAAGAGGCGAGCCATATCGAGCCAGCGGTTATCGCCTGTACCAGCGGGTGGTGCTTCGCGCTCTTCCACAAACTGAAACCCTTTGGGCGATTTGCGGAAGATGTAAAAGGCTTTGGTTTCGCCCAAATGCATATTCACCAACAGTCCTTCACGGGTGGCCACAGCCACGTAGGGTCGCTCCTCTTCGGTGAATGGTTCTCGTTTTGCAAATTCTTTTAGCATCACATGCGTATCATTTAAATCTTTACCCAATAAACCGGCAGCATCGGCACGACAACGGGCACAGTGCGACATCAGCTTCAGATATTTAGATGCTTCCATGCGTGTTTTAAAAACCATTTTAGAATCAGGCTGCACTATGTTCTCAAAAGCGGTTCCTTTGGCGGCAATCATGGGGATACAATTTATCACATCGGCACCCAATGCTGCGCAAACTCTTGCCACCTCCCCAATGTGATGGTCGTTGATGCCCGGCATTATTACCGAATTAATTTTAACCGTGATGCCTTTCTCCTTTAGAGCGGGAATGCACTGCAACTGCTCACGCAACAGCACTTTGGCACCCTCTTCTCCCCTATACACCTTTTTATTGAAGCGCACCCATTTATAAACTTTCGCCGTAACGGCAGGGTCGATGGCATTGATGGTTATGGTGACATGCGACACGCCAATTTTCGCCAAATCATTGATATACGGATAGAGGTTTAGCCCATTGGTTGAAACACAAAAGAGTTTATCGGGATAAGCTTCTTTGATGCGCTGCATGGTTTCCAACGTTTCATCGGGGTTGGCAAACGGGTCGCCAGGCCCGGCAATTCCCACCACCGACAGGTTGTCCAGCTTATCGTCTAACGCCCTGAAATACTCATACGCCTGAAAAGGTTTCAGCACCGTGGAGGTAACCCCCGGCCGGCTTTCGTTAACGCAATCGTACTGACGGTTGCAGTAGTTGCACTGTATGTTGCAATTGGGAGCAACCGGTAAATGCACCCTGGCGTGAGAATGCCTCGCTTCTTCATCGAAACAGGGATGGGCTACGGATGTGTTGGTTTCGTTTATCATGGCGTTTCTTTATTAGTTTAGGGTTTAGGGTTTAGGGTTTAGGGTTGAGAGTTGTCTCAGATTCCAACCATCAACTCTGAACTATCAACTATCAACTCCGAACTTTAAACTTTGAACTTCGAACTTATATATACTTATACCCTACCGGGCTGTTTTCCTGTTTGTATTCGATGAGGGCGTTTACAATGCGGTCGAACAATTCCTGGGTGCCACGATAACCGATGTGGTGGATGCGTGATGCGCCAAAGCGGTCGTGAATGGGAAAGCCGGCGCGAACCAAAGGAATTTTCATCTCCCGGGCGATGTAGTAGCCTTTGCTGTTGCCTATCATGATATCAGGCTTAAGCTCCTGCATGATTTCACGCATTGAGGCAAAGTCGGAGCCATCGGCAATGCAGATATCGGGACCGGCAATCGTCTCAAGGGTGCTTTTCATTAACCCGCTTGCAGCACCCGAGGCTACCAAAACCGGCACCATTCCAATCTCAAGAAGAAAAGCCGCCAGTGCAATCACAAAATCCTCTTCGCCATAAATCACGGCACGTTTGCCAAACACATATTTATGGGCATCCACGTAAGCATCAATCAGGCGGCCGCGCTCCTTTTGGTGTTTATCGGGCATCGGACTTTGAGCTATACCACTCAGCAGGTTAAAGAATTTATCACTGACATCTATGCCAATTGGAAAACCAAGCTGGTGGTTCGTTACAAACATTTTTTCCTGTAGCCACTGTCCGGCACTTACTATTGAGTTTCCAATTGTACTTTTTCCACCACGATTAAATACAGTCCCAAATTCTATGGTTGCTTTTGCAGAGCCGGTCATCTCAAGCTCAGAAATGGTAGTCCCACCCGAAGGAACCAATTGATACTCGCGGGTGTGCACATTGTCGAGTGTTTCTGAATAGTCGGGAAAAACAGTGGCAGGTATATGAAAATCGATGCAAAGTTCTTTC
Source organism: uncultured Marinilabiliaceae bacterium (assembly GCA_937920475.1). Taxonomy (GTDB): domain Bacteria; phylum Bacteroidota; class Bacteroidia; order Bacteroidales; family Marinilabiliaceae; genus CALEUX01. The sequence goes on from CALEUX010000052.1 coordinate 63,994, forward strand.
AGATACCGGATATCGGCCGGCGATACAAATCCGGGAAAAATATTGATCTGGCTACCGGTTTTACCCGACTTTGCGAACCGCGCCACAGCCGCAATGGCAGCCTGGTGAAACCCATTCATGTGCGTACCGCAATAGCTGGGTGTAGAGACATTGAAAAACAGTGGCGTATTTCCGTTTTGCCCCGTGTAATCGCGTATCAGCGCATCCACATCTTCGCCAATGGTTTCGCTCAGGCAGGTTGATGCAACGCCTATCACAGCAGGGTTATATTGTTTTATGATGTTGTTGATGCCTGTTACAAAATTCTGCCCGCCACCAAAAACCGCAGCTTCCTCACTAAAGTTTGTGGATGCAATATCCACCGGCTCTTTGTAATGGCTTATCATGTAGCGACGGATGTAAGTGCTGCACCCCTGCGAACCATGAATGAGCGGCACACATCCTTCAATACCTTTAAACACCAGCGATGCACCAAGAGGCGCACAAAGTTTGCAGGCATTGCGTGTGGATGATGTTGATTTTGAGATGTTAGCCATTTTTTAGGTTTTAGGTTCTATGTTCTATGTTTAGGGTTTTGAGTTGAGGGTTCAGGGTTTAAGGTTTAAAGTTTTTATCTGAGCATTTGGGGTTCCCCCTTTAGGAGGTTAGGGGGTGTGGGTTAGGGGTTTTATTATTTGGTGAATTTCCAGATGGGACTCATGGTGGTGGCATAAATCTCTTTGGCAAAATTCATCATACCTTCGTAGCCTGCCAGTGCTTCTTTGCGTTCGTGGTTATGGTCGCAGAAGCCAATGCCTATTTTATGGGCTATGGGGCGCTCCTTCACGCCACCAATAAATACATCGGCCTGCTTCTCCTTCACAAAGTTGGAAAGCTCCACCGGGTTGGAGTCGTCCACAATGATGGTATCTTCGTCACTCAGCTTTTTAATCACCTCATAATCATCGGAATTACCGGTTTGCGAACCCACAATCACGGTTTTTACACCAATAAGGCGAAGCGCTTTGATAAGTGAAATAGCTTTAAACGCCCCTCCCACATAAACAGCAGCCCGCTTGCCTTCCAAACGCTCGCGGTACCATTGCAAAGCCGGCATCAACCGCCCAACCTCCTCGCGCACAATGTCACGGGCCTTTGCCATCAGCTCATCGCTGTTAAAAAATTTGGCCACCTCGTAAAGTGCGTCCGACATGTCTTCAATGCCAAAGTAAGAGACGTGTATAAACGGCACATTGTACTTATCCTTCATCAAACGGGCCAAATGAGCCATTGAGCCGGAACATTGCACCACGTTAAGGGCGGCATTGTGCGCGTTACGAATGGCATCCACACGTCCGTCGCCCGTAATGGTGGCATTGATGTGAACGCCCATTCGTTTGTAGTAATCCATCAGAATCCAAAGCTCACCAGCAAGGTTAAAATCGCCAAGTATGTTAATGCTGTATTTGGGAACAGGCATATCCAGCGTTCCTACCAGGTTAAAAAGCGCCTCACAAGCCACTTTGTAGCCATCCTTTTTAGAGCCTTGGAAACCGGGTGCCTGAACGGGAAGTACAGGTATGTTTTTCTCCTGCGCTACCTGCTTGCAAATTTTCTCCACATCATCGCCAATAATGCCCACAATGCATGTGGAATAAACAAATGCAGCTTTTGGATTGTACTTGTCGATAAGTTCAGTTAAGCCTTGATATAGTTTTGGTTCTCCACCAAACACCACCTCTTTCTCGCTGAGGTCGGTGGAAAAACTCATACGGTGCAGCTCAGGCCCCGACGACATGGCTCCGCGGATGTCCCATGTGTATGCGGCACAACCAATTGGCCCATGAATGATATGGAGCGCATCGGCAATGGGGTATAAAACCACCCTTGAACCGCAAAACACACAGGCCCGCTGGCTTACACTCCCGGCCACGCTGGGTTTGTTGCACACCATTTTTCCGGTGTTTGAACCGGAACGGGCAACCTGCTTCTGACGCTCGGTGAGAATGTAATCGGCCATAGTGAATAGGTGTAGATTAATAATAGGTTCACTATGGTATAAATAAAAATTGTGCCACGCATTGCAAAGCGCTTATAACAAACAGCTTAACGCGCCTATCAAAAGAAAACACAATACATTTTTGTATAGTTTGAAATAATAAATTACATAAATGTAGGATTTACAAACACCGGCTTAAAACAAGGATAAGACGCCGGTATTAGTTCTATTTTGACACTTTAAAATCACTAACTGATTATGCCCTTACAGGGCGACTTTTGGTTTGGTTTACATTCGTAGAGCGTTGCCCTATGTTGCTGATTGCGCCCCGTTGGGGCTAGTTATCCATTATTCATTTTTAAGCATAGGTGTTTCCCCAAAAAACCTTTAAAAATTTCGGAATCTGTCAAAGTAGAATTAGACATCCTCTAAATCTTAGTTAACTCACAAATTGCAAAGCAATAAAAAGAGCCACACCCCCAATGTGATGCAGCTCTTTTGTCCCAAAATTTAACTTAAAATTAAAAACACTCTGAAACCTATAATTGAAATTCCACTTTTTCTTCGGGACATTTACGGTCTTCATAATCGAGAAAAGCGTTAAGAATCTGAACCAGCAAATTGGCTGCTCCTTGGTAGCCGGTCTTAGGCATGTAGTTGTGCCCGGGCCTATCGGCAATAGGAAAGCCATAGCGCACAAATGGGGTATCCTCGTCGCGGGCAATGTATTTGCCATAGGTGTTGCCAATGAGCAAATCAACACCCTCCTGCTTAATCCACTGGTGCATCAGAAACATATCTGCACGCTCACCACACTTAAATTTAGCTTCAGGAATGTTTTTTAGAATTTCCGACATCCGCTCATCAAAGAGTTTTCCTGAGGTGCCGGTTACAATGTAAACCGGTTTCATATCGAGCGACACCAGAAACTCGCACAAAGGAATAAGCGTATCGGGGTCGCCCCATAATGCCACCCGTTTGCCGTATAAATTTTTAGCACTGTCGGCAATTAAATCAACCAATCGGCCTCGTTCTAAAGTGATGGAATCGGGTACCGGCACATTGGCATGACGACTTAACGACATGATGAACCGGTCGGTAGCTTTCAGTCCAATGGGTATGTCAATCACCTCGAATTTCACTTTACATTTGTTCTCGAGCGTTATGCAGGCATCTTCGGTGGAATAGGGTCCGATGCCAATGGTGAACTTACTGTCGCCTGTAGCCTCCATGTCAGTAATTGTGGTGCCGCCTGCCGGATACATTTGAAACTTGCCATCCAGCGGAGCATCCAGCACATCGCTCATATCAGGAAACATAATGGTGCGGGCCTCCAATTCCTTTGCCAAACGTTTAATCTCGCGCATATCAGAAGGCTCCATCCAACCAGCCACCAAATTCACTACATTTTTCCTTTTCAGGGTAGGTTTTGAGAAAAACTTCACAAAAGCACTCACCTGATTGGCATAGCCGGTAACGTGCGTTCCCACATAACTTGGCGTGTTGCAATAAATCACCTTTTTGCCTTCTGGTATCATTCCATCATCGGCCGCCTTGGCAATAATAGCCGTCATATCGTCGCCAATAGTCTCTGAAAGACAAGTGGTGTGGGCGGCAATTACGTCAGGGTTATAAACCGTGAAAATGGTATTAATGGATTGCACCAAGTTGGCCGACCCTCCAAAAACGGAAGATCCTTCGGTAAATGAGCTGGTAGCAGCCATTACAGGCTCTTTAAAATGGCGCGTAAGCGTGCTCCTGTGATAAGAGCAACAACCTTGCGAACCGTGACTGTGGGGCAGGCAACCATGCAGACCCAGGGCTGCATACATTGCCCCAACAGGCTGACAGGTTTTGGCCGGATTAATGGTCAATGCTTTCCTGTCTATTTCTTTGGGTGTTGTGTGTCGTAATAACATAATTAATCAGGTTTAGATTATACCGGATAAAAGAAACATAATAGATGCCAATGCATCACTCATCGTTTCTGTAACTTTAGGTTTAGTAAGCATAAACGGCTTCGATAACCTCCTCACGTTCCCAGGGTGCTTTCAGTTCCTTCCAGATAGATGAGGACATCATCATGGCAATGTCGTTATAGAAATTGATGGCTCCCTTAAAACCTGCATAAGGACCTCCGGAGTCGTAGTTGTGAAGCTGTTTGAGCGGTACTCCCATTTTTTGAGCCACATACTTCTCTTTAATTCCGGCGCAAAAAATGTCGGGTTTATACATTTCAATCAACTTATCCATCTCGTAATGACTCAGATCGTCAATCACTAGGGCACCTTTCTCCATATCGGCCATTAAACCGGTATATTCATTATATTCAAAATCAACATCCTTTTCCAAAGCTTCGATGCGCTCCTTTGAAACGCGTTCCTTGTAACGTGCTTGGTCTTTACTCACTTTTATTTCTTCAATGTTACGGGAATCTGCATCAATCTGAATGGTAGGAATAACCCGGCGTCCTTCATAATCGTCGCGATGACCAAACTCGTAACCGGCAGCCAGTGTTTTAACGCCAAGCTCGTTAAAAAGCTCCTGATAATGGTGCGCCCGCGAACCACCCACAAATAGCATGGCAGTTTTCCCGGTAGTTTTGGGTAGAACAGCCTGACGGGCTACCTCTACTTTGGCCATCTCTTCGGCAATCACCTCTTCCACTTTGGCTTTAAGTTCAGCATCGTCGAAATAGGCAGCTGCTTTACGCAAAGCTTTGGCAGTGGCACCAGCACCAATGAAATTCACCTTTATCCAAGGAATACCAAAGGATGTTTCGAGCATTTCGGCCACGTAGTTGATGGAGCGGTGGCACATCACCATCGACAAATCGGCGGTGTGGGCATTTTCGAATGAGTTCACGGTTGAGTTTCCTGAAAATGTGGCCACCAATTCGATGCCGCATTTTTCAAACATCTCCTCCAGCACAAACGCGTCGCCGCCAATGTTGTACTCACCCAGCAGGTTAACCCTGTACTTAAACTTACCTTTTACAGAGTCGTCGCGACCAATAAGGTGTTTATAAAGCTGGTTGTTGGCAATGTGGTGACCGGCCGACTGGGATACACCGCGGTAGCCCTCGCATGAAAATCCGAAGATGTTGATTTTATTATCGTACTCTTCCATCATCTGCTTGGCAACCCGATGCACATCATCGCCAATAAGTCCTACCGGACAGGTAGAAAATACAGCAACGGCTTTGGGATTAAAAAGTTCCACGGCTTCACGAATGGCCTGTTTGAGTTTATCCTCTCCACCAAAAACAATGTTGGAGTCCTGCATATCGGTAGAAAAGGCATAAGGAATAAAGTTCTCATCCATTTCTGTTTCTGGTTTGGTCTGGTTGCGACGTGTGAGCCATGAGTAAAAGGCACATCCGATGGGGCCATGCGTGATGTTTACAATGTCGCGGGTTGGGCCCAACACCACACCCTTACAGCCTGCATAGGTACATCCCCTTTGGGTGATGATACCGGGTACGGTGCGTATGTTGGCCTGAATCTGCGGAATATTGTCAGGGTCGTTGTTCACAATTGCCTTGGCTCTTTTGCGACCAATTTTGGAAGGGTATTTTCCAACCACCGCATCCCTGAACTTGTCCAGTTCAATTTTTTTTGTCTTTCCCATAATTACTTCCTCCGTTAATCAAGTGTTTTATCGCCGGTTTCGCCGGTACGTACACGTATTGAGTCAAACGTATTGACTACAAAAATTCGCCCATCGCCGCTTTTACCAGTTTGGTTGGCTTTGATGATGGTTTCAACGGCCAGATCTTTCTTGTCATCGGTCACTACCAGCGTGATAAGTCGTTTAGATTTAAATCTGGGAATTTCGGGAATCAGTTCGTGGAGCTGGGGGTTTACATCGGCAGCCCGCTCAAGGTCGCCATGCCCCTTTCCACGACCGAACACCGGCATTGCAGTGAACGATGGCAGCCCCACATCGGACAGAGCCAGTTTTGTTTCCTGCATTTTGGCTATTCGTATTATTGCTAATATTAACTTCATATTATTCTTTTATTGGTTTGGTTTTAGGTTGATAATTAAGAGTTGAAAGTTGAGAGTTGATGGTTGAGAGTTATCGGTAAAAGCCAATTACTGCATCCATAACCATAAACTATCAACCCTTAACTATGAACTTTGAACTATCAACTTTAAACTTTGAACTCTAAACTATTAAACTTCCTTATGCCCCGACGAGATGGTATAGGCCTCCTCTATTGGCGTCACAAATATTTTACCATCGCCAAACTGACCACCATTATCTGAGCGTGCTGCGTTCATAATGGTTTCAACCACAAAGTCCTTGTCTTTATTCTGAATTACCAACATCAACATCTCTTTGGGCAGTTCATCATAAGTTACAGCCCCCACTTTTAATCCGCGCTGTTTTCCGCGTCCAAAAACCGGTAGCTTGGTAACCGCAGGAAAGCCGGCGTCAAACAATGCTTTGAGTACTACCGGCGATTTTTCCGGGCGTACAATTGCTCTTAACATATACATAATGAATAGATTTAGCAGATTAGTAGATAAGATTAGTTAAGTACCCCAAATTCAATTAAAAGTTTTTCAAGCTCATCAATTGCGAGAGGCGTTGGCAGCACCATCATTTTGTTTTCGTCAATTTTTTTAGCTAATTGACGATATTCATCGGCCTGCACATGTTCAGGGGCATGGTCGATAACCGTTTTACGGTTTATTTCGGCATGTTGAACCATATTGTCGCGCGGAACAAAGTGAATCATCTGTGTACCAAGTTTACGGGCAAATTCCTGAATCATATTCGATTCGTTGTCGACCTTTCTTGAATTACAAATAAGTCCTCCCAACCGCACATCACCGGCCTTACCAAACTTGGCAATGGATTTGCAAATGTTGTTGGCAGCATACATGGCCATCATTTCACCTGAGCAAACAATGTACACTTCCTGGGCTTTACCATCGCGAATAGGCATTGCAAAGCCGCCACAAACCACGTCGCCAAGTACATCATAAAATACATAATCAAGTTCTTTATCCTCATCATAAGCCCCCAATTGTTCCAATAGGTTAATTGAAGTAATGATGCCACGTCCGGCACAACCCACGCCAGGTTCAGGACCACCGGATTCTACGCAGCGGGTATTCCCAAAACCGGGTTTCAACACATCTTCCAGTTCTATATCTTCGCCTTCATCGCGCAAAGTATCGAGGACTGTTTTTTGTGCCAGCCCATGCAACAGCAAACGGGTCGAATCCGCTTTGGGGTCGCAGCCCACAATCATCACTTTTTTGCCCATCTCTACCAGCCCGGCAACTGTGTTTTGGGTAGTGGTACTTTTACCGATACCACCTTTCCCGTAAATAGCAATTTTTCTCATTGCAGTAAAGTTTAATTGGTTAATCTGGAAAAGTGTATTGAAAGAAGTATGCCGAAGCCTTTTAATATTAAGACCGAAACAAAATAATAAATCACAAACACCTCATATACTATTAATTAACATTACAAACAAATCCCTATTTCAATTAAGTTTAAATAAACAATTGTTCGATTTATAACATTTAGGTATTATAAAAAACCGCATCTTACATTTTTGTAGGATTTTAAAATTCCACATTCAGTATTAAATCGTTTTAATGATGCCAGAGAGAAATAATCCAGCCATATCTTACTGATATTATGACATATAATTAAATATTAATATTCTAATAGGAAGAAATTGAATCGTGGCCTGATTTCTGAATTACGTTTCTCAACAACTATATAATGTAATTAATCCCGAAAAAATCTAATATGGAACAGACAGTAATTGACCGGGAATTTGTGGCTTTGGCCTCATCAACCCTTAAAGAAGCAAACCGTTTTTACGATATCCTTACCGAAAGCATTGGCAAACCATCACGGTTTAATAACGACCTGAGATACAGCATGACGCTTATGACGTTAGAAAAATACTTTGTGGCGTTAATGGCTTGTTATGAAGAACTGCCAGCGCACCATGTGCCATTGGGGTTATACCGGGAAGCTGAGCAATTTGAGGCGGAACTGACACCAACCATCAAACAAACCTGCATACTTACCGGAAAATTTGAAGGTATTTGTTCGTTGGAAGATTTTGGCTACCGCACACCGGGTGATGAGGATTTAAAGAATATGGCTGCCGGGATGAAAGAAATAAAAGCGTTGGTGGAGAAAAGAGTGGATGGACTACTATAAATCAGGGTTGCCGAATTTTTGGAATACCTTAGATGTAGAGCGGATTAAAACAATGTTCTGTCTATCTCTGATTTTCGCAGAATATTACGATTATTTTTTATCGAAACAATTTAAACCAGTCGTTAATATTTTTAATGTAACCGGCCTGTTCGTAGGTTTGGCATTTTACCAGCAAGGCATTTATAACCTCTTCAAACTCGAAGCTGGTAAAAGACAGTCCTTTATTTGTTAGCAAATCCAGAAGTTCCTCCTTGGTTTTGCAGCTGTTGCAGAGTTTACGCAATTGGGTATCGGTTTCAAAATTGCGAATAAAGTTTAAAGCATGAGCTGTGGACATAACAATCAATTTACTGTTAAAATTAGAAACTGATTAAAATTATTTTTTTTAGACATTAGACGCTAAGTCCCGAGTATCGGGGAAAGAATTAAAAAGTAACATGCTTAAAATAAACAAAATAACTTAACCGTCTTGTTTGTCTGTAATTTCTATTAAGTCTATTCCCGGATATACCGGGACACGTCTTTCTGTCTGGTATCTAAACTTCTAAGAGTCTATAATTAAATTCCGGAAACTAAATTTAAACAGATACTTAATGTTTTAATTTATAAGTGTCTGATAATTGTTGAGTGATAATACAACTATAAAACCAGGCAATAGATTAGCTGTTAAGCGCTAAGAGCTTATGGCTAAGGGCATCTGCTTTAGGCCTTTTTACTTACCACTAGTTTTTGCATAAAACCGAATGACATGAGTTGCACGATTTACCACAAGACGATTGAATTTCATTTAAAGCATCCTCGTACCCAATAAGCGGAAGGCACAGGTTTTTCAGCAATTCCAGGTTGGCCAACAAATCGGTTCCAACCGAGCGATATACCTTAAAACCTTTGTTGATTAGCACCTTAAGGGCCATTGGCTGAATGGTTGATGTAATAATATTAACCACACCGTTTAGTTTTAGCTCCTCCATCATTTCATTAAAATTAAAAGGCATGCCGGATGGTTTATACCAAATAACACGATTGTCGGCAGTATCAATAATACAAACAGAACCCGATTCGCTAAATCCCGCAGCAATTTCGTACCGGTGCGAGCTGCTGTCAATAACTGGAACAAAAACTTTCATAACAATTTGTTTTAACAGGTTTAAGTTGAGTACAGGCAGGCTTTATTATTACATGCCAATCTCCGTACCAAAACGAATTAAGTACTATATATCAAGCAAATAACCAACCAGTTAAAATACCAATATTACATTTTTGTAGGACTTAACAACCGTTGCCAAAAATGCATTGGCGGCTCGCATTCGGTAAACCCAAACTCTGTATATAAAGCCTTTGCACCCAAATTATCCTCCCTTACTTCAAGGTTTACTTTACAATACCCGCGGTCGGTGGCAATATTTATTACTTTTTGAAGCAATGCCTTCGCCAACCCTTTGCCCCGGCACGACTTTAATACAAACAAATCATGTATATTAATATAGGGAGCCAAACGAAAAGTAGAGTAATTAATAAAACAGGTGGCCAAACCGGAAATTTCTCCATTATACATAACAAAAAGCACAAAACAAGATGGATGTGATGCCAGATTCTGAATCAATATAAGGCCCTCATCTTCATTAAACGGAACAGAGCCACCCATCGGATCTTGCTTATAGGCATTTATAAGTTTAACCAATGCAGCTTTGTGGTTGTCGTTACTGAAGTCGCAAAACAAGGTAACAGGCTTTTGAATTTCCATGGAAAAAACATTAAACTGTTTCTTATACCACTATTGTTATTAAATCAAACTGAGTCGTCACCCCTACTGAGCTTAAAACGCTGTGGGTCAATATCGTATTTTTTAATTCGAATTCCCATCATTCGCTCTGTAATACCCAAAACTTTAGCTGCCTTCACCATATTTCCCTTACTGGCAACCATGGCATCAATAATAAGTTGTTTTTCGTGCTTTTCAAGAATCATCTCCAGGGTGCCACTTTCAGTGGTTTTACTTGATACAGCAGTTTGCAAAGTTGGTGGCATATTGTGGGCTCTTATAACTCCATCGGCCGATAAAATGCAAGCTCTTTCGAGGCAATTCTCCAATTCGCGAATGTTGCCGGGCCAGTGATAAACCATCAACATATCAATGGCCATGGAGGTAATACGCTTGATGTTTTTGTTGTGCCGACGGTTAAACTTTTCAATAAAATAGTTTGCCAATACAGGAATATCATTTACCCTCTCGCGTAAAGGCGGCACATATACCGGAAAAACATTTATGCGGTAATACAAATCTTCGCGGAATTCTCCTTTGGCAATTAAATCTTCAAGATTTCGATTGGTGGCACAAATAATACGCACATCAACCTTTACCGTTTTTGCACCTCCAACACGCTCTATCTCACGCTGCTGAATAACGCGCAATAACTTTACCTGGGTAGAGAGAGGTATTTCACCAAACTCATCCAGAAAAATAGTTCCTCCATGAGCCGCTTCAAACCGGCCAACCCGTTGGCTGATGGCACCGGTAAAAGCGCCTTTTTCATGTCCAAACAGCTCACTTTCAATCAGGTTTTCAGGTAAGGCGGCACAATTTACCTTAATAAACGGTTTATCTTTTCGCAAGCTATTCAAATGAATGGCATCAGCAATTAACTCTTTTCCTACGCCACTTTCGCCACGAATCAACACTGTAGCATCAGTTCCGGCAACACTTTGAAGTAATGCAAATACATCATTCATTTTGCCACTGTTTCCGATGATAAAATCAGCTTTTATCTGCTGATTTAAAACCCCTTGTAACTTTAAATTCTCGCTGCGTAACTGCTCAAGTTCCTCGGCATACTCCTGACGACGACGAACGGCGCGCCCCACCATGGTACCTACAATTTTAAGAAGCCTCACATCCTCATCAAACAGCCTCATTCGCCCATAAATTTTATGAAAACTGAGCGAGCCAATAATTTCATCCTTATACCTTATTGGCACACAAATAAACGAAACATCCTCACCATTTACTGTAACCGGCGATTTAGTACGATTCAAAAAGCCCGGAGCCTCGGCAATCTTTGGAACTAGAATCTGTTTCCCACTTTTTATTACCGACCCAATGATTCCTTCTCCAAGTTTATAACTTATAGGTGTATCATTCTCCTGCTCAAAACCAAATGCTCCCTCTACAAATATTTGTTCACTCTCACGATTAAGAATGGCAAGAATAATACGTTCGGCAAGCAAATGTTCGCCTAGTCTGGCAATTACAAGATTTAAATCAATTTCCTTATTGCCTAACAATTCACTGAATTCGAGCAACAAGTTTAGCTCTCGCATACCATAACAATCATTTCCGGAAAGTTCTGAGTTGTAATCCATATAAATATTTAAACATTTGGAACTTTCTAAGATGCTGTATATAATTTCTTTATCAATATATATATAATCTTGGTTGTTTATTTTACAACTTTCCCAAAATCTGTATTATAATAAAAACTGGTAACTTGAGTCAAATACTTTTATGAGCAAAATTATTAATTTATATATTATTTCAACAACCACCCCATTTATTATTGCTTTATATTATATTTTTTTAATATTTTTAAGCTATTACCCCCATTTTTTATATCTACCTTCAATTAATTCGTATAATAATTCTTCGAAATTTCATTATTCTCCAAACTGAAGAATTAATCAATAATCATACTTTATTGTCTCTTGGTGTTGGGACATATTTGTTATTTAAAAGATGCCAATAATTTGATTCAACATGAAACGAGCCATGAGCAAGCCTTAAGCACACAGGAGAATAGCTTTCCGCACTGCGGAACAGGTTGTCCCAATTTATCGGGAATTATTGGCGAGTTCCATCTGGCCGTTAAAAACAAATTATAAAACAGATGAAACATCAGACCCAATAATTACGTTATAAGCAAATATTATTGTGAAGAAATTAGAGGATTATTGTTTGTATTAACGATTTATGCTATTTTTACAAAAAAAGAACCGTATGAAAAAATTAGCAACATTTGCCCTTGTGCTTTTTGTAATAGCCTTAACTTTTTCGGCCTGTAAAAGCAAACAAGATTGTCCTGCCTATAGTCAGGCAGAAACAGAAATTTCGGTTCGTGCTTAATTTTATATTTAGTGGAATCAGAGGAAAAAGGAAATCATTGGTTTCCTTTTTTTGTTTTATAAAACTTGGCTTAATTTTATATGTTTCAGTTCCAATGACCTATTAAGCAACAATAAAAGTCACTAATTATTTAAATTTAACTTCATTTTACATTTTATAAACCAAATCAAAAAGGGATTTCTTGACCATTTGGTTATGTTTTCATATTTTTGCTGTGCTTAAATCCATACCTTTTTAAAATAATCACCTAAAACAGTAATAAAATGTCAAAAATTAAAATTGGAATCAACGGTTTCGGCCGTATTGGCCGTTTGGTATTCCGCGCTGCCCAAAATTTCGACAATGTACAAGTAGTTGGTATCAACGACCTTATCGATGTTGAATACATGGCTTACATGTTGAAATACGATTCAACTCACGGACGTTTCAACGGTACTGTTGAAGTAAAAGATGGCAAATTGGTTGTTAATGGCAACGCCATCCGTGTTACTGCTGAGAAAAATCCTGCTGATTTGAAATGGGGCGAAATCGGTGCTGAGTACATCGTTGAGTCAACCGGTTTATTCCTTGAAAAAGCCAAATGTCAGGGTCACCTTGATGCTGGTGCAAAAAAGGTTATTATGTCTGCTCCTTCAAAAGACGACACCCCAATGTTCGTTTGCGGCGTAAACCTCGACAAGTACACTAAAGATATGCAGTTTGTTTCAAACGCATCATGTACTACCAACTGCTTGGCTCCTATTGCTAAAGTATTGAACGATAAATTTGGTATTGTTGAAGGTCTTATGACTACCGTTCATGCTACCACTGCTACTCAAAAAACTGTTGACGGTCCTTCCATGAAAGACTGGCGCGGTGGACGTGGTGCCGGCCAAAACATTATTCCTTCATCAACCGGTGCTGCTAAAGCTGTAGGTAAAGTTATTCCTTCATTGAATGGTAAACTTACCGGTATGGCTTTCCGTGTTCCAACCCCTAACGTTTCGGTGGTTGACCTTACCTGCCGTTTGGAAAAACCTGCTACCTACGCTGAAATCTGTGCTGCTATGAAAGCTGCTTCAGAAGGCGAATTGAAAGGTGTGCTTGGTTATACCGAAGATGCTGTTGTATCAAACGACTTTGTTGGCGAAACCAAAACTTCAGTTTTCGATGCTGAAGCCGGTATCTCTTTGAACAACAATTTTGTAAAAGTTGTTAGCTGGTACGACAATGAAATGGGTTATTCAACCAAAGTTGTTGAATTAATTCAGCACATGTACAAAGTTGACAAAGCTTAATTTTTAAGCATCAACCATATTTAAAAGCCCCTTCAATTCTGTTGGGGCTTTTTTTTACCCAACCAATAAAGTATACACGCAACCTTTACAATGATTGCATCTTCAAACCAAAACAATGATTTCAGGATAATATCATCTCCTTTGCAGGGATTAACCGATTACAGGTTTAGAAACCTGGTTCATGAGCATTTTGGGGGCATTGACATATTTTTTGCACCTTATATCAGGCTTCAGGGAAGCCTGGAGATTAAAAACAGCTACAAAAATGACCTGCTGCCCAGCCTGAATAAAGTTGAGAATCTTGTACCGCAAGTAATGACAAGCAAAAGTGATGAATTTTTGTTTGTAGCAGACTTTGTAAAACAGCTTGGTTATAAAGAACTGAACTGGAATCTGGGTTGTCCTTACCCTATGGTGGCCAAGCGTGGTATGGGTTCAGGCCTTATTAAGGAAATCGATAAAATAGATTCCATTCTCAGCGCCGTTACATCAGCCTGCGATATCGACATCTCTTTAAAACTAAGGTTGGGCTATGAAAGCAATCAGGAAACACTAAACCTGTTGCCAGTGCTCAACAACCATAAAATCAAATACCTGATAATTCATCCCCGTATTGGTAAGCAACTTTATAAAGGCGATGCGGATTTGGAATTATTTGAGCAGTGCATGGACATCTGCAACCTGCCTATTGTTTACAACGGTGATATTGATTCGGTTGAGAAGTTCGTTTCCCTAAAACAACGGTTTCCAAACATCAACCAATGGGCCATAGGTCGCGGTGTAATCTCCAATCCGTTTTTGGCAGGTATGATTAAATCTAACACTGTTCATTTGCCTGAGGATTGGGTAAAACAATTTGAATTATTTCACGATGCCCTTTTCAAATCAATGAATGAATCGCTTTCAGGCCCCGGGCATTTATTGATAAAAATGCAAGGGTACTGGGAATACTTCTGTAATATGTTTACCAACCCGCATAAAACATTCAAAATTATCAGAAAAGCTAAAAGCATAGCCGCTTATGAGAATGGCGTGGTAGAAATATTAAAGCAGGAGACCGGTAAAAATTTCAAGACTTTAAGAAGTTAAGACATTAGACAGATAGAGCAGACTAAATGGGACGTTAAGACAAAAAAGATGATTGAGTTATTTAATTTATTATAAAAGTATTAATTCTTGTCTTTTCCCGATAAACCGGAACACGTGTCTTAAAGTCTTTCTCCTTAAGTATTAAGAATAATTTTAAACAGCTACATAAATAGAGCTAATAACTAAAATAACCATCATGTACAAAATTAACGAGTATTTTAACGGCAACGTGGTATCAATAGCCCACAACGGAGCCGAAGGGAAAGCCACCATTGGTGTAATGGCCCCAGGCGAATATGATTTCGGCACCTCATCAGTAGAGATAATGACAGTAATTTCGGGAGAGATGAAGATAAAACTGCCTGGTGCCACCAAATGGACAACCTACAGAAAATTTGATTCTTTCAGAGTGGAAAAAGGTATTACCTTTAAAGTAAGTGTGGATGAGGATACGCCGTATTTGTGTCTTTATCTTTAATCCCAGGTGGGGAAATAAAAAATGCGAGGTGAATTTTCTCTATTTGACGGAGAATAAATTTCACTCGCATTTTAGTAGGATTATTAATCCGTTATTTTTTTTGAACAGATCCAAAAGAACCACATTAGTCCCCCCTTAAATCATTATTTGTCCACTTTGCTAAAGTCGGCTATTAAACTACTTAATCTCTATCTGTCCTGTTGGTTTATCATATTTCCCTTCGCGTATTTGCAATCCAAGTAAATCGCTTAATTTCGACAATTCTTCCAAAGCCTCTTCCTTCTTTTTAAAACGGCAAATGGCCATCCCTTTTCGACCTTCCACACCATAAAGAAAAATTCTGAAATCGTCGTTACGTACATCTACTGAGCGATTGCTCATACTGTAAACCCGATAAACCATTTGGGCATCTGATAGACCAATTTTCATTTGGGCCGATACATACTTCCACTCCCCAACTTTAAAAATGCCAAAAAGATTATTTGTAAAACGGATGCGAAAATTATCAAAATCAACCGAACTTCCCGAAGTGGAAAATGCCATAAAGCTCCCCAATATCATTAAAACAGCTCCCGATATAGATTCAAAGATGGTGATGACACCTATGGTGATTAAAAAGAAGCCGGCAGCAGCTCCTGCCGGGCCAAAACTCTTATCGAGCTTATAATGAATAATGTTGGGTTTTGGACTATTCATGGTTCCTTATTTGTTTCTTTTAAACCTTAGTTTTTGCTCTTTTGTCATTCTTTCACAGGCATATTGAAAAATCAGTCGTGGCGATAAATCTTTCCATTTTAAAAGAAAAGTCTCGGTTGCATCACTTTTCAATTTCCAGGCTTCCCTTAAAAACCAGCCCATTCCCTGGTGAACTTCCCTTTCAGCATCAGTCATTAATGGCTCCAAAAAACAGAACAAAACCGAAAAATCTTCAGCCTTTTTAAGCAATTTAATAAAAGTTACCGGAACACAACGACGTTGAAACTTATAAGGTGAATTCATCCAGCTTTTAAAATCCTCCATAGAAGCCAGTTTTTTCTCCATCAGGCGAGGCAAAATCCACATGCCCAGAACATCAGCATGCGCCCAGTTATTAATACCTAAAGCATACCAGCTGCCAATTTCTTTAAAAGTTGATTCAGAAAACTGCTTATGCAAACCATTTACAATCAATAAACCAATGGCTACCTCCTCATACGAACCACTTTTCATTAATAAAGGCATAGCTTGCACTACTGTATTTATATCAAATGTTTTACTGTTAACGAGTTCTTTCGATATATCCTTAACCTGCTGGGCAGTTAATCCAAAACCGTGATACCCTTCTTTAAAATAACGAGAGTATTTCCGTACATTATCCTGATTTGCATGAGCCATGCAATAATTCCGGATGTTTTCTGCCAACTCGTGTTTAGTCATCATAAAATATTGAATATTACCAGAAACTGTTAAAATAAAGATATAAGAAATTTAGATATAAGAAGGATAGATAAGATATTTAAGATTATGAGAATATCATGGTTTTCTAATTAATCATTGTGTCATATCAACCATATTAGAAGCAAGAGATAAGGTGTTAGCTTCTGGTGGTTAGCTGTTAGATACAAGTAAAAATCTAAAACCTAAACCCTCAACTCAAAACTCTCAACATAGAACCTTAAACCATGAACCCTAAAACTTAAACTCTGCACTAAAAACTTCTGCCTCCCGTCTTCAGCCTTCTGCCTTTTCCACATTTGAAATATACAAAAACAATTATTCTCAAACAATTGGTTCTGCACTAAGTTGTTAATCAGCATTTATTCAACTGCTTGTTTGCATAATAACGAATAAGCTTATTGAACATTGCCCAATCCTTATCTGTTTTAAATGTGTATAACTGAATTTTGCTTATTTTTGAACCTGCTAAAACAAACTGACAAAAATCATACTTTCACTATGGCATTCGACATTGACATGATTCGCAGGGTTTACGCCCAAATTGGAGACAGAGTGGATAAAACCAGAAAGCTACTCAACCGTCCGTTAACATTAACCGAAAAAATTCTTTACGCCCATCTTTCAGGCGATTTTCCAGCACATCACTACGAACGTGGTAAATCATATGTTGACTTTGCACCTGACCGGGTTGCCATGCAGGATGCTACTGCTCAAATGGCATTGCTTCAGTTTATGCAGGCGGGCCGAAAAACCGCCGCTGTGCCTTCAACCGTTCATTGCGACCACCTTATTCTGGCTAAAGATGGTGCTACCAAAGACCTGAAAAATGCCTTGGATTCGAGTAAAGAAGTTTTCGATTTTCTTTCATCAGTTTCCAATAAATATGGCATTGGTTTTTGGAAACCCGGTGCTGGCATCATTCATCAGGTTGTTTTAGAGAATTATGCATTCCCCGGAGGTATGATGATTGGTACCGATTCGCATACGGTAAATGCCGGTGGATTAGGAATGATAGCCGTTGGCGTTGGCGGCGCCGATGCTGTAGATGTAATGGCCGGGATGCCGTGGGAACTTAAATTTCCCAAACTGATTGGTGTAAAACTTACAGGACGTTTGAACGGATGGACATCGGCTAAAGATGTTATTTTAAAAGTGGCCGGAATTTTAACTGTAAAAGGAGGAACAGGCAGCATTGTTGAATATTTTGGCGAGGGTGCCAAAAGTCTTTCTTGTACTGGTAAAGGTACCATTTGCAACATGGGAGCAGAAATCGGTGCCACCACCTCCACGTTTGGATACGATGAGAAAATGGAAGAATATTTAATTGGAACCGGCAGAAAAGATGTTGCGGATATGGCCAATGCTGTTAAAGAGCATCTTACCGGTGATCCTGAAGTGTATGCCAATCCCGAGAAACATTTCGACCAGGTAATTGAAATAAATCTTTCGGAGCTGGAACCTCACATTAACGGTCCGTTTACTCCTGACCGTGCCACGCCTCTTTCAAAATTTGCCGAAGAAGTTAAGAAAAACAACTGGCCAAAGGTATTGGAAGTTGGTTTAATTGGCTCATGTACCAATTCCTCGTACGAAGATATTTCCAGGGCAGCATCTGTTGCACGTCAGGCAGTTGATAAAAATCTGAAAGTAAAGGCTGAATTCACCATAACACCTGGTTCAGAGCAGGTGCGTTACACTGTTGAGCGCGATGGATTTCTTGCCGACTTTGATAAAATTGGCGGCGTTGTACTTGCAAATGCCTGCGGCCCGTGCATTGGTCAGTGGGCGCGCCATACCAACGATCCCAACCGTCCCAATTCCATAATCACCTCATTTAACCGCAATTTTGCCAAACGTAACGATGGGAACCCCAATACACATTCTTTTGTAGCATCGCCCGAAATAGTTACAGCATTTGCCATTGCAGGCGATTTAACCTTTAATCCCGTTACCGATACTTTAGTGAATAAAGATGGGAAACCAGTTAAATTAGATGAACCACAAGGGCTCGATTTGCCATCCAATGGTTTTGATGTTAAAGACCCGGGCTATCAGGCCCCTGCTGAAGATGGCAGTCATATAGAAGTAATTGTCAACCCCGAATCTGAGCGTTTGCAATTACTGGAACCTTTTACACCCTGGGATGGACAAAATTTATCCGGCTTAAAACTGTTAATTAAAGCCAAAGGAAAATGTACTACCGACCACATTTCAATGGCCGGGCCCTGGTTACGTTTCCGTGGCCATTTAGATAACATTTCGAACAACATGCTAACCGGTGCGGTTAATTTCTTTAACGATAAAACCGATAGTGTAAAAAATCAGCTTACCGGCGCTTATGAATCCGTGCCTAAAGTACAGCGGCATTATAAAGCCAATGGTATTGGCTCTATTGTGGTGGGCGACCACAACTATGGCGAAGGTTCGTCGCGCGAACATGCGGCCATGGAACCAAGGCACTTGGGTGTTAAAGCCGTGCTTGTTAAGAGTTTTGCCCGCATTCACGAAACCAACCTGAAAAAACAGGGAATGTTGGCTTTAACCTTTGAGAAAGATCAGGATTACGATAAAATTATGGAAGATGACACCATCAATTTCCTCGATTTGGATTCGTTTGCACCCGAAAAGCCATTAACCCTTGAACTGGTGCACCGCAATGGCAGTAGAGAATCCATTAAAGTGATTCATACATACAACCAGCAGCAAATAGAATGGTTTAGAGCGGGTTCAGCACTCAACCTTATTAAGTTGCAGAATAAGTAAATAACTGTTTAACATTGTTTTTTGGCTAAAACAGTCAGAATTTATACTGATTCTTCAGTCATATAAAACGATAGCCCCGGAGGTACAGAAAAATTCTGTAAATCCGGGGCTTTATTTATACGCTAATAACATCAATCATAATAATCAATATTTCAGTAACTTATCATCAGAGAGGGCTTTCCTAAATTTTCTTTAAAACCACTTTTGCATTATCCAGTTTGCCCACCTTATCGAAAAAGTCATACAAGTGGGGATACTCTTCCTTTTTAAAAGTTCCGCCATTGATAACAAGCTTTCGGGAATAGAGTATTTTATTATCTACCAGTTCGCAGGTAAAAGCATAATAACCATAAGGCGACTCAACCGTTTCTGATTTTGGTAAAAAATCAATGTCGTATCCGGCTGGCAAAATAAACTCAAACCGGGCTTCGTTGGTTTTGCCAAAAGGAATATATAAATCGGTAGCTCTTCCCTTTTTTGAACTGAAAGATACTTCGGATTTATCAAGATTGTTCAATGGAAAAAATATTCTATTACCCGACAAATCGCCATATTTACCAGCTTTGAATTTCACATCCAGATAAGCAACCGGATGTTGGTCGCCTTCGTTTCTAAACTCAAACTTTTCAATTTCGAGATTATTAACTGGCAGTCGGCGTAATAAATAATCTTTTTGGTCCTTCTCAGGCGCTACCCTTATAAAACCCAAATCTTCGAAACGCAATCCCTTAGCCGAAACATTCAGTTCGCCAGTAGCATTGCCATTGGGGCTAATTTCTAATCGCAGAGATTGCGAAAAAACATTATCGGCAGCCGAATAATGTGGCATATTAACCACTTTGCCTCCATCGTCGGTTATCATAATGGCTTTCCGGTTTGAACTACCTACCCCTAAATAACCAAACGGCGCATAAGGATTAGTACATTCCAGAAAAATGGTATCGTTATCCAAAGGTACCGTTAGTATCACATGATTGGTTTGGTCTTTGGAGGCAAAATCGGCATAACGAACCATGGCTTTATCTGCTCCAATGGTAGTGTAGAATGAGGGAATGCCGATGGCCGCCAAAAGTGTTCGTGCATAATTGCTCAACGCCTTACAATCGCCATATCCAAACTTATCAACATCAGACGCCAGCATGGGTTGAAGCCCTCCAATACCTTCCATTACAGCAATATACCGCGTTTTGTTTTGCATATACTGGTACACAGCTTTTACTTTTTCGCGATCGGATGGCAAATTGGCGGTTAGCTCTTTTATTTTAGCCACCGAAGGCTCTGTCAAGCTCATGCGCTGGGCAAGCAAGGAATTAACCCATTTCCCATATGTACTCCAATTTGTAAAGTCACCTTTAAAGCCTTGATATTCGAATAAAACAGGTGCCAGCAAAACAAAAGGTAAAACCGAATGATACCGGGGCATATAACTTTCTCTTTTAACCGCCTTAAAATTCTTCAGCGTCCATTGATGTGAGTTGATGTCCTTCTGACCCTTGCTCTCTCCATAAACAAATGTGTAATTCTCAGCTTTTGGTTTGAAGTCCAGATTGGCCGGAGTCTTATATGTTAGAGTGGCTTCTTCCACTGCAACAAAAAAACCGGGAACCGGAAACCATGATTCAATATGCACAAAACCATTTCTCTGGATTTCATACTCATACTCAACAGTATAGGGGTAATCTTTCATGTTGGGAGCAAACATTTTTGCCCGATCGTCGCTAAAAAACACAAAATCCTGATAGGATGAAGAGTCATAAAAATCGCTCATCTTTAAAGCCTTCACCAAAACACCTTTATTATTTGTATATTTTACCGGTCAGACTAATCACTTTAATATATTTATCCACTATTGTCCGGTAAAAAATACATTCTTCGTTTAAGTGCTCTCCCGATGAATCGGGATTACTTTTTTTATTCATTTATGTTTTCTTTCAATGGCATTCATGATCCGCTTCGCTCCACTGCAGCAAAAAAAAGTAAGCACA
>CALEUX010000053.1 GCA_937920475.1 uncultured Marinilabiliaceae bacterium
TATGGCAGAGTAAGAAACAATTGGCTGAACAAATAATAACCTATGTGGATACTTACAATAGAGAACGAGCTAAGCCATTTGAATGGACTTACAATGGAAAAAAGAAAAATAGTTCGTCTAATATCAAATCTTTACACTAGACTTTAGACAAACACAAAGTAATAATCACAACATCAAATTTTCCAAATATCTCTTTTGTCTATATTATCTATTAAGCCTGTTCTATCTGTCTATTTCCGATAAACCGGAACACGTATCTAAACTTCTTAGAGTCTACAATAAGTTCAGAAAATTAAATTTAAGACGCCTATAAATAATTTAGAGGCTGTCTCATAAGTTTTTTTAAGGCTCTGAAAATTGAGTATTTGAAAAACTACTCGGGTAGGAGTACGAATAAAAAGAGGGTGTCTCTGACTTTTGAGACACCCTCTTTTATTCCTCAAGGTCGGTAGAATATTCCTTTTCAAGTTCCTTTTCACTTTTGAGCAAATTGTAAATGGTCGACTTGCCAATATCGAGCTTTTCGGCAACTTTGATAACATTTCTGTATTTACTCAGAAAATGTTTGATAATTTTTTGGTTGTACTCTTTGAGTGTGAGCTCCTGTGACAGTATATCCAAATCGTTGTGGGTAGTGTTGAACACAATATGATCTTCGTCAATCACATTTGAATTGGTGAGCACAGCTGCCAGCTCAATAATGGCCTTTAACTCACGCACATTGCCGGGAAACGAATAGCTGAGGAGTTTTTTCCTAGCTTTGGGAGTAACTTCAATAAGGGGGATGTTATTTTCCGTGCAAAACGATTGCAAAAAATGCCCCGACAAAGTTAGTATATCGCTTTGTCTCTCCTTTAAAGGCGGTATGTGGATGGGCAGCCCAAGTAAGCGGTAATATAAATCTTCGCGAAATTTCTTTTCCCTTATGGCTTCTGCCAAATTCTTGTTGGTGGCGGTAATAATCCGGGTATTGATTTTGATGCTTTGATTGCCACCAATTCGGGTTATTTCACGTTCCTGAATTACCCGTAAAATTTTAACCTGCAGGTCAATATCCATTTCTCCTATTTCATCTAGGAAAATGGTACCACCATCGGCTTCTTCAAATTTCCCTTTTCGGGTCATAAAAGCACCAGTAAAAGCACCTTTCTCATGGCCAAAAAGTTCACTTTCGATGAGTTCGCGTGGAATAGCGGCCATATTCACAGCCACAAAGGGCTTGTCGTTGCGCGGCGAACTGTAATGAATGGTTTTGGCAATCAGTTCCTTTCCTGTGCCGGTTTCGCCATAAATTGAAACATTGATATTGGGAATACGAATAGCCTTTTCTATAAGACCAAAAACATCTTTAATGGCGCTGCTTTCGCCAATAATGGCATGTTGAAAACTATATTTGCCCGAGATTTCTGATTTAAGTTGTGTTAGCTCATTTTTGAGCGATTGTTTGCTGATAATATTGTTGATGCTGTGCAATAACCGCTCCTTAATATTTTCGTCTTTGGTAATATAATCGTAAGCCCCTTCTTTTAACAACTGAACCGCAAGGCTGATATTGTCCTGTCCGGAAATAATGATAACTTCGATGTCGGGATTGAATTTCTTTATTTTCTTGAGCAAAACTTCGCCCGAAAAGTCGGGCAACCCCAGATCGAGTGTAACAATGTCAGGATTATCAGGTAAATTGCGAAGAAAATCGTTGCCATTGAAGTAAGTAAACACTTCGAATTCAGGAACTAATTTCAGGGTATGTTCAATTAATTTGCTAAAAACCTTGTCGTCTTCAATTACATGAATTCTCATAGTTCCGTCTTTCTGAAGGTTTCAGATGTTTTATCATCCGGAAATAATTTATCTAATTGGTTGAATAGAACTCTATGTTTGCTATTTTAACACCGTCTAGCATCATTTCATTGGTATTTTTGTTTTTCGCAAACATGTTCGTTTCATCCTGTGTTGTGTTATGGGTAAATTTATAAAAATGTTTTTGTCCACGATGGTATTTTTTATATTGAATAAAATAATTTTGTCAAAACCTTGTTTTAGTTGTACCTACATCTTATTGAATCGAATGGTTTTAAAAAAAATAGGCGTTATCATACTGATTGTTTTGCTGTCGGGCTGTTCAACTCAGAAAAACACGTGGCTGTCGAGAAATTACAATAATCTGACAGCCCGCTATAACATTTTGCATAATGGCAATGAGAGTTTCAGACAGGGCGAGAAACTACTGATGGAAAACCAGCAGGATAATTACACAGGAATTCTTCCATTGTTTCCCTATTCGGGGCCCGAAAAAGCCGGACAAGCGCGCGCCGAAATGGACAGGGCCATCAGCAAAGGACAAAAACTCATCCGTGAAAAGTCGATAAAAGTAAAACCCAAACGCAAACCGAGTCGGAATCAGCCGCGCTATGCCGCCTTTTATAACAAGCGTGAATTTAACCGATGGGTTGATGAGGCTTACATCCTTATAGGAAAGGCTCATCTTTACAATCATGATTTTACTGAAGCGTTGATGTATTTTGATTATACATTGCGCGAGTTCCCTAATCATCCGGCTCGTTTTGAGGCTGTTATATGGATGGCCAGAACCAGGATTGAGATGGGCGATCTGGATAACGCTCTAATTTTGCTCAATCAATACGACGGCATGGGAAAAGCCCCCAACCGGTTACATGGAGAGTATATGGCCACTTATGCCGATTATTTGATACACCGTGGGCAGCACCAGGCGGCTATTTCTTTTATGGTTACTGCTGCCGATATGGCACAGGGTAAATGGAACAAATCAAGACGTAATTATATTTTAGCACAGTTGTATCAGCAGTCGGGGCAGTACGAATTAGCCCGTCAACGGTTCTTAAAAGTAGCCCGCTCTAATCCCGAATATGAAATGAATTTAAATGCCAGGCTGAATCTGGCCATTCTTAACGGCCATCTTGAGGGTAACCTGCAATCGTCGCGTAAAGAGCTTTACAAACTGGTACGTCAATCCAAAAACCGTGAGTTTCGCGATCGTATTTACTACATAATGGCTCAAAGCTACCTAAACGAGGGAGATACCATAAGCGCCATCACCAATCTTCGATTGGCGGCGGGTTACAATTCAGACAATCAGGATTTAAAAGGCGAGACCTTTTTGCAACTGGCGGAACTTTATTTTAAAACTGATCAGTATATCCCTTCGTTCGCGTACTACGATAGTACTTTAATGGTTATAAAAGAGACCGATACCCGCTTAACACAGGTAAACAACCGGCACAAAGGACTAAAAGATCTGGCACAGAATTACTCCATTATTTATACCGAGGATAGTGTGCGCCGTATTGCAGCTATGCCTTCGGCTCAAAGAGAACTGTTTATCGACAACCTGATTGAGCAACAGCGGCTGGCGCAATTGCAACCGCGAACAGGCGGCAGTCAGCAGGATGGAAGTATGGCCGATGATCCGTTCTTTTACCGGAATTTTTCAAACCAACTCATACGTCAAACCGATAGCCAGGGACAATGGTATTTTTACAATCCCACTACGGTGAGCCTTGGAAAAATGGATTTCGAAAAACGATGGGGCCGACGTGTCTCAGAAGATAACTGGCGACGTTCAGATAAAGGTACTGCCGCACCTGCACAGGATGTTACACCTCCCGGGTTTCCACCCGACGCCATGGTAGCACCTGTTGCGATAACCGATGCCACCGGGGGGCAGCAACCCGGAACTGAAGTACCATCGCTACCTACCAAAGAAAAATTATTGGAAGGCCTGCCATTAACTCCTGAAAAAATGGCTGCATCTGACGACCGACTGGCCCAGGCTCATTTTAATGCCGGTATGGTTTTTTTCGATCAATTTCAGGATTATCGCAAAGCTGTTATATTGTTCAGAGAGGTGGTAACTGATTTTCCCGAACATCCATTGGCCGAACAGGTCTGGTTTTGGGCGTTCAGAAGCTATGCGCGACTCGAAAACAAGAAAGGGATGAATGAGATGAAACAAGGATTGCTGAGCCATTTCCCCAATAGCCGTTACACTGCTTTTGTTGTCGATCCTGATTTTCTGAAAAAACAGGAGGAAAAAGATTTGGAGATGAATCAGGCTTACGAAAATGCCTATTCAGCCTATCTTAACCAAAATTACCCTCAGGTTTTAGCAGGTACGCAAAATGTTTTGGCCAATGGTGAAAAAGAAGAACTCTTGCGAAAATCGCATCTGTTACGAGCTGTTGCTTTTGGGAAAACAGGAAATCACATTACCTTCGAGTCCGAGTTAAATGTGTTGGCCAATCAGTATGCTGCTTCAGCAGAAGGTGCTTTGGCTAAACGTTGGCTGGCCATGCTGGCCGAGGGGCGCAAACCCGTTGCCGGTATTACAAGACCAATGGCAGGTGTACGCAATGAGGTTGTGAACCAAACGGACGATATAACTGCCGAGGAGCCTATTATGTTTCAGTTTGAGCCTGAAATGCCGCATTATCTGATTTTAGTTATCAATAGCGAAGCCGATGTCAACAGGTTATTTTTTAATCTGGCCGATTATAACTTCAGCCGTTTTCTACTGGCCGATTATGAAATTGAAAGCAAAAACCTACCCGATGGGCAACGTGTCATTACCGTAGGACGCTTTGCCAATAGCCGCGAAGTGATGGATTACTTCTACGCCATTCGCGAAAACCCGCAGCTTTTCAGAGTAGATAATGTTGGAACGCCTAAAATTTTAGCCGGTTCTAATGCCAATCTTACTCAGCTTATTTCGTCGGGTAATATTTCGGGTTATCGTGACTTCTTTTCAGATAAATACCTGAGCGGAAGCCGGGGAACAAGCATTAATGCAGCTATTCCGGCTGAGACGCTGCAACCTGCGGAACCTGAAAAGCCCAATTATGAAAAAACAGAAGGCGCTCATTGGGGGATGGTAATGCTGTCTCCACGTGCTGATAGAAATAGAGTGAGCACCTTTTTAACCAACCACGCCCTCAATAATTTACGTTTAAGAGTGACCATAAAAGTTGAAACCCTGCCCAAAGGAGAGGTGGTGCTGTTGATTGAATCATTCGAAAACGCTGAACAAGTGAACCGTTTTTTTAGTTCGCTGGAAAATAATTACTTCTGGAACACCCAGCTTGGAGCCCGTGATTGGGCCAAAACAGCTGTTTCTCCAGCCAATTTTGAGATATTGAAACGCGATGGGGTAATTGGCGATTATCTGGAATATTATAAGGAATATTACACCAAGTAATAGAAAAAAGTATGGAAGAAAACAGGAATATCAGAATATTATGGGTAGACGATGAAATTGAGCATTTAAAAGCGCACCTGTTTTTTCTTAACGAAAAGGGCTATGCTGTTGACACTGCCAACAACGGCAAGGATGCCCTGGCGATGCTGGCCGAAGGCCAATACAACCTGATTTTTCTTGACGAAAATATGCCTGGGTTAAGCGGACTCGAAACCCTTACCCGTATCAAGGAGCAAAAGCCCGATATTCCTGTAATAATGGTTACCAAATGCGAAGAGGAGGAAACCATGGACCAGGCCATTGGCAGTAAGATTGCCGACTATCTGATAAAACCCGTTAATCCAAACCAAATTTTACTGTCGATAAAAAGAACACTTGAAAGGGAGTCGCTTGTATCGAAAAAGGCGACAACCGATTACCGTTCGGCTTTTTCGAAAATTGGGATGCGGCTGAACGATAATCTTTCATGCGAGGAATGGATGGATGTTTATAAACAGCTGGTTTATTGGGAGCTTGAATTGCAGGGTGCCGACAGTTCCATGAATGAGGTTTTGCTAATGCAAAAAAGTGAAGCCAATAACCAGTTTTCCAAATTTGTTAAGCGCAATTATGCCGATTGGATACAGAGTGATGCAGAGCAGCCTCTGATGTCGCATCAGTTACTTAAAAACAAGGTGCTGCCATTGCTTAAAGAAGACCGCCAGGTGGTTATGATTGTGATCGACAACTTCCGATACGACCAGTGGGAGGTTGTACGTCGGGAAATCGCATCTCTGTTTACCACACGTTCCGACGAGTTGTATTTCAGCATTCTTCCAACTGCCACACAATATGCGCGCAATGCGATTTTCTCAGGATTACTTCCCTTGAACATTGAAAAAATGTATCCGCATTTATGGTCCGACGAGGAAGATGAAGGCAGTAAGAATCAATTTGAAGAAGAATTGCTGGTCACCTTTTTTAAACGGATGCGCGAGAACGTTAAAACCATGTACGAAAAGGTGAACGATGCCGAATCGGGGCGTAAGCTGCTCGAAAATTATGCCCGTATGCGCAATTATCAGCTGTCGGTGGTGGTTTATAATTTTGTGGATATTTTATCGCATGCCCGTACCGAGATGAAGATGATTCGTGAGCTTATTGCCGACGAATCAGCTTACCGCTCATTAACACTATCGTGGTTTCAGCACTCGCCGGTTTACGAATTACTAAAAAAACTATCGCAGGATAAATTTACAGTTATCATTACCACCGACCATGGCACCATTAGGGTTCAGAATCCGATTAAAGTAGTTGGCGACCGTAATGTAAACACCAATCTGCGGTTTAAACAGGGGAAAAATCTGGCCTACGATGCCAAATCAGTTTTTGAAGCCAAACAACCCGAAAAGCTTTTTCTGCCGCGGCCCAATGTGTCAACCTCTTATATTTTTGCCACAGGTGACGATTTTTTTGCTTACCCGAACAACTACAATTACTACGTTAGCTATTATAAAGATACTTTTCAACATGGCGGCATCAGCATGGAAGAAATGATGGTGCCTTTTGTAGTATTGGAACCCAAAGGGTGAGGCTTTTATTAGGCGGCAACTATTGTTAGTGTGAATTGCCGGCTTCCATCAGGGAGTTCCAGTATTTCTATTTTTAAGTAGGATTCGGGTAGATATTGCTCAATTTTTTCGGGCCACTCGAGCAAACAAACTTCACCGCTGTAAAAATAATCTTCATAACCTAAATCAAACAGCTCCTCTTCATTCTTTAGCCTGTAAAAGTCGAAATGGAACACCGGGCGCCCATTATTTAACCTATACTCGTTTATAATGGCAAAGCTGGGACTGTTTACGGTATCGCTCACGCCCAATTCGTTACATAATGCTTTAATAAAAGTAGTTTTGCCCACCCCCATTGCTCCATATAGAGCAACCACAGGACAGGCAGCCAGTAAAGGTATAACCTCGCGCGCTATAACCGGCAACGCTTCTATATTTTGTATTGCTAAGCGCTTTTCCATAAAACGTATTTATATTCCTAAAATCAACAGTCAAAAATAAGATAACCATTTGGAAAAAGGAAAAAGAGCTAAGCTTCTATTAAAATTATTTCACTATTGTCCGGTAAAAAATACATTCTTCGTTTAAGTGCTCTCCCGATGAATCGGGATTACTTTTTTTATTCATTTATGTTTTCTTTCAATGGCATTCATGATCCGCTTCGCTCCACTACAGCAAAAAAAAGTAAG
>CALEUX010000054.1 GCA_937920475.1 uncultured Marinilabiliaceae bacterium
TTACGCTAAAGGTAAACCCGTAACAATTTAAGTAACTGTTTAAATTTAGATATAAAATATTTAGAAGCGAAGCATCGCGTAGTCCCGAGAGTCGGGATATGATAGATAGAGAAGATTTGTAAGTTTTTATAGATGTCTTAGAATCTTTCCAGACTTATCTATCTGTCTAATAATCTTAAATCTAATCATCTTAATTATAATTTCAATATTAAATTTAAACAGTTAAATTATTCAGGCAGACAACACTTTCTCCCCTTCTTCAACATCCAAATTGGAAACGGATTTTGTTTTTTCAGATACCAACGAATAGATGGCTGGTATTACATAAAGCGTAAGGAATGATGAAAAAATCAAACCTCCTACAACAGCAATACCCATTGAGACTCTGCTTTCCGAACCGGCTCCCCAAGCTAAAGCCATTGGCAGAACACCCAGAATGGTAGATAAACTGGTCATTAGAATTGGCCTGAAGCGGGCCCCGGCAGCCTCTCCGATGGCATCGCGTACCGATAATCCGGCGGCCTTTCGCTGATTAGCAAATTCAACCATTAATATACCATTTTTCGACACCAAACCTATAAGCATGATGATACCTATCTGACTGAATATGTTAAGAGTTTGGTTAAAGTACCATAATGAAACCAAAGCGCCTACCAATGCTAAAGGCACTGTGAACATTATGATAAGCGGGTCGCGAAAACTTTCAAACTGGGCCGCTAATACAAGATAAATTAAAATTATAGCAAGAAGAAACGCAAACAGCAAGCTGGAAGTACTCTCCACAAAATCTTTTGAGTCGCCGGCCAAAGCAGTACTGAAGGTTTCGTCCAACACCCGTTCGGCAATACGGTCCATTTCTTCAAGGCCTTGTCCCAAGGTTACGCCCCGTGCCAATCCTGCTGAAACTGTAGCCGACACAAACCGGTTATAACGGAACAACTGCGGAGGAGTGCTGCTTTCCTCCATGGTTACCAGATTATCGAGTTGAATCAGGTTCCCTTCGTTATTTCGAACAAAAACAGAGGTAATATCAGCAGGTTTGTTTCGGTTTTCACGCTCAAGCTCACCAATAATCTGATACTGTTTTCCGTTCATGATGTAATAGGCTAACCGCTGACCGCTCAATGTTAGTTGAAGCGTTTGCGCAATGTTCTGAACCGAAACACCCATTAGGGCTGCCTTTTCACGGTCGATGTGAATACGAATTTCTGGCTTGGTAAACTTCAAATTCACGTCTGACGTTTGAAAGAATGTACTATTATCAACCTCTTCCATAAATTTTGGAAGGATTTCCTTGAGTTTCTGAAGATTTTGAGCCTGAATAACATACTGTACCGGCAGTCCGCCACGCCGACCTCCAAAGGTTTGTTGCTGCGATACAAAACTCCTTGCACCTGTTAGTCCTCTTACTTTTACCCCAAGCGCATCGGCAATTTCCTGCTGGGTTCTTTTTCTTTTATCAGCATCAACCAAAGTGATGTTAAAAAAAGCTGAGTTGGTGCTCCATAATCCAACTATTTGAAACATACTTTCTTTTTCAGGCACATCTCTATTGACCAGTTCGGCCAGATTATCGGAATAGCGCAAAGTATACTCATAGGTAGCCCCTTCGGGAGCCGTAGAATTAATACGTAAGTTGGCTCGGTCTTCAAGTGGAGCCATTTCTGAAGGGATGTTTTTCCACAGGGCATAAATTACAACTAAAGCTCCAACCATAATCAAAGGCGTCCAATACCACTTCGACAGAAATCGTTCCAAGGTATTTTTGTAGGCCAAAGTTAACCAGTTAAAAAAGGGCTCGGTAGCTTCGTAGAATCGATTGTGTTTATTGCCACGCTTGCTTAATATTCGGCTTGAAAGCATGGGCGTTAAGGTTAACGCCACAAACGATGATATGACAACAGCACCTGCAATAACAATACTAAACTCACGAAACAATCTACCAGTAACCCCCTGAAGAAAAACGATTGGAAAAAATACAGCTACCAGCGTGATGGTTGTAGCGATTACGGCAAAAAATATCTCGGCCGAGCCTTTTACGCCTGCTTCGTAAGGCGACATGCCCTTCTCAATTTTGGTATAGATATTTTCCATTACCACAATGGCATCGTCAACCACAAGGCCAATAGCCAACACCAAAGCCAGCAGGGTTAAAATGTTGATTGTAAATCCGGCGGCATACATAATAAAGAACGAACCAACCAACGAAACGGGTATGGCAATGGCCGGAATAATGGTGGTACGCCAGTCGCGCAGAAAAAGAAATATAATCATTACCACCAGCACAAAAGCCACGTAAATGGTTTCCTGTACTTCTTTTATTGATTCACGAATGTATTTTGTATTATCGAATCCAACTTCAGCAATAATATCAGGTGGAAGGTCCTTTTTAAGCTGCTCTAATCGCTCCATGGCCTCATCAACAATGGAGATGTAGTTAGCTCCGGGTTGTGGAATCAGCACATTGTTTACCATGGGAACGCCATCGCGTTTTAATATGCCACGCATATTCTCTGCTTCTACTACTGCCTTGCCAATATCTTGAAACCGAACAACCCGGTCGCCATCCTGAAATATCACCATCCGGTTAAAATCATCAACCGAAGTAAAGCGACCCATGGTACGAACTGTAAGCTCAGTATTGTTTCCTTCAATTCTTCCCGATGGTAACTCAATATTTTCACGTAAAAGAGCACTTCTTACATCTACTGGTGTCAAACCATAAGCAGCTAATTGCGATGGCTCCAACCACAGCCGAATGGCAAACCGCTTGGCTCCCCAGGTATTAACATTGCTAACTCCCGGAATGGTTTGCAGCCTTTCTTTAAATGTTACTTCGGCATACTCGGTAAGGTCGATCAATGACCTGGATGCGCTTCGCAATGAAATGGAAAAAATTGGTTGTGCATCGGCATCAGCTTTGGCAACTACCGGAGGGTCAACGTCGGGAGGTAGCCTGCGCATGGCACCCGAAACTTTGTCACGAACATCGTTGGCAGCTGTTTCCAAATCCACTTCGAGGTTAAACTCAACCGTAATACGACTGCCACCATCCTGACTGGAACTAGAGATGCTTCGAATTCCAGGAATTCCGTTAATGGCCTGCTCCAACGGTTCTGTTATCTGGCTTTCAATAACATCGGCATTTGCTCCGGTAAAATTGGTTGATACCGACACAATGGGCTGGTCAACACTTGGAAAATCGCGTACCCCCAGGTATGAAAATCCTATAATTCCGATAATCATGATAAAAATACTCATCACAATTGCCAAAACCGGTCTGCGGATACTTAATGAAGATATACTCATGATTCTCTTTTCTCTAAAGTAATAAACCTATAATTGAATCAACGCTAAAATGGACGTTTAAAAAGCTCAAAACTTCTACCCTCCATGTAAGCACGTTGATTAGCATCAACCCTACTCTATTAAATTATTTACAGATACCGGCATCCCTGTCCTCAGCTGCAGCACTCCGCTGGTAATAAGGGTATCTCCAGCTACCAAACCTTCAGTAACCTGAACCTTTTGCTCGGTTCTGATGCCGGTTGAAATACCTGTTAATACGGCCCTGCCGTTGCGGTAAACATAAACTCTTTCTCCATCCATTTGAGGTATAATTGCCTCACTCGGAATTTGAAGGGCGTTATCTTCTGTTCTGATAATTAACCTGATGTTTGCAAACATGCCCGGTAGCAATTTGTAATTCTCGTTAGGATAATTAGCTCGTAAAACGATGGAGCGTGTACGGGCATCAACCTTTGGTTCAACGGCATACACCCGGGCAACAAAGTCATCATTATAACCTGCAACGGTAAAGTTAACCGTACGTCCAAGTAATACTTCTGACTGATAGCGCTCAGGAATTGAGAACTCGATACGTAAAGGTGATGATTTAACCAAACGGGCTACCCTAAGCCCGGGTTGCAGATAACTTCCGGGACTTACATATCTGAAACCAACAGTACCATCGAAAGGTGCTTTGATATATGTTTTTTCAATTCGGGTATCCAGTAGACGGAGTTCAGCTTCAATAACCAATAGGTCGGTTTGAACCTGGTCAAACGATTCGCGGCTAACAGCTTCTTTATCAAGAAGAACCCTTTGACGTTCAACTTTTTCTTCAATTAATTTTTTCTGATGGATGGCTTTTTCTCTTTGTGCCTGCAATTCGTCATCATTTATTCGAATAAGCAAACCGCCCTTCTTAACCCGGGTACCTTCCTCAAAATGAATAGATTTAACCAAACCAGAAATTTCGGTGGTTACATCCACTTCTTCGCTAGCCATTAAAGAGCCGGCAACCCGGATCGATTGCTCCAACATGCGGGGTTTCAACACCTCAGCAGTAACAGGTAAACCACTACCTTGTGGCGCTCCCTGTCCGGGCGAGTTTTCAGCACTGCGGCTAAACAAGCCAGTTTTGGGGAGTATTATTAAGCCCAGTATAATTACTGCCAGGCCAATCTGCATTGTTCGTTTTAATCCGAGATTCATGAAGCTGATAATTTATGGTCGTATAAAAGTATTTACAAATTTAAAAACTGAAAATCAAAAGAATACGTTTAACCAAATATTAACATACTAAAATGGTAAAAGTTCTTTTAGTAGTACCCTATTACCATTTTTAGTATCACTCTAAGATTAGTAAAATTAAAGAAGGTTTAAAGGTGGTGAAAAGTATTTTGCAAAAAGCTCTGTTGTATGGTGTTTTTTTTGAAAACTGCCCGACACCTCAAAAAAAAACAGCAATTCATTGAACGATTTGCTGTTTTATTGAAGACTTTCTTCAAGAGAATACTATTCCGTTATAGTTGGCTCATTTTTATCTGAAAAGTATGGAAATACATCCATTAATGGACTTTCGTTGATTCCAACGATATCAAAATCCACAGTCATTCCCGATAAGGAACTTATTAAATTGTCATATGCTTCTTTTAAATTACTGGCCATTACCAACATCTGAGATGTAATTTTCTTCTCTTTGCCGGCATTTTCATCTATGGAAACATAAGTAACTTTACATTTATACCATCTATCGCCACTGTCGTAAGGAAACAAATCAGAATAATCGGCCTTGCGAATATTGGTAACCTGAAAATCACCCCTGATCATTTGTTCCAACTCCTTGTGAATTCGAGTCTCAGCCTCGGTAAACGAAACAGCATCTACCAAATAGGGCTCATTAACCTTTTTCTCTTTGCCGGTAGTTTCATCAATTTTAACGTACCGCACTTTACATTCAAACCATGTATGCATAACAACTTTATTTAGGCAGACAAAGATAAAAGTCTGAAAATTATAATTGGAAAAAACCTGTGACAATTTATGAACAACCAAAAATGTAACGATGATAGGGAATTACACCAATCTAACTTACTGAAAAATAAAAATTCAACTTTTTTATAAAAAAGTTCAGTTTTTGCATACGTGTGCTGATGGTATTAATTGTCATGATTTACGAATGGGTGATTAAGCGTTATCGTCAGAGAATAAATCATCCTACATTTATAAACAACAATACAAACCAACAATATGAATACCAAAGACATCCGCCGCAACCTTTACAAAGTATTAAGAAAGACAGGCGTTCCACGTGATAGAATTATGGAGGATGCAACTTTTTCCAACGATATGCTGATGGATGAGATTGATATGACCTGTTTCTTATTTTATTTGGAAACTAGTTTTAATCTAAACATCGATAATGAAGCTTTGCCGAGAATTATTTCGGTTCGTTCAACCATTGATTTTCTAAAACAACGCTGCGCCTAACCTGACATAGCTAAACGAGTGGCACAGTTGCTAAAAAACAGCATCCTTAGAAAGGTGCTGTTTTTTATTTTTCCTGAGGCCTCATTTGAAAAACACTTTCGAGTGCCTCATCGGGCCTGATGATATTGAAATTTTTCCAAAACTCAGGATCAAAATCACCGATACGTTCCGAGAGCACATAATCTGATTTAAAGGTTTCGCTCCAACGAAGGCGCTGGCGGTTGTCGGCCTGAATAAAATCGCTCACCAGCATTTCAGAAACTGTTTGAATATTACTACGTTCACGTCGGGATTTATCTACAATACGCAAACTCACTTCTCCCCTAACCCGGCTTATAACCCATAAATTACCCCAAGGACGATAATCAACCTGGTATCGGGCAAAATAGGGCCTGGTTCTAAATCGTCGGGCATCGCGCTTAATCAGGTAATTTCTGCTTCGACGAATGGACGAAGAAGTGAGTTCAAAAACGGCACTTACCAATGCGTAACTTTCAGAATCAATGCGAAATTCGCCTTGATAATAAAGGTCGTCAGAGTCTTCGCGAGGCTTAAATTTTACCCTGTAAACCAGCCTGTCGTGCTCAACACCAAGTCCTTCAAGACTGTACATATATGCTGAAGCACCTTTTTCATCAGGCGCAAAATCCCGATGGCGTATCACGTCCAACCTCGAAAAATGAAAAGGCCCTCCCTCCAGTTTAAAATTAACCAGGTCCATTTCCGCCACTTCTTTACCTTTTCGTCCTTTAATAAAACGTACCCGTTCCAATTCAAACGATGATGAGTAGGTCGGTTTCAATATTTCTACTACAGCTTCGGAAACATCCACATAACGGCCATCCTGCCGAATGGTTTCACGGAAAAAAGCTGTTAGAAGAAATGGTTCCAAAGGATAGTTTTGTGGTATTTTTTCAACCATGCGGGTAACAATGGTGTAGGGGTTTAGATATTTCACCTGAACCTCTGGCAAACGCACCGATGTTTCAGGCAATAAAACCGTTACAATGGTGTCGGAATCGGGAATAATTAGGCGCTTATTCAAAAAGCCCAGATGCGAAAAAGAAAGCATTTCACCAGCATAGGATAAGGGCAGAATAATTTCAAAAGCTCCCTGGTCGTTGGTAACTGTGCCTATTGGTTTATCAACCACTCCAATGTTAACCATGGCTAATGGCAACTCAGTGCCATAGGTTGCTACTTTGCCTGATATCCGTAAAGTTTCTTTTGGGTGAAAAGTTCCTCTTAAGCGGGCAATTACCACTTGTCGGTCAATATAACTGACTTCAACTTCAGAACTGCTGAAATAACGGGTTATCCAGTTAATTAAAGCCTCATTTTTTGCCTGCGCAGATATGGGCGAGTCTAAATCTAAAATACCTGCATCGTAAGCAAAGTCTATTTCATACTTTTTTGATATTGAATCCATTAACTGCGACAAGGTAATATCCCTGAACGAGAAAGAGACGTTTTGATGCAATACTGCATCCTGTCCCTTTCCATTATAAAAAAAGAGCAATAAGAACAAGGCAGTTATATGAAATCGTAAAACCATTCAGGAATCTTTTGTTACAATTTCCGGGTTTTATTTCTTTTTTCTGGAAAAATACAATGTTCCTTTCTCACTGGTGCATTCCAAACTAAATGTAGAACAAACAACTCCGGAGATATAATCTAATGTATTATGTGAAAAAGTTGCGCCC
Organism: uncultured Marinilabiliaceae bacterium; assembly: GCA_937920475.1. Classification (GTDB taxonomy): domain Bacteria; phylum Bacteroidota; class Bacteroidia; order Bacteroidales; family Marinilabiliaceae; genus CALEUX01. Next base: position 7,479 of record CALEUX010000054.1, read on the forward strand.
ATTCGTTCGTTCAGAATAGAAGCATCGGACACCTGAATTTTAACCCTGTAAACGTTTTCAAGTGTTTCGAAAACCTGACTTAGAGGAGCATTCTGAAACTCAATCTGACGGGTTTTCCATGCCAGAAAGTTTGGATCGCCCGGCGTTTTTTCCAGAATCCCGTTACTACGATTATAAACAGCTCTGTTTCCGGGTTTTATGCTTACCGGCAGGCAGTTTAAATCAGACTTAACCGATACTTCAACAGTTCCGGTACTTACATCAACGTATGAGGCATTCTGATTGGGCCATGAACGAACATTAAAAGAGGTCCCAACAACTTTTACAGTAATATCGTTGGTTTCAATGACGAATGGTTTTTCGGGATTTCCTTCAACCAGAAAAAAAGCTTCGCCCGAAAAGTTGACTAATCTTAATTCCGGTTTAAACGGATCGGTATAAGAAATGCTTGAACCCGCGTTCAACGAAACAACCGACCCATCGGGCAAAACAACATCTTCCCCATAAGTACTTAAAACTGTAACATGGCGGTATTCGATTAAATTGCGAGGCTTGAGCCATAACCAAAGTGAAGCAACGGATAAAGCGAGCAAAACTGCAGCTGCAACGCCCTGAAAAACCGGTAATGTATACCAAACTGCTTTTTCGGCTGGTTTTATCTGCTTCTTCACTTTTTTCCAGGCATCGTTAGCATTCACTTCGCTAAACCGGACAGCATCACTGGCCACGTTCCAGGTATTAACCATCTCCTCCCACTCCTGACGATTCAGAGGATCGGCCGCAAGCCACTTTTCGTGAAGGGTAACTTCCTCCGGTGTAGCTTCGCCTGAAAGTATTCTGGCGCCAAGATTGTATTCTGTATTTTCCAATTTCAACATCACTCTAATATTTTTCCCTTATTGAATTGACATTATTAAACCTAAAAACCCTTACTCAGGTAAAGTAATAATTGCTTAAAAGTTAGTTTTATGAAAAACCCTGAGACTCAATAACCCTCGGTAGTTTCTCTCGTAAAAATTGTAATGCCTTCCCCATTTGCGCTTCAATAGTTTTATGCGAAAGGCCAAGCTTTAAAGCAATATCCTTATATTTCATGCCTTCGAAACGGTTTAACCGGAAGATTTTCTGTCGTTGCGGAGGCATTTCTGATATAACGTTCTGTACTTTTTCGGCAAGAGATTCGTCGGGCAAATCCTCATCCGTTAAATTAATAATGGCACCTTGCTTTTCTTCGGCCCATACAAGAATTTTTTGCTGTTTTAACTCATTTAAACAGTGATTTCGAACTGCAATCAACAAATAAGCAGCTGGTTTTGCAATTTGCACAGACTCCCTTCTTTCCCATATTTTAACAAAAACCGATTGCACAACATTTTCGGCCAAATCGCGATCGGTAATATATTTTCTTGCAAACACCACAAGACGCGCGTAATAGGCTTTGAACAACTGTTCAAAAGCCTTTTCGTCGCCTTTGGATATGCGCCGCATCAATTCAGTTTCCTGAATATTGTCAGTCATTTGCTAATTCAGAAATGGTGCTTTAAAAAGATGACATGAAGTTAATAAAAAACCCCTACCTGTGAGAAGATAAAATTATTTTAATCGGAAAGATGAAACAACTGCAGCATGGTCAGATGGGAAGCTATATTGCCAGGTATCTATTGTCCGGCTCGAAGTATTCTCAATTCCCGAACCTGTATAATATATAAAATCTGTTCTATCCTGAAATCCATCCTTAAAGTTTAACGGCCAGGTAAGGCCCCGGTCTTGTGTTTCATCGGGGTAAAAGTCACGATAGCTATCGATAAAACCAGCCTCCTGAATAAATTTACTGACCGGGAATTCCACAACCAATCCAAAATTATTGGCTTTATTACGCTCTGTCCAGTCTAAATGTGAGCCTGAATTAAAATCGCCAGCCAGAATTATAGTTGCCAGATTTTTATTATTATTGAGAGATTGCAGTTCCCATAGAATAAATCGCATTTCTGTGCCTCTGGTTTCCATTTCCCGAGCAACAATAGTATCAGGCTCTGCCATCCCTGAAGTAACATAGGCTCGCGTATTTGGTAAATAATTAAGCCACACAGGACAAAACACCAATTGCTTGTTGCCCGGTAATTCAACACTTACAGCACCAACATTCTGTGATTTAAACACATTGTAAGTTTTTCCTAAAGGGTAGCGACTTAACACGCCTATACCTGAACTGCGCTGGTAATAATAAAAACCCAGTTGATCGGCCAATAGCTCACCAGAACCAAACATCTCCTGAATTGAAACGATATCGGCACCCGATTCTCTGATGATTTCGGCAATTCGATTAACTCCAACAAACCGGCCTTCTCTTCGTCCCCCCAGCCAGATATTCCATGTTAATACAGTAATTTCATCTGTTTTTTTAACTGATTTATTACTTTTAACAGTTAAATGCTCTGCATAAACCGATGCTATTTGCTCGGCAGTTAATACACGCGACCAAATTCCAACCTCATCAATTTTGCCATTGTAGGTATCCATCAAAGGGTCGGAGGCCAATGGATCGCCACCGATATAAAACGGAGCCCCTGTAGAAGTTAAATCCAGGTTATCCAAACTGAGTACTGCGACATTCTCACCATCGTAAAACATGCGTGCTTCTTTGTGAGCATAGTCAATTGAAAAACCAATTAAATGCCAATTCCCATCATTAATGGGTTGCCGTTGCACTGTAGGAGAATAATTTACCGAATTTACTCCATCGGAGAACCAAAAATTCCATGAACCATGAACCGATTTCCCTATCGACCAGCCCCTGATTCCCATTTCCTCAAAGTAATCTTTCTGCCCAAAAATAAAATATTCATAGGGGTCAGCCTCTGAAGCTTTTGTCCATAAAAGAAAGGTGGCTCCGGGATAGTCGGTAAGATGATTTATGGGACTCTTTTCAATAATAACCGGTTTTCTGTAATTCGATGTTACAGATAAATCGAGGCATGAATCCGCAATTCCGTCGGCATAGGAAACGTTTCCATCGCCGGTTATGCTTACTTTTAATAACCCCTTGTTGTTGATGTGCCCGTTAAAATCGAGAAATATGAGGGGCATCCCAGGCTTTTCAAAAGTTTTTTGCCGGCAGGATGAGGATATAACTAACAATAAAAACTGAAGAACTATTACAGGAAGTAAAAGCCTATTTTTGGTTAACACAAAATTATTCATTCGTAAAAGTTTTAATGAATATTACTCCTGAATATGGGGATTATATATATACGAAAGTCGGCGGTTTTCGGTTGCAAAAGTTTAGGTTTTTCTTCAAAAAGTAGCGTCAGATTTTGAATAAATCTTACCAATAGAGAAGGAAGCTATTTAAACTAGGTTTTCTGAATTTGTTATCGGCTTTTAGTTATAGGTCAAGGGTAAAAAGGCAGAAGTATTTAGTTCTTAGTTCCTAGCTCCTAGAAGTTAACACCTAAGAACTAACAACTTGCGTCTTTAAAAAATCAACAGCTACTTTGCATCTTCCTGCCTAATAAACCTTGGCAATTTTTGCAATGTATCAACCAAGGCAGCCACTTTATTACTTAATTTCTTAATAAGCATCTCATAACCCGGCTGTTGTTGTCGATAAGCCTCTTCGGTTTCTATGGCCAAGGCATACAATTCAGGTGCTTCAATGGTACCTACAATGCCCTTCAGCGTATGTAAAAGTCGTGCTACTGATTCCTGATCTTCTGCCTCCATTAATTCATTGATGTGCCTTCCAAAATGCCGATAATCGTGGCAAAAACCTTTTAGCAATCGTTTATACAGATCGGTACGGCCAGCCATCCGCCGTATTCCAATTTGAACAACAATACCTTCCAATTCGGGAAAATCATAAGTTACCAAATTATCAGTTTCGGCGTAAGCATCTGTAGCGGTCGACTCCACTTCTCCAAATATCAAATGGTAGATTACTCTAAACAAATCTTCCGGGTCGATGGGTTTCGCCACCATACCAACCATCCCGGCCTGAAGACACAGTGTTTCAACATCGCCAAAAGCCTCTGCGGTCATGGCTGCTACCGGCACTGTTTCCCAACCCTTTACCTGTTTTAAATGGCGTGTAGTCGAATACCCATCCATTTCCGGCATGTTGATGTCCATCAGAATTAAATCGTAAGGACAGGTACCGTTTAGGGACCGTGCCATATCGATGGCCTCTTTCCCTCCGGGCAAAACATCGGCTTTAACCGATGCCATATCGAGCAACTCAACGGCTAAACTGCGATTACTGGCAGTGTCGTCAACCACCAATACTTGTAAAGGTCGTTGTTGTTTTAACAACTCCCGGAAAACCTTCTTTTTTGAAACAACCACTTCACCTCCAGGCATTTCGCCTACCAGTGCATCCATTAAACAATCGAACAATAATCCGTAACTCGCAGGCTTATTGAGCAATACAGGATGCCCGTTACCATTCCATTCACTTTTTATACGCTCTTCATTAAAAGGAGTAGCCATGCAAACCAGATGCTCAAAATATTTATGATATTCTTTCAGTTTCTTTTTTCCTGTTAAATCCTTGCCCTCAAAAACATTGCTATCCAGAAATAACAAGCGATATGGTTCCTGCCCCTCACTTTTTTGTAACTCTTTCCAAAGAGCATTGGCGGTTAAACAGCGGTGAACGGAATAACCAAAATCGGAAAGCATTTTCTGTAAGCTTGTGGAAGCCGAATTATTTGCATCAGCCACAACCACATGCTCACCGGTACTCTCAAAAGCATGACGCATTTGCTCCTTTTTCTGAACTTGCTGCTTGCCAGCTTTAATGGTAAACGAAAATACACTACCTTTGCCATAATCGCTTTCAACCCATATTTCTCCACCCATCAGATTGGTAAGGCGTTTACAAATAGCCAAACCTAGTCCTGTTCCTCCATATTTACGTGTAATAGACACATCGGCCTGGGTAAACGCTTTAAACAGATTGTTTTTTTGATCCTCCTTTAAACCAATACCTGTATCGGAAATGGCAAACAAAAGTTCAATTTGGTTGTCCGTTTCAGATTTCACATGAATGCGAACAACAACTTCGCCCTGTTCGGTAAATTTAATGGCATTGTTAACCAGGTTAACCAAAATCTGCTCCAGACGCAAGGGGTCGCCAACGAGACTTAAAGGAACCTGTGGCGAATAATCAAATATCAACTCCAGCCCTTTTTCATTAGCCCTGAACAGTACAATATCGGCCAGATTTTGCATCACAGATTCCAGATCGAAATCTATTTTTTCAATTTCGAGGTGGCCAGCCTCAATTTTGGAGAAATCAAGGATATCGTTAATAATTCCCAACAATGAACGGGAAGATGACTGAATGCGTTTTAAATAATCGGAATGCCCCGGAATATCAAATTTCTCAAGTCCCAAATGAGTCCATCCAATAATGGCATTTAGCGGCGTACGTATTTCATGACTCATCCGGGCAAGAAAATCGCTTTTGGCTTTTGTGGCCGCTTCGGCTGCTTCCTTGGCCTTTCGCAATTCAATGGCACCTTCATTTCGGGCAATAACAATACCCAATGTTACGGCGAAAGCCTTAAACAATGTTTTGTGCGATTCGTTCCAGATGCCACTGCGCAAGCCCATGCCAAATCCAATAAATCCCCAGAAACGTTCGTGAACAAATATGGGAATGAGCATCATAGAGGCCGAATTCAGGGACTTTAAAAAATATTGCTCTCCCCTTTCGGCATTGCGGGAGTTTACAAAAACTTCTTTGCGGTCGCTCAGTTTATAAAACCAATTGGTTGAAATCTCTTCGTACGAATAATTCTGAAAGTTGGGGCGATAAACGGGTTCAAGTAACGCCCTGTCCCATTCAACCATATGACTTAAAACTATTTTTCCGGGTTCGGACGACCGTGCATGGCGAAAAACAAAAGCCCTATCGACACCAGCCCCCAATCCCATAATGCGTAAAGCCTTACCTAAAGCCTCCTCCAAAACAGGTGTTGCAATTAACTCTTTAACAGCTTCGCTGACACCTTCGAGCAATCTATCGCGCAACATCAGTTCAGCCATGGCGTCTTTTTGGGCAGTAATATCAATAATTACACCTTGTAAGGTTACTTTGGTAGAATCTGAATCGTAAACAGGCAAGCCCTTTTCATATACCCATTTTCTGTGACCATATAAGTCGCGGATTCGGTATTCCATTTCGTAGGGTCGCTGCCTTAAAATGGCCTGACGTAAACTCTCGCGCACTTTTTGTACATCTTCGGCATCTAAAAATGGCATAATCGACTGTCCTTCAACAATAAAAGCATCCACACCCAAACCTATCAGCTTTTCAACGCCTCCGCTAATAAACAGCATCGACCGACGCGAATCATTCTGACAGTGATATACAATACCTGGAACGTTGGATACAATATTGCGGTAATTCTCACGACTCCTTTCAAGCTCCAGCAATGCCTGCCGCATGGGCGTTATATCTGTTGAAACACAAACTAAAGAAACCATCTTCCCTGAACTATCCAGAATAGGGAATTTGTTTGACAAGAAAGTTTTTACGCCATTATTGGAAGGCATAAACTCTTCAACCTGAATGGCTTCACCTTTTAAAAAAACCTCTTTGTCGGTTTGTTGAATTACATCAGCAAATTCGAATTTAAACAGTTCGTAATCGTGTTTACCAATAATGCGATGGGCTTCGAGTCCAAGAAACTCTTCCATTGGCTGGTTCACAAGCGTATAACGGCCCTGAAGATTTTTAACATAGATGAGCGCCGAACTGTTATTAATGATGTCATTGAGTAGCGTCCTGTTTTCCTGCAGCAATTTGTCGGCAATTTCTCTGGCTTCCTCATCTTTACGAACTTTCGATAAAAAAACAAAAGCCATATAGAACCCAACAATAGTTGCAGAAACCATAATAAAGGCCAGAATGTATAAACTTACCAGCGACCACCGCTCCATGGCACGGTTTTGATGATAGTTGGCACGTTCGCCGGCTTCTTGAATGCTGGATGCACTGCTAATCATTAATTCCTGAGCATTGTACAATTCCTGAATGGCCCCAACCAGCTCAAGCATAACAACCTGGTAACGTGAGAGGTTAACACTTAATTGCTTCAATGAAGCCCGTGCCGGAGAGTCGGGACTGATTACATCATCGGGCGGCAACAGTCTGCGAATACGAACGAATATGGCATTAACCGAATCGGGCGAAACCACCTGTTGTGGGAAATCCCATATGCGCTTTTCAGCATCCTTTAAATGGATAAGTTGAAACAATAAATCGTTATATGGGTCGGATTGTCCATCGCCGGAGTTATTTTGTAAACGTGGGAAGGGTTGGCGCGCCGCAAAAAAGATACGTTGAAACAGCACATCCATACGTTCTTCGGCCATACTCTTTCTTTGCTTAAGCTCGATAAACAGCGACCAGTATCGGTTAAATTCACGTACCCAATTATCAACGTTGGCTAATTCTGCTCTGCTTTTTGAATTGAGGCGATGTATTCGGGCCTCCTCCAAAGCATTAGAAACCTCATTTATAAGGCTATCAACCTGATAGGCAGAAATGGTATCGCTGTTTAAAGTAAAATTTTTAGCCTGAATACGGGCAACATAAATCTTATGCAGCAGTCTGTCAACCTGTTCTGTACTTTCAATCCACTCCTTTAACTGCTTTACACCCCAAATACTGGCACCGGAAATCAACACCAACAACATCAGGTTGATGATGTAGCCACCAAAAACCTTCTTACTGATGGAATCCTTGCGGGCATTACGGGCTAAAAAAAACCGTTTTAGTTTCATGGATTATGCTTAACAATCAGAACAATCGCATTATCTGCATAGTTCTAAGATAGCTTTTTGTTTTTATAATGCAAACATCGGAAAAAATTACTGAAGTGACCAGATTTTTAAAGCAACAAATCGAATTAAAACGATGAATTTAGTAAAAGCTTTAATACAATTAAAATACCATTCGCATGAATGATTAAAGTTAGTAATTATAAATTAAACCTGATTGGCTGAATTAAAACAGAAAGCCTTTCCTTTATTAAATTATCCTTCAGTAATAAATCAATAATGGGAAAAACAAACCATTTACAAAAACGTTAATTATGAAAGAATTTTCTAATTATGTCTGTAGTTGTTCGAAAAAAGAAAGAAACTTTTAAAGTAAAAATCATCTCCAACACTGAAATAGCAGAAGGGGTTTATGTTTTAGAAACCAAAAAAACCGGGAATTTTATTCCCGGTCAGGTGGTTGCTGTGGCCATGCAACCCAACGATAATCTGCGATTATACAGTTTGGCATCAGCCCCTGAAGCGTCAACGTTCCGTATTTTATTCGATGTTAAGCCCGATGGAGAACTTACGCCTGTGCTGTCGAAATTAAAACCGGGCGATTGTGTCCATGTATCCAAACCATTTGGTAGGTTTACCGATCAGGGCGGCCCTGCCTGGTGGATTGCAACCGGCACAGGTATTGCCCCATTTGTTTCGATGATGGAGGCCGATGGTTTTAAGGATAAAACGCTGTTACATGGAGCCCGTTATATTCGCCAGTTTTATTTCGCCGAAAAGTTTCAGAAAAGCATGGGCAGCCAATATCTGCGCTTTTGCACGCAGGAAGCAGGAGATGGCATTATGCAAGGCCGTCTTACGGGTTTTCTAAAAGAAACCAACCGGGTAACCCCCGAATTAAAATATTATATTTGTGGCAACGCTGAAATGGTTGTTGAGGTAAGAGATATTTTAATTTCAAAAGGCGTTCCTTTTGACCAGATAATTGCCGAAATATATTTTTAAGATGGCTAAAGATTACTTATTCGGGAAAACCCTTACAGAGCTGCAGAACGTTGTAAAAGAGACCGGATTGTCTGCATTTACGGCAAAACAAATTGCACAATGGCTCTACCAGAAAAAGATTGGTAGCATTGACGAAATGACCAATCTTTCGAAAAAAGGCCGCGAATATCTTACCGAAAATTATGAGATGGGCATTCAAAAGCCTTCAAAAGTTCAGGAATCGGTTGATGGTACAAAAAAGTACCTTTTCCCGGCACATCGCAACCTTTATATTGAAGCTGCTTATATACCAGAAGATGACCGTAAAACTTTATGTGTATCATCGCAGGTTGGTTGTAAAATGGGCTGTTTATTTTGCATGACCGGCAAGCAAGGTTTTCAGAGTCAATTAACAGCCGGAGAAATTATCAATCAAATTCGCAGCATTCCTGAAAGCGATTTGCTGTCGAATGTTGTTTATATGGGGATGGGCGACCCGCTTGATAATATTGAAGAGGTATTAAAAAGCCTGGAAATACTTACCTCCGAATGGGGTTTTGCCTGGAGTCCAAGACGCATTAATGTTTCCACCATTGGATTGATACCAGCCATGCGTCGTTTTATAGAAGAAAGTGAAGCCCATTTAGCAATTAGCATGCACTCACCTTTTAATGAGGAACGAAAAAAACTAATGCCCGTTGAGCAGGTGTACACCATTGAGCAGGTAATTGAAACATTGAGAGAATACGATTTTGGGCGCCAAAGACGAATATCTTTCGAATACATCATGTTTAAAGGCATTAACGATTCGCCTGCACACATTAAAGGTTTAACAAAACTGCTGAATGGATTACGTTGCCGCATAAACTTAATCAAGTTTCATCCCATCCCGGATTCACCAATGCAGGGATGCACACACGAAACCATGATGTGGTTTAGCGAACAACTCAATAAAAAAGGTATTACAACCACGGTGAGGCGTTCGCGCGGTGAAGATATTTATGCAGCCTGCGGTTTACTATCGACCAAAGAACTGGTAAAAAAACAAAGCGAGCCGGAATTTTAGCCCGAAGAATCTGATTAATAACTTACACAAATTTTATACGGATGAGAAAAGCCAAATTTCTTTTAGGATTGACTTTAAGTCTCACTTTTTTCTGGATGTCGGATATGTATGCCTGTACCAACTATATGGTTACCAAAGGTGCATCGGCCGATGGCTCCACCATGGTTACCTATGCAGCCGATTCGCACATCCGCTATGGGGAATTATACTGGCGACCGGCAGCCAAATGGCCGGCAGGTTCAATGGTAACACTTTACGACAGAGGCACAGCCAAACCATTAGGCCAAATTCCTCAACCACCTCAAACCTATCAGGTTATTGGTTTTATGAACGAATATCAGGTGGCAATAGGCGAATCTACCTTTGATGGCCGCAAAGAACTCCTCGATACTACTGGTATTGTTGATTATGGCAGTTTAATGTTTCTGGCATTACAACGCTCCAAAACTGCCCGCGAAGCCATAAAAACAATGGCTGAGTTGGTTGAAACCTACGGATATTCCAGCACCGGAGAATCATTTTCCATTGGCGATCCTAACGAAGTGTGGATTATGGAGCTCATTGGTAAGGGTACCGACTTAAAAACCGACCGGAAAACAAAGAAACAATACAATGCCAACAAAGGTGCCGTTTGGATAGCTATCCGCATACCCGATGGATACGTGTCGGCTCACGCCAACCAGGCACGCATTATCAATTTCAAAAGAGAAGACGGCGTAACATCCATTAGTAGTAAAAATTTAGATAAAATTTTCAACCCTGAGGTTGAAGTGGTTTATGCTCACGATGTGGTTTCGTTTGCCCGAAGCAAAGGTTATTTCTCGGGAACAGATGACGAGTTCAGTTTCAGCGATGCTTATGCCCCACTCGATTTTAGCGCTGCCAGATTTTGTGAACTGAGAGTTTGGAGTATGTTTAAAGAAATTTCGGATGAGATGGGTCCCTATTTCGAATATGCCAAAGGCGAAGCTTCTGGTCCACGTATGCCTTTATTTATCAAACCATCACGCAAGCTTACCCCTCAGGATTTAATGTCGTTTAAACGGGATTATCTGCAGGGTACCGAACTGGATATGTCGAAAGATGCCGGAGCCGGACCTTTTGGATTGCCATACCGCTGGCGCCCATTAACCTGGAGTCATAACAACACGCAGTATTTTCATGAGCGTGTTACTGTTACCCAGCAAACCGGATTCTCTTTTGTAGCTCAAATGCGAAATTGGTTACCCAATCCTGTTGGTGGCATTTTCTGGTTTGGAGTAGATGATGCCGGCACTTCGGTATATGTTCCATTTTATTGCGGCATTAACAAAGTTCCACGCACCTGGGCAGAAGGAAATGGCGATATGCTGACTTATAGCGACGATGCTGCTTTTTGGGTTTTTAATCGTGTGGCTCATTTTGCATACTTGTTCTACAACCGTGTGATGCCAGATATACGAAAAACTCAAAATGAGCTGGAAAATAAATTTGCCGCCTATGTTCCAGGAGTTGATGCAGCCGCTGTAAAACTCTGGGAAACAAATCCTGAACTGGCACGTGCCTTTTTAACCGATTATTCAACCGCCATGGCAAACGAAACGGTTTTTAGGTGGAAAGAGCTCAGCAATTTCTTATTGGTTAAGTTTCTTGATGGCAATGTAAAACAGGAAAAGGAAGGCGAATTTTTGCGTAATCCTTATGGTTACCCTCAATCACCATCATTTCCGGGTTATCCTGCAGAATGGAAACAAATGCTGATTAATGAAACCGGACAAAAATTTATGCAGCCCTGATTTGTAAATTATCATATTCAGGATTACTTAAGAAATAATTGCCAAAGTGAAAGAGTTATAATTACATCTTTTATTTTGGCATTTTTCTTAATATTTTTTCAACCAGGACTCCAAATAAATATCACTTATACTATCGAAACTTCCAGAATCCTTTTGGTGCTTTGGGAAACTTTGTACCTGTTATCCATTCTTTTGCCTACAATCCAAATAATATCATTATTTGAAATTAACAACCAAATATTTTCTTTTTGAACAAGAGAGTATTTTTCATTGATAAAAAAATCGCTTAATTTCTTAAAACCCGACATGCCCAGTGGTTGAAAAGAATCACCCTTGCGCCATTTTCTCAACTCAAGTGGAAAGTCAACCAATTCGGCATCGAAATGAGCAACTTTAGGATTGGTGGAAAATTGAAAGTCAGGCTCTTTATCAAATAAGCGTATTTTCAGTTTTAAAGGTTCAATAATTTCAGTTTCACCAGCCTGTATATAAAAAGAATTCTTTTGGTCAGGAATTATCCTGGTTAGAATGAGGTTATACCTGTCGCGCACAAGTCGATGTGTATCCGAAAAATACTGCCGACCGGGAATTCCTTCTAAACCTTTAATAACCTCATCAATAACGGCTCCGTTAAATCCGTATGGATTTAAGACTTCAAATAATAAGCTCTTCTTTTGGGGATAATCCTTAACTTTGGAAATAGGTATTAAATACTCTTCATCAGTAGCAGCTACAAATTGCTCTTTAAAGGCATCAATTTCATTTGAAAAAACTTCAGAAACCTCTTTTAAAAAGCCCATATTATATTGCATGGCATGAAAAAAAGAGGGATTAATTTGCTCAAATAAAGGTATTATCTGATGCCTGATTTTATTCCGAAGTATTGTAACATCAGTATTCGTAGAATCACTGCAATATTTCAATTTATGGGCTTCACAATAGGTGATTATCTCTGAGCTCCGGGCAAATAAAAGAGGTCGGATTACTTTTCCCCGCCTCCAGGCTATACCGGTCAATCCCTTAATTCCGGTACCTCTGGCCAAATTCAGGAAAAAGGATTCTATGGCATCATTACCATGGTGTCCGGTAGCCACCAGGCTGATATTTTCTGTTTGCATTAATTCGTGAAACCATTGATAACGCAATTCGCGGGCTGCCATTTCGATTGAAACACCCTTCTGAGCGGCATACCCTTTAGTATCAAAATGGTTTACGTTGCATACAACATTAAGATGGCTGCATAGTTGCCTAACATACAATTCATCCTCATCGCTTTCGGCGCCCCGAAGTGAGAAATTGCAGTGAGCCACCATGCAATCAAAACCTGCTTTAACCAATAAATGCAATAAAGCAACCGAATCGGCACCTCCACTCACAGCTACCAGCAATCGCTGAGACATGCTAACGCCACATTGATTTTCGAGGGTGCTTAAAAACCGGCTTTTAAACTCCTCTGTGTTAAAACTTGGATTGCTCATGTGGTGGTTGATTCAAAATTTTCATTAATGCCCCCGCCTTTAAGAGACATTCATTGTATTCATCGGCAGCATTGGCCTGAAAAGTTATGGCACTGCCCACCCAAAATGATGCTTTCTCAAGCTCCTTATCTAAAAATAAAGAACGAATGACTACATTAAAGTCATAATCACGTTGAGGTGTTATGTAACCAATTGCTCCCGAATACAAGCCTCTTGAACCTTTTTCAAAAACATCAATTAATTCCAAGGCTCTTTGTTTAGGGGCCCCTGTCATCGACCCCATCGGAAAACTGCACCGAATTGGTTCGGCCCAACTCGCTTCATCTTTCAGTTCACATGATACCGTTGACACCATTTGCATAACATTTGGGAAAGGATAAACCCCACAGAGTTCGTCAACTTTTACGGTTCCCGGTTTTGCCACTCGCGATAAATCATTGCGCACCAAATCGGTTATCATTATATTCTCGGCCTGTTCCTTTTCTGAATCCAGTAAACAAGTTTTTCCCGATACAGTTAAAGTGGATTCGATTTTTCGTGCCATTGTGCCTTTCATGGGCATGCTCAAAACTTTACTACCTTCTTTTTTCAAATACCGCTCAGGCGATGCACAAAGTACATAAAGATTATCGATTTTCA
>CALEUX010000055.1 GCA_937920475.1 uncultured Marinilabiliaceae bacterium
AAATGGATACTAACGACTCTTTTGTAGAGCTTTCCAAACTATATAACCGCAAAAAAAGCGACCAGGATATTTTTCAGGAACTAATGGCATTTAAAGTAACTGAAGTATTACTGGTAGCCACTTATTACGATGCCTACTCCATTGTTCGCGAAGGCAGGTTTTTTGATAAAATTATGGGCGAATACCTTCAGCTCAATTTATTTTCTGCACCAAGGGTAACCAGCGTAACTTCAAACGAAGAGGCACTTGAACTGCTGAAAAACAGAAGGTTCGACATGGTAATTCTAATGGCTGGACTCGATAAAAATAACCCATTGCTCATCAGTTCCGAAATAAAAAAAAGCCAGCCATCATTACCTGTTCTTTTAATGGTTAACAATAACCAGGATATTAAATATTTCGATGAAGCTTCAGGCCCTTCGGGCACCATCGACCGGGTATTTGTTTGGAATGGCGATTCACGTGTGTTTCTGGCCATGATAAAATATGTGGAAGACCGCGCCAATCTTGATAATGATGTAAAAGTAGGTGACGTTAGAATTATTTTATTGGTTGAAGATTCGCAGATTTATTACACCCGTTATCTTCCATTGCTCTATTCAATTGTGATGATGCAAACCCAGAATATCCTGTCGGAAGAATCGGGCGATAGAATTCATAAAATCATGAAAATGAGGGTTCGCCCTAAAATAATTCTGGCGAGCACCTACGAGGAAGCTGTGGATATTGTGGACAAATACACCGATAACCTCATTTGCCTTATAACTGATGTTAAATATCCCAGAAATGGAATTCCCGACGAAAATGCCGGCATCGACCTGATTAAATATGTCCGCTCCAAAACCAATATGCCCGTACTGATGCAATCGTCGGAACCCAAGAATGCCCATAAAGCAACCGAGGTGGAAGCTGCTTTTCTTGACAAAAACTCTGATAACTTAAGTTTTGAAATTCAGAATTTTATCAATCAGAAATTGGGTTTTGGCGATTTCATTTTCAAAAACTCAAGAGGGCTTCAAGTTGCGCGTGCCCATAATTTAAAGGAATTTGAAGATTGCTTGCGACAAGTTCCGCCCGAAAGTCTTTTATACCATGCACGTCGTAATGGTATCAGCACATGGCTGATGGCCAGAGGCGAAATTTCAATGGCCAAAAAACTACGTCCCTATAGTATTGACGATTTCGAAAGCTCTGCCAAACTTCGCTCAACCATACTCGATATTTTTGAACAGGCCCGGCTCGAACGATTAAAAGGCCGGGTGGTTCCGTTCGACCCCACCATGGTTCACAATAACCGCTTTGTAATGCGTATTGGTGAAGGTTCGCTGGGAGGTAAAGGCAGAGGTTTGGCTTTCTTAAGCAACTTTATAGAAAACATTGATTTTGAAGCCCTTATTCCAGACCTTGAAATTCATGTGCCCCCAACATGTATCATTGGAGCCGGAGAGTTTACACGGTTTCTGGAGAAAAATAACCTTGAACCAGTCATTTACAACATTAAGGACGAAGATGAAATAAAACAGTTTTTTATAAATGCAGAAATTCCGGAAGATATTACAGCACTCTTACGGAGCTACCTCGAAAACATGCAGAATCCGCTGGCTGTTCGCTCGTCGGGTTTGTTCGAAGATAGTTTGCTACAGCCCTTCTCTGGAGTTTACAGCACATTTATGCTCCCTAATAATCATCCCGATTTTGAAATAAGGTTCAACGAGTTGTGTCTGGCCATTAAATTGGTTTATGCCTCTATTTTTAATGCATCGGCCCGGGCATATTTTGAGCTGACCAACTATAAAATCGAAGAAGAAAAAATGGCAGTGGTTATACAGGAGGTAGTCGGACGCCGTGTTCACAATAAATATTATCCACATGCCAGCGGAATAGCCCAATCGTATAATTACTATCCTTACAGTTATATGAAACCCGATGATGGCTTTGCCGTTATGGGCGTAGGTTTGGGCCGTCACATTGTTGGAGGGGAAAAAGCCTGGCGCTTTTGTCCGCGATACCCAAACCTGGAATTAAGCAGCCTTAGAGACCAAATTCGTGAATCGCAAACACATTTTTACGCCATCAACCTAAAGCCCGGTCAAACCGATTTGGTAACTCAGGGCGAATTGTCGTCAATAATCAGATTAAGCATTAACGAGGCCGAAGAGGACGGCAACCTAAAGCATTGTGCATCAGTTTACGATCCCAATTACGATGCGCTGGTAACCAACCTCAGTATTAAAGGACCAAGAATTATAAATTTTGCCAATATATTAAAATACGAACGTGTTCCTCTGGCACGAACTTTGGATTTGCTGCTGCGTTATTTGAAAGAAGCTATGGGGGCACCGGTGGAAATAGAATATGCGCTCGACCTTGAGGGATATAGCAATGGTTTGCCAATTCTCTATTTGTTGCAGATTAAACCCCTTACCCGAATTGCCCAACATGAAGATGTTGACTTTAATTCTATTGACCAGTCGAAAATTCTGCTGGAAGCCGGGCATGGTATGGGTAATGGGCGAATTATCAATATTTATGATGTGGTTTTGGTTGATATTGAAAATTTTGACCGCACCAAAACCAACGCCATGGCTGCCGAAGTTGACCAAATAAACAAGAAACTGGCCGAAGAAAAAAGAGAGTATGTACTAATGGGGCCAGGACGCTGGGGCACTCGTGACCCTTCCACCGGAATCCCGGTTTATTGGTCGCAAATATCTCATGCTAAAGTTATTGTAGAAATGGGTCTGCCAGAGTTTCCATTGGAAGCATCACTTGGATCGCATTTCTTTCACAATGTAACCACCATGAATGTAGGATATTTCTCAGTTCACATGGGTTCTGCTAACAATCATATTAACCTTGAGATATTAAACAAGCAAACAATCATTAACCAAACAAACCATATCCGCCATTTCCGTTTTGAAAAGCCATTGACCATTTTGATGGATGGCAAACAACAAAAAGCCATGATTCAATGGAATGAGTAAAAAGAAGTCGGCGTGTGTTCCGGATTTTTCAATATATTTGCCTCCGCATGAGACGTATTTTAATTTATATATCAATATTTCTGTTGTCGAACCTTGTTGTTAAGGCGCAGATTGTGCAAGAGCGGAATCTCGACCGGGGAGGCATTGGTCAGCCGGGAGGACAGATTCCCGGGCAGGGAGTTGATGGTCAGGATGGACGACCTAATCAGGAGGTTCCCAAATCACCGGTTAAACACGTGGTGCGAAACTGGAAATTAACCGACGATTATACCCGTGCCGATTCCATACCTGTGGATACTTTATCGCAAGGCTTTCAGATTCACAGCCCTGCCTTTCGTGAATCGATGGTGAACGTGCAACTTGGAAATATTGGAGCCCCCTGGAAATCGGCCATGATTTCAAATATGCCCATTTATTCAAGGTTTTTATTTACCGAAAATCTTAGTTACTTTTTTGCAGGACCTGATACCTGGCGTTATTATAATACACGTACCCCTTATACCAACCTGTATTATCAATACAGTGGCCCCAAAAGACGTTCAGAAGAAGTGGTAGGCGTACTTTTTACCCAAAACATCAATAAAAACTGGAATGCCGGGTTTAATTACCAATTGATATCATCCATTGGAAAATACGAAGCCCAGAAAGTTGAAAATCGCCACTTCAGATTTTTCTCAAGCTATTCGGGCGTACGATACCAAATACACGGTTCGTTCGTTTACAACCGCACCGAACAATTGGAAAACGGAGGTATTACCGATGAAGACTTTGTTCTGCATCCGGAAAAATATGAAGAATATAAGCAGGCCGAAACCATTCCGGTAAATTTTTACTCGGCCAACAACCGAACCGATAACTTCCAACTGTTTCTAAACCAATCGCTCGACGTAGGCAATATAACCATTTCATCACATGAAGGTGAGCCCACCAAACTACCAGTTGGTACTGCTTTACACACACTACACATCGATCGGTCGCGCCGGATTCATAATATAAATGACCTGAGCAGGTACCTTGGAGAAGATGCATCATCATTCTACTACAAAAATATTTATGCCGATACTTTAGCTACCCGCGACTCGGTTTATTATGTAACCATTAAAAATACATTTCAGCTTCGGTTTAATGAGGAGGCCAATTCGCTTTTGCGATTTGGACTAAGGGTATTTATTACCAATAATGTTGAAAAGTATAAGTACCCGTTACAGCCCGTGAAGTTTAAACAATCAACCAACTCTCTGGCTTTGATTCCAGAGTACCTGATGGGCGATACTACATTTACAACCACATTGATTGGTGGGCAGATTTTTAAAAATGAAGGTGAACATTTCCGATGGAATGCAGGAATGAAGTTATACTTTCAGGGCTACCGTGCGGGCGACAGCGAAATAACGGCCGACATGCTGACCCGTTTCAGAGTGCGTAAAGACACTGCCCAATTATTTGCCAATGGGGGTATTTATTTGGTCACACCTGAGTTCTTAGCGCGGCGTTATTATTCGAACCATTTTATGTGGAACAATCGATTTAATCAGGTTAAAACTGTTAAACTAAGAGGAGGAGTGGAAATTCCGACACGCAAACTGGAACTCTCTGCAGAAGTACGTCTTATAAACGATTATGTTTTTTGGAATCAGGAAGCCCTCCCCGAACAATCATCAGACTACATAAAACTTATTGAAGTAAGGCTTTTTAAGCATTTTAAACTGGGTAATTTCCATAGTAGAAATACATTCCTTTATCAGATATCAAGCAACCAGGAGGTTATCCCATTGCCCGATTATGCCATTTACAGTTCAAACTATTATCAGAATACGCTTTTTAAAGTTTTGTTTTTCCAGCTTGGTTTCGACTTACGATACACCTCAGAATGGTACACGCCGGCCTACATGCCTGCCACCGGACAGTTTTACCTCCAGCAAGTGAGAAAAATCGGTGACTATCCTTACGTGGATCTATTTCTGAACATGCAACTTAAGCGTGCCAGAATGTTTATTAAGATGGATCATATCAACCAGGGAATGTTAAATAATAATTATTTCCATACCATCAACTATCCTGTAAACCCGAGAGGACTTAGGTTTGGGGTTTCCTGGAATTTCTACGACTAATTCTACTATTTGAAGCGGGAGAATTTCTTCTTAAATTTGTGGCCTGTTTTTTGTTAAAAACAGTCTGTCAAACACATACATCACTAACAGATAGATGTTTTACTCAAAAAATGCCTATGCAAAAATTTACACTTTGGCTTCTTTTATTAGTAGTGGGAATCTTTGCCATCAGTTGCAACTCAACGGAGCGCAAAGGGAAAAAAGGAACTGAAACCGAACACCAGATACAGGACCTTCCTGAAATAATTAAATCCGGTAAAATTCGGGTTGTTACGAATTATAACTCCACCAACTATTTCGTTTACAAAGGCCAACCCATGGGATATCAGTTTGAACTTCTTCAGGAGTTTGCAAACTTTATGGGATTAAAACTTGAAGTTTCGGTAAGCAATGATTTACAAGCCAATTTTAACGACCTTCAAAACGGGCAACTCGACATTATAGCTAGTAGCCTGGCTGTTACCCGCGAAACGGAAGAACTTGTGGCTTTTACCGAACCACACAGTTTTAGCCGCCAAGTATTGGTTCAACAAGCATTTCAGCCCACTAAAGGCAATTCAACCAACCGGATTTACAACGAAATAATCAGAAACCAGCTCGATTTGGCAGGAAAAAGTATTTATGTGCAAAAAGGTTCGGCCTTTGTTCAAAGGCTGCGCAGCCTTGCCAACGAAATTGGCGACAGCATTAATATTATTGAGATACCCGACTATGAGGTTGAACAACTCATCGATTTGGTTGCTGCCGGCGAAATACCTTTAACCGTTTGCGACGAAAATCTGGCCAAAGTCAATTTGAATTTTTATCCCAATATTGATATAGAGACTGCCATTAGCTTTCCTCAAAAACAAGCCTGGGCAGTTAATAAAAATGCACCCGAATTGCTAAATGCTGTCAACAATTGGATGATTGGGTTTAAGAAAACAGCGAAATATCAGAGAGTTTATCAGAAATATTTCCTCAACCAGCGTTCTACTCATATTGTAGATGCCGGGTTTCATTCCATTAAAGGCGGCCAGGTTTCGGTTTACGACGATTTGATTCGTAAAGAAAGTGCCAAGTACAACCTCGACTGGCGGTTGATTGCCTCATTAATCTATCAGGAGTCGCGTTTTATTCCTGACGCAGAAAGCTGGGCCGGCGCCATGGGATTAATGCAGTTAATGCCCGAAACGGCCGACAGGTTTGGCGTACAATCAATTACATCGCCATCTGAAAACATCAGGGCTGGCATTCAATTTCTGCAATGGCTCGATGAGCGGATGAAACCTCGCGTTGAAGACCCTGCAGAAAGGCTTAAGTTCGTATTGGCATCATATAACGTAGGCATTGGCCATGTTCTGGACGCCATGTTGCTTGCTGAGAAAAATGGGAAAAACCCGCAAATTTGGGACGATAATGTGGATTATTACATCCTTAACAAATCGAATCCAAAGTATTATAACGATCCGGTGGTAAAGTTTGGATATTGCAGAGGCGAAGAGCCCTTTAACTACGTTAAAGAGATTCTTGAGCGATATGAGCATTACCGGAATGTAATGCGTTAATCCATTGAGGGGCTTTTTGTTTAAAGGCCTCAATCAATTCACTAAGTATCATAGCGGTTGCTCCCCAAATTTGTTTGCCATTAACATCAAAATAGGGGGCTTCCAATTGGTGCCCATTCACATTCCGTTCGAAACGCTTAATTTTAACCGGCTGAAAAAAATCTCTTACCGAAACTTCGAAAACTTCTGAAACTTCGAAAGGATTGGGATTAAAAACAGGCCTTGCAGGTAAAAAACCTACCTGCGGAGCCACAATATAATTGCTGTTGTGGATGTAAATTTGCGATAATGCACCCAGATACTCTATTTGTGAGGTATCTATTCCAAATTCTTCACGTGTTTCACGCAAAGCTGTTTCCCAAAAAGAAGCATCATCGTTTTCGCACTTGCCACCTGGTAAACTCACCTGGCCACCATGTGCGCCCTGATAATTTGGACGTTGAATAAAAGGTACAACTATATTGTGGTGAGTGGGGTAAATTAAAACCAAAACACTACTGTATCGCGGATGACCGCGACTTCCCGAAGAGTTTTCAGTTAAACGGACACTGGGAGCCATTAGTGCATGTGCACCCTCACCCGGTAAAGGTGGCTCCAACGCTTTCTTTATAGAATCCTTCCAAGCAAACATCACATACCCCTTTCATGTGTCTAAAATTTGATTTTTATTTGTCACATGGAACTCGCCAGCTAGTCATCTCCCTTTGTGATAAATAATTCTCAGGGCTCGTTTCATCCGTAAATTATTTGTTTGTTAACTGCTGGTTGAAACTCCAATCTCAGATTTTTATTAGTGTTCGTCCACCTGTGGCAGATGATCGTTTCTTTATTTAATGGGTCTTAAGACAAAACAAACAAGAATATAAATAGTTGATCTAATCTTAAAAGCTGTTGAAGTTTTTTAAAGATGATTTGATTGCCCA
>CALEUX010000056.1 GCA_937920475.1 uncultured Marinilabiliaceae bacterium
ATTATAATCTCTTATGGTATCAAAGAACTATCGTTTCTCTGAGGCGGAAAGTAAGCCGCAAGAAAATAAAACCTTCTGGATTCCTCATGAATTAGAGCATTTAATCATTTCCAAAATTTTTTACCGGACACCAATGATTCCTAATCTAACTTAACAACTCAACCGGTATTGTAAAGTAAAAAGTTGACCCTTTGCCGGGCTCTGATTCTACCCATATTTTCCCCTTCATTTGCTCAATCAGGCGCTTACAAAGTGATAGGCCAAGACCTGTACCCCGGTATAAAACGCCTTCGGGGTGGTCAATCTTATAAAATGCATTAAAGATATTGCCAATCTCTTTTGGCTGAATACCAATACCTGTGTCTTCAACAAAGAAGGTTACCGTTTTTTGTGCTGTTTTGTAGCCAAAATAGATGTGACCTTCACTGGTAAATTTCACTGCATTGGTGAGCAGGTTAGATAAAATTTGTCTGATGCGCGTCTCGTCATTAAACAGTTTTAAGTCTGAACCGGGTTCTGAGATGGACTTAATGTTGATATCGTGGTCGTTGCGCATCTGAAAGTATTGTTCCAACTCGCTAAGAACGCTGTTAACCGGAAACCATTTTGGCGTTAATTTAAGTTGGTTGGTTTCGATTATGGAGATGTCTAATATATCGTTAATGAGAATTAATAAAGCTTCGGAGTTGGAACTAATAATCTTAACAAAGCTATTGCGCTCATCTTCATTAATATCGGGCTCTGCCAGTAAATTGCTAAAACCCACGATGGCATTCATAGGGGTTCGTATTTCATGACTAAGATTAGCCATGAACGAGGTTTTTAGCCGGTCGGAGTGTTCGGCTTTCTCTTTGGCCTTTTCAAGTTCGGCAGTGCGTTCCTTTACCAATTCTTCCAAACGGTGTCGGTGCTGTTCCAGTTCTCTGTTTTGTAATGTTATCTCCTCCTTAGAAGCATTTAATTGTTTGTTGGCTTCCGATAATTCACGGGTTCGTTCGGCAATATGCTCCTCAAGTTGGCGATTTTGTTGTTTAATCAGCGTAAATCGCCGCCGTATCAGGTAATAGGATAATGCCAGCAGTACTAACGATAGGGTAATTATAAAAGTTCCGGTTTGCCACCAGGGGGGCACAATAATAATTTGGAGAACTTTAGGATTTTCACTCCAAACGCCATCGTTATTGGTTCCTGTTACCAAAAAAGTGTACCGACCGGGGTTAATATTTGTATAGGTTGCTATTGGCAGGGTGCTTGCGTCTCGCCATTGGGTTTCATAACCTTCAAGCATAAATTTGTACTGGTTTTTCTCGGGATGAAGGAAATTATTGGCTATAAATTCAATTTCAAAATTATTCTGGGTGTATTTCAAGGTCAATGTTTGAACCTCATTAATATCAGTTTTCTGAAGGGCCGGCAACTCAATTTGGGTGTCCATACCAATCAGATTAAAACCTGTAAGAATAATTTGTGGGACTATCTGGTTTTCAAATATAAATTTAGGATGAAATCGTGTAAATCCCCTTGACGAACCAAAATTCATATAGCCATCTGCTCCCCGGTAGGCCGATCGAACATTGAAATCACTCGAAATTAAGCCATCGTGTTTGTCAAATAACCTAAATTTAGGAGCATGTGGATCATTAACGCCATTAATAAATTTTACAATACCCACATTGGTACTTATCCACAGGTTTTTCTCATCATCTTCTAAAATTCCCTGAATATTACTATTGGGAAGGCCTTGCTCGGTTGTTATTCGATAAAAAGTACTATTGTCTTTATTAAAAAGATTTAGGCCCATATTGGTTGCAATCCAAATGTTTCGGTTACTATCTTCAAATATGGATAGTATTTGACCATTCCCAATGGAAAGAGGGTTGTCTGGTTGATGAATAAAGTGTTGAAATGTTCCGGTTTGTGGATTGAAAATTTCCAAAGCACTGTAACAGGATATTAACATAGTTCCATCATTAGTCTCCAATATGGCGTTTATGGAGTTGTTATCGAGGCTGGCAGGATTATTTGGGTCGTTAACATAATGTGTAAAACTATCGCTATCGTAGTGATATTGGTTTAGACCTCCACCAATAGTTCCAATCCAGAGTCGGCCTTTGCTGTCTTCATATATGGCATAAATATTGGCACTGCTGATACTGCCTGAGCGGCCATCGGGCTGATACCTTTTAAAATTCCCGGTTTTTGAATCGAATCTGTTAAGACCTCCATTCCAGGTTCCGGCCCAAAAGTTTCCTTTAGAATCCTTGTGAAGGGCATACACACCGCCCATGCTGATAGAGTTCTTATTGTTAGGGTCATGGAAGAAATTTTGTATCAGACCTGTTGATTTTTCAAGCCGATCGAGTCCTGCACCAGTGCCAATCCACAGGTAAGGGCCATCATCCAGAAAGCAGTTAACCAAATGCCAGCCAATGGTTTTATCAGGTGATGCGTTTACGGTATAATTCTCGAATTGCTTAATACGTTTACTATGTAAATTAACACCGCCGGCATAGGTACCAATCCATATATCGCCGTTTTTATCTTCGAATAAACTCGAAATGCTGTTGTCGCTGAGGCTTGATTTATTGTGCCTTTCATGCTCAAACGATTCATATTTCAGTGGTTGGTTGTAGTCGAATTCTTCAAGATTTATAAGATATAAACGGCCTGTGCCCCCAAGCCCCATCCAAAGATTTTTGTTTTTGTCGGATAACAGGCAATTAACCCTTCCCGAGAAAAACTTTCTAAACTCTTTTTTATTAATGTCATTTTTATCGTTTACCATCAACTCTAGTCCAGAATTGTTGGAGCCTATCCACAAACGGTCATCTTTATCTTCTCTAATGGTTCGTATGCTGTATCCTGTTATAGAACCAGGTAAACCATCGGGCAAAAATCTTGTGAAGTTTTCATCAGTTCTGTTCCACAGGTTTAATCCATATTCGGTTCCTATCCAAATATTGTCTTGTTTATCCTGATAAATGGTAAACACATGATTGTTTGAAATGCTCTTCAGGTCTTTTGTTGATTTAAAAACCCGCATGCTATCGGTAACAGGATTGTAGAGATATAAACCTGTTTGCGTGCCAAACCAAATAAAACCCTGTTTATCCTGAAGGCACACTTTTACATTTAGATTTTCTAAGTGATGAAAGGTTTTGATCTCATCAGTATGCATATTGTAAATAGATACCCCCAGATTGGTGCAAATCCAAAGTTCTTGTTTATTAAGGGGGTAAATTGCATTTATGGAAGAGTGAACCAACCTTTGTGAAGTATTATTTCCAGCCGTATAAATTTTAAAAGTACGACCATCGTAACGGTTCAGGCCATCATCGGTTCCAAACCACATAAAGCCCCGGTTATCCTGATATATAGTTTTTACATGACTTTGCGACAATCCTTCTTCGGTGGTTATTTGCACAAATTTTCGGTTGAATTTCTGCGCAAAACTCATTAATGTGCAACTTAATAAAAGGATTGTAAAGGTAAGATTAACCATACAAATGCTTGTGATTTGAGAAACTTAAAGTATTAAATAATGTTTAAATTTCCTAATTAGTTCTTTCGTTTTACAGTATAGTTTTTTAATATGTCAATATCGATTGTGCATTAAATATCAGATATACCATGATTTAAACCTGGATTTCCTCAGATTTAAAATCTTTAACGGTTAATATTCTGAAAGGTTATATGGTTAATCACTATATTACTGTTACCAGAAAGTACCAATTACTACAGGAGTTATTTTGCAGACATAAAAAAAGAGGGTGTCTCTGACTTTTGAGACACCCTCTTTTTATTCGTACTCCTACCCGAGTAGTTTTTCAAATACTCAATTTTCAGAGCCTTAAAAAAACTTATGAGACAGCCTCTTTATTAATTGATTGTAGAAGAGTCTTCTCCCTATTTACTTTTATTATTTGATAGGCTTTTACCACATTTTGTTTGCCTTACACCAGTTTTTTGAGCAAGGCTTCTTTATCGCCTGCCAGGTAGTCGATGGGTGCAATTTCAGGCATGGTATAGGCTCCGGGCTGCTGGCGCAGAACCGCCCTAGCGCATGATACCAATATTTGAGCAGTTAAGGCCGGGTTGTTGATTTTCATCCTGAATTCGAACAGCTGGTTTTGTGTTTTCCCTGATACGCCTTTGTGCTCCAATAAAACGCCGTGTCCCATATCCTGCAACTGGTCAACATCTGGAACAGGAATTACATGGGTTTCATCTTTGCTGAAATAACTGTCGGTTTTAATTTCAGATGTAACTTTTTTAATATCAGCACCTTCTTCCAGTTCAACGTAAACCATACGGCGATGAATCCCGGTGCCGATAGGGATGGTCATCGACAACGCTTTTTTAACACCGGGTTTACTTTTGGCAACAACCGAGTGGCCCATGCTCATTCCCGGGCCAAAGTTAGTATAAGTAAGGCCTTTAGGCGCCATGGCCAACATGAGCGTTCGTACTACCGAATCGCTACCCGGATCCCAACCGGCTGAAATAATGGCTTTGGAATTGTGTTTTTTTCCTGTCTCATCCAGCAATGTGCGCAATTTCCACATTTCGTCGCCATGAATATCGAAACTATCGACTGTGCAAATACCTTTTTCCATTATGGCTTTGGCAACCTGGGGAATGCTGCGCGTAGGTGAGCAAAGTATGGCTACATCAACCTTGCCTAATTCGGAAATGTCAGAAACTATTTTTACTCCAATTAACTCGGTGGGGATGGTTCCAACCGAATCAGCACGTCTTACAACACCAACAAGTTCCATATCTGGTGCTGCCTGAACGGCTTCCACCGAAAATTTGCCAATGTTGCCGTAACTGACTACTGCAACTTTAATTTTATTCATACCTGATTATTTATTTGTGGTTTTTTTCGGTCACAAATATCAAAAAAGCAATCGACAATTACAAATTGATATTTTTATTAGTGTTTTTATTAGATATTTAAAAATAATCGCTTTAAAAAGTGAGAAAAAATCTACATAGAAAAGATTCGTAAATATTCTGTAGCCATATAATCAGATAGATAAGTAAAATTTTAGGATTATTACAAAAAAAGTTTACCAAAAGGAATAATCCACCGATTCTTATATAATTTTTAAATGGCTCAAAGAAAAAGTAATAAACCATATAAGACATAAAAGAAGGATTTAAGACATTTAAGTATAGATTGTCTTTTGCGATTCTTACATGCCTTATATGGTTCAAAGCTTAGTAACTGTTTAAATTTAGTTTCCTGTATTTTTTAAAGAATCTTAGAGGTTTAGACACGTGTTCCGGTTTATCGGAAATAGATAGATAGAAAAGATTGAATAGAAAATATAGACAAAAGATATCTTTGAAAAAATTAATAGATATTGTTATATATTACTGTGTGTTTGTCTAAAGTCTAAAGATTTTTAAGATTAAATTTTTAAACAGCTTCTTAGTTTAAGTCCTACTGGATACTATTTCTATAATGATGAATCAAATTTGTTTGAGTCTCTGGTTTGCCCAAATCAAATATTTATTCTGCCCGAATAAATCCTTTAAGTTTCGGTTCAACCGAAGATGAGCCAATATAAAACTCTACATTTCCCTTTTCGAGTATAAAACTATTTTTGGCTACGTCCCAGTACTTTAGGTCTTCGGCCTTAATTGGAATGAAAACTTCAACACTTTGACCTTTTGGGACATGAACGCGCTTGAAACCTTTTAAAGCAATTGCAGGCCTTTCAATTTTCGATTCGGGAAAACCAACATATAATTGCACAACTTCATCACTGCTATAATCACCGGTATTAGTTAAACTAAACGTAACCTGAACAGTTTCCTTATCTTTAATTACATTTTTGCCAATTTTTAAATTGGAATACTCAAAGGAAGTATAGGTTAATCCATAACCAAAAGGATACAGTGGTTTTTGGGTGTCGTACATATAAGTGCGGCCATTCCGGATATTGTATTCCAAAATTGGGGGCAGTTGGTCAATGGAGGCCGACCAGGTTTGTACCAGTCGCCCTGCCGGACTCACTTTCCCAAACAATATATCGGCCAAACCGTTTCCAAGCTCCTGGCTCGATTGGGTAATGTGAACAATTGCCGGCAAATTTTCATTACTCCAGTTAATGGCATACGGAAAACTTGATATTAACACCAATACAGTGTTGTGATTGGCTTTATAAACCAATTTGGCCAAATCTTCCTGCTCCAGTGAAATGGACTGACGGTCAACATCTTCGCGTCCATCGCTGTAAACATAATTCACACCCCAAGGAAGGTTATAACTAATTGGATGATTACCAATGCAAACTATTGCCAAATCGGCTTCGCGGGCTGCAATTACTGCCGAATCGGCCTTGTTGCTTTCAGCAAATAATATTTCCACATCGTTGCCAACTGCATTTTTAATACCTTGAAGCGCTGTTATGGCATATGGCGGTTTTCCGGCATACCAGTCGGAAATTATCTGGTTGGCTCTAGGGCCTATAACTGCAATCTTTTTAATCTCATCCTTTTTAATGGGGAGAATGTTGTTTTCATTTTTTAGAAGAACCACCGATTTATAAGTTGCTTCGCGAGCCAGCTGGTGGGCCTCGGGTTTTGTCCATAAATCAATAGTGTCGGCAATTCCCATTTTGCTGTAAGGATTCTGGTCTGATTTATCGAGTAATCCGAGTTTGAGCATTACTCTCAGCGTTCCACGTATGGCCTGGTCAATATCTTTTTCAGTAACGAGACCTTTTTTAACAGCTTCGTTCAGGGGGTCTTTATAATTGTCGAGAAACATGGTGATGCCTGCTTTAATGCACTCTGCGGCTGCTATTTCCAAATCAGGATAATACTTCTGTGCTGTTACCAGCAAACGGTAAGCACCGCCATCGGTAGCAATGATTCCATTTTGTCCCCACTCTTTTACCGTTACATCTTTTAAAACCGGATGCACCGTACAGGGTATTCCGTTATAGCGATTGTAGGCAGCCATATAGGCACGTGAACCGCCCTCAGTGATGCCTTTATAAAATGGATAGCCGTAATATTCGCGGAAGAGACGTTCGTCAAAGTCGGATGAATTAATGGTTCTGTTATTTTCGTTGCTATTGGCCAGGAAATGTTTCATTAATGAGGCCGTTTTCCAGTATTTGAGATGGTTTCCCTGCAAACCTTTTACAAATGATACAGTTAAAGCTCCGGCTAAAAAGGCATCTTCACCATAGCATTCTTCGGTGCGTCCCCAGCGTATATCACGGCCTAAATCGGCATTGGGTGCAAGAACAATTAAGCCGGCACTTTGATATTTTGGACTTTGGGCTAAATACCGGCATTCATCCGCTTGCCAAGTTGCCAGGCGTTCAATAAGGCCAACATCCCAGGTTTGAGCCAAACCATAAGCCTGAGGGAAAGTAGTGGTTGGTGCTTCTCCCTTGCCTCTAACGGCCCAGTTAGCGGGTCCGCTCAGGGCTAACCCATGTAATCCTTCCACAATTCTGGTACCCTGAATGCCGAGCCGGGGAATGGAAGGTCTGGTTGATAGACAGTTGATTTTTTCTTCAAGAGTTAGTAGCGAAATCAGATTGTCGATGCGCTTTTCATCGCTAAGCCGGGTGTTCTGAAAAGGATACGTTTGGGCTGTAATACAGGTGTGAATGCAACAAACCAATAATAAACTCAGAATTTGTTTCATTGTTAAGGTGTTTTTGGTTTAATTTTATCCTTCTAAATTACAATAGTTTGTGAAAAATACACTGCCTTTTAATCGCTATTATAAGGTAATTTTGGAAATTATTGAGATTTATTGCGGTGTAATATCTTTTAAAACAGTTTAATATGAATCATTTCGATATGGTAGCCCGACAATGGGATCAAAACCCCGAACGGTTTGAGCGGTCAGAAATAATCGCTAACAAAATGCTGGAGGCGCTTCTCATTAAACCTGAGTCACGGGCTTTAGAATATGGAGCAGGCACAGGTATTCTGAGTTTTATTTTAAGCAGCCATTTTTCAGAGATAGTGATGATGGATTCGTCGGCTGAAATGGTTAAAGTTATGGAAGAAAAGGTGGCCGAGGAGGGGCTGCTGCATCTTAAACCAGTGTTGTTTAACCTGGAAGAGGCAGTTTATATTGGTGAAAAGTTCGATGTTATTTATAACCTGTTGGTTATGCATCATGTTCAGAAAATTAATGAGGTGCTCAATCAGTTTTCAAAAATGATTAATATTGGGGGCTATCTGGTATTAACGGATTTATACTCCGAGGATGGCTCTTTTCATGGTGATGATTTTACCGGTCACAATGGTTTTAATCCCGAAGTTTTGGCCCAAAAGTTAAAGCTATCGGGCTTTACTGAAGTTTCCTATAGTCAGTGCCATTCAATTGTTCGGGAAAACGAACAGGGAATAAAGCAGGAATTTCCGTTGTTTATGTTGATTGCAAAACGTTAATGTTATGCTGTATATGGTGTTTAGAAAGCAGATGGCGAATTAGTTCGTGGTTATCTGAGTTGGTTTCAATGCACATGCCGCATTCCGATGAAATATGCCCTGGCACAGGTATTATTTTGCAAAATATTTGATATTGACGCAGAAGGGCATCTGCTTTAATAACCATTCTGACCGACTCAAATGTGATGATGGTGGTTGACATTCAAATATGGTTTGTTAAATTCTTTAATGCTGATAAAAGATAATTCAAATCGTTAAGGGTGTGATAAGGAGAGAAAGACAGCCTTACCGTGCCTTCTGGAAAGGTGCCATAAAACCTGTGAGCAGCAGGAGCACAATGGAGACCTGAGCGCACCTCAATGCCAAATTTGTTAAACAATTCTCCTGCAATTTGAGAGGCAGTGGCTGTTTGATGCACCAGTGAAAAAAGTGTCCCTTGATGGTCGCTATGGTGGGCACACACAACCTGATAACCATCTATTCGGGAAATCTCATTTTTTAAGTTAATAATATCAACATGAGCAATTATTGACTCCGGGTGATTGTCAATGGCAGCCAATAAACCAATTATTCCAACAATATTAGGCGTTCCGGCCTGAAATTTATCGGGCATAAAATCAGGCATTTCAAAACTGTCGGAACTACTGCCGGTTCCGCCTTCCAGCAAGGTTTGCAAATTTTCAGGATTCCTGACAAAAAAGCCTCCTGTTCCGGTAGGGCCAAGCAATCCTTTATGACCAGTAAATACGAAGTAATCAATTCCCCACTCGTCAATTTTTATGGGCAGGAAACCTGCCGACTGGCTTCCATCTACCAAAACCGGCACTTCTTGGGCATATTTGGTAATATCGGCTATTGGCTGAATAACACCACTTACGTTGCTTTGGTGATTAATAACTATCAGGTCAGCTTCGGTTAAATTTATCTGGCTGAGTTTTTCCAGATTAATGGAGCCGTCGGGATGTGCCGGAAGAACTTCAAGTATAACCTGCCCGCTCTTTTGCAGCATTGTTAATGGCCTCATTACAGCATTATGCTCCAATGGCGAAATAAATATTTTCTTCTTCTTTAACCTGATTCCTTTTAATATGGTATTAATGGCAGCGGTGGCATTGACACAAAAGCTGATGTTTTCGGGTTTACCGGTCCCCAGCAAAAGAGCCAGCCTGTCACGACAAGCCTCTACCATTCGGGTGGTTTCATATACCCGCCAATAAGCCGAGCGACCGTAAGTTCCGCCAATTTCAGTTAAATAACGCGAAATTTCACTGGCTACCTGTGGTGGTTTTGGGAAAGATGTACTGGCATTATCGAAATACCGGTTCATGGTACTATAACCTTGGTGGCTTTAATCAGTGTGGAAGAAATGTGCATCATATTACTGATATGACCCACTTTAATTTTCTCTTTTATCTGAAAAAAATCGCAGCAGGTTCCACATAAAATGACTTCCACGCCCATTTGCTCTAATTCATTTAGCGAGGTGGCCGTATCGGTTTCGTTAACTGCCAGTAAAACAACGGTATTATACAGAATGATGTGTGTTGGTAGTTGCTCTTGTTTTATTAGCGTATTTAAAAAACTCCGAAGCAGTATTTTCCCTAGTTCATCGTTTCCCGAACCCATACTTTCACTGTTTAACAGGATAACAAAATCTTCGGGCTTTGTTTGGCTGATTTCTGCCATTAGGGTTAAATTAAAATTTTATTAATAGCACTAATCCTTCACTTTTCGGGTTAAGGCCTCGCGAATCATGTTGCGTAATTCTCTTTGTTTTTTAGCTATCTCGCCACGCTCAACAGGACGGTAGTTCTTGGCATATTTAGGCTTTCCCAATCGATATTTCAATTTATCAATGCTTCCGCTGACAGTTAGGCCAAGCCTGAATGGTAGAGGCGATTCTACCACTGAAACAAAATAATCAAATGTCATATCGGTATTATGTCGGCCTCCCACAATGGCTGCATATTTATCAATCTCAATCAGAAGCGGGTAAACATCAATTTCATCTCTGAAAATGGTAAATTCGGCAAACAAGCTTTTTACTCTGTTTTGGGTTTTTTTCTTAAAGCGAAGTTTTTTTGCCATCATACTAAAAGTTTCGCCATCCATTAAAACCAGGTCTTTACCGCTAATGGATGCTGCACCCAACAGTGTTGATGTCTTCAAATTGTAGGTGGAGTCCATATAGGTTTCAATGGCCATGTGGAATTCACCTTTGCCTCCAAACGACCGTAGCATGGGCATTAACGAATCTATTTCGGGTATCATTTGCAGTAGTTCGGCAATTTCAACATCCAGCATATGATAATCGAGCCCAAGATAAATATGGTTTTTACGTGGGGTACGGTACATGGCTGTTAATTGCATGCGTGCAGCCGGTGAAATAAACTTAAGCTCATCCAACACCAGTATACCATCTTTAATGGTTACGGTTCCTTTTATATCAGATGCTTTACTGGTGAGGTAGTTGGCATTTTTTATGTTTGTCAGGATAGAAACATCCACGCCTTTTGGTACCATGTAAGGGCCCTGGTCGGAAGGCTGGTTTTCAGGTTCGGTATAACCCAGCCCGTTGGTCAGATTCATAAGTTGATACAAATCCGTTTGGTTGGATGTGAAACTAAAATCGCCTCTTAAAAGAGAGTCTCCTCTGAAATAAGAGAGTATGTTATTGAATTTTCCTTTTAACTCGAAATCGGAATTGCTTATAATTAAGGAGCTTTCGTGAATATTAAACGTTTCGGGTTCGAAATCCATTTTAATGGAAGGTATTAAAATGGGGTATTTCAGTTCTTGTGCGGCAATATAACCATGGTCCATGTTGATAAAACCTTTTACCAACCATTGCAGGAATATATCTTTTTGCGATTTGTCGTTAACAATATTAGTTTCAAGGTTGAGTTTTTCAATAATGGCAATGGTATGTCCCATAGCTGCATCTACCTGGTTGCTTTTATAGCTCAATTCAATTTTAGGTTGAGTGGGACCATAACCGGGTGAAATTGAAATTTTACCGGTTGGTTTTTGAGCCGAAAAAGATAGAGTATCCATAGAAGTGAATAAACTATCAATTTTAAAAGCACAAATTAAGTCAGGAATTCTGGTGGTATCGCGGGCATCGGATGTTTCAAGCGATACATCTGCATTTTTAAGAAATGCCCGGTAACTGTTAATTTTACCGGTTTCCAATTGGTTAGAAACGATTTTGGCAAAGGCAAATTTGGTTTTTGGTGAAGCAGCATAATGGTTAGGCAGCGACAGGTCAATCTTCGACAAGTCTGTTTTTACCCAAAGACTGTCGTAAGTTAAATCCAGATTCGAGACCGACATATTGCCGCTCAGTTTTATTTTGTCGAGCTCCATTTTTTGGATTTGCGACAACGAGAAAGCCGATTTAATTTTCCCCTGTGCCTTTCCCATCATATTCACTTTCAAATCAGCAGGTAAAACGGGGTTAAATTCATCGAGCGTGAGAGCCGCTGTGCTGTTCAGGTTTACAAAAATATCACCAAACAGGTTTGTAACACTACCAGCTGTGCTCATGGTTGATTGGGGCGTATTGGCACTCAGTTGGTTAATCTGTATAAATGATTTGGTATTGCCTTTTAGGTCGGTATAAATTCTTACATCTGTATTTATTTTGTGCAATGGAATAGGGAATTCCTGATACTTCAGCGCGCCATTTTCCCAGGTTAAATTAATATCCATGAGCGGCATTGATGTTTGGCTGTAAACACCAGTTATTTTGCCTTTGGAAGATAACAGGCCGTCGGCATCGATATTACTGATATAGGATTGATAGGAGGAAGGAACCTGCTCCATTATGGTTTTAACGGGCCACTGTTTAAAATTGTAGTTTAAATCGGTATAAATTTGCTGATTGAGCGAATTGTTAATGATGGTACCAGCCAGATTCAAGAATAAACTGTTGATGTTGGCTGAGGCTCCCGGTGTTGTAAATTTCATTCCTTTCAGGTCGCCTGTAACCGGAAGCTGAATTTGTACCGAGGCATTGTCAAGGTATTTTTCGCCGTTATAGTTTAATGTTATGCCTGAGCGATCAATTTTTAAATCGCCATTTAAACTGTCTTTCATCCAGGCGCCCGAAAGCTGAGCAGATAAATCATAAATCGACAAAGAAACTGTCATTTTTTCGCCCGGCTCAGAACTTCCTTCATTAATAATACTATCTGAATTGGTATACATTAAAAACAGGTTGGTATTAGAAATGTTGATGTTTCCGGTTATGTTGTTTTGAAGCATTGAGCCGGAGGTTTTGGCATAAAGGTTTTGAATAGTGGCATCCAGGCCCATTAATTCATCAACATAGCGGGCATTGATGTTCTGCAAATCAATTTTGCCCAAATCAATTAAACCAAATGAGGTTCCTTCATCTTGCTTAGTAATGGTATCGGTTTCAAATACGGTGTAATTGTTTTTCCCATCCCTGTTGGTGTAAAGGGTAATGTTTCCGTTTTCTAACGATAAATCAGACAATTTAATTTCGTTAAACTTCCACAACGCTTTAATATCAACAGCGCCTTTAAACTGTTCAATACTTAAGAGTGTATCTGAGGGTGCTCCCGGGAATGGATTTATCAGAGTCAGATTTTTTACATTAAGTGCAAATTGAGGAAATGTGCTGAAAAAGGTTAATTCAACTTCTTCAATTTCAGTTTGGCAGTTTAACATTTTATTGGCTTGGTTTTGAACAATGGGCGTTAGCTTTGCCGGAGTAAAAACAAGCCAAAGAATCACTCCAATAGCGGCCGCCAGCAACAGCACCAGCGAACCAATTGTAATAAAGAATATCTTAATAAACTTCTTCATATTAAGAAAGATAAGGTTAAATGGTAACCATGTTTGGAATTTCCACAATTATAAATGTGGCTTAAAGCCTAATTGCTTACCTTGACAAAAGAGAACCTTTTGCCAAAATCGTCCTGGTATTTTAACGATGTGGCAGTTAGTTCGGTTAGTTTATAAACCTTTGGCACTACACCAACAATTTCCATCACATATATATGGGTAAATTCCGATTTTTCAAGTGTCCAGCTAAAGTTTTGTGCTTCATCTTCGTAAACATCGTCACCCTCATCCCATGTTTTGCCCGAACCATTTGATAAGTATCTGTAAAATAAAGTACCCGAACGCCATTTGCCGTATAGCAAGGTTTCATCAAACGATTCGTCCTCTTTTTGGCAGGAAGTGAAAAGTGTACCGATAAGAACTGCAAACATTATAAATACCAACACTTTATTTGCAATATTGTAAGCAATTGCAGGCAAATGTGATTGAGTTTGCCTCCTTAAACGCTTATCCTGAAGGTTGTCAGTTTCTGCTTCATTGTGGGGGAGCGGATATTTTAATCTCATAGCATTCGATTTGTTAAGTTGTAGCTAATAAATCACTGGATAACCAGATTTTACGAAATTAAGAAATAGTTGTTTAATTTTTTCGATTTGAATCGGTGTTATTTTTGATTCACCACAAGGAAACACAAAGCCAATGCCAAAAACTGTTTTCAATAAAACTATTTTACCGGATATTTAGATTGTGTTTTGTTGGTTATTACTGAAATAGTAGCAATATGTTTCAATGTTGATTATTTTTACAGACTTTTGATGTTACTATGACTACTACTTCTTTTAAGAACGAAAATAACGAAATAATTGGCAATGTTGCTTTGGTATTAGAGGGTGGGGGATTTAGAGGAATTTTTACTGCCGCTGTTCTCGATGCTTTTCAGGAAGCCGGATTGCTGTTTGAATACCTGATAGGCGTTTCGGCCGGGGCTGCTTACAGTGTCTCGTATGTATCGCGCC
This sequence comes from uncultured Marinilabiliaceae bacterium, assembly GCA_937920475.1. Classification (GTDB taxonomy): domain Bacteria; phylum Bacteroidota; class Bacteroidia; order Bacteroidales; family Marinilabiliaceae; genus CALEUX01. The sequence continues at coordinate 14,262 of CALEUX010000056.1, forward strand.
AATACCGGCGAAATCTCGCCGTAAACCGCTATGTTAATGATAAGCGCTATTGCAGTTTCGGCAATCTTTTACGAAAAGGTAATTATTTCAATTGGGAATTTGTTTATCACCTGATTCCCACTCAATTTGTGCCCTTCGATTATAAAGCTTTCCATCAGTCTGAATCGCGACTGAAAGTGGTAGTAACTAATATTAATACTGGTGAACCTGAATATATTGAGCTCCGCACCGACCAACCTAAAGTTTTTTGCGACTGGTTAACAGCTACATCGGCACTCCCGCTTATTTCTAAACCCAAATCTATTAACGGAAAATTATATATGGATGGAGGGCTTTGTGATTCAATTCCATTTCGCCAAGCTTTAGCAGATGGAAACAGTAGAGCGGTGGTGGTACTTACGCGTCCGCAGGGTTATAGGAAAAAGCCATTACGAAACGCCTGGATTATTAAACTGGCTTACCGAAAATACCCTCAGTTGGTGGAGCGAATTAAAGAGCGTAGTAATTATTACAACCAAACACTTGAATTGCTCGAAAAATTAGAACAGGAAGGTAAAGTCTTTATCATTCGTCCAAATGGTGGTATTGAAGTCTCTCGCCTTGAAAATGACCCCTCACGGTTGCAGGTTTTTTATGATAGTACTATTCAGCAAATGGCAGATGAGTTGCCCCGACTGAAACAATGGCTCGATAACACAACCCGCTCATGATACCTTCGGTATTCGAACCCGGCCATCCCTTCTGTTCGAATCCCTCATTCCAGGTCATAAAAAAAGGTCTCTATTTTCATAGAAACCTTATCGGGCGGAGAGAGAGGGATTCGAACCCCCGGAACCTCTCAGTTCAACGGTTTTCAAGACCGCCGCAATCGACCACTCTGCCATCTCTCCCAAAAGCGTGTGCAAAATTAGATTTTTAATTTTATCTGCAAAATAAATTTTCAACATTTTTTTGCATCGGGCCTAATCAAAATTGGTTTGGCTGATTTAATGATTTGCAAAACAAACAAATATATTAATACTGTTGGAGTGTTAAATTTCGTGCAATAGCTGCTCCCTGGCCAATCCGGTGTGCCATTCCAATGCCATCGCGCATATTCCCTGCTAATATCAAGCCCGGAAACTGTTTTTCAATATTGATAATGGTTTCCAGTCTGGTGTCGGGGTTGTCGCCATAAAGCGGAAAAGCATAATGATGACGGAATATTTTGAATAAATCGGGCTCTTCCGGTGTCAATAACATGCACCGGAGTTCATCCACAACCATTCTTTTAATGGTTTCATCGGGCATATTTATCATGTCGGGGTTGTGCATGCCTCCAAGAAACAACGACAGCAATGCGCCCTGCCCGGGAGCACGGTCTTTTAAAAACGATGAAGGGAAGAGAATGCCAAGTATGTTACGGTTTTCTGTATTGGGCACTAAACCCCCAAAGGCTTTTAAAGGAATGCCCCGCCATTTGTTAAAGCCGGCTACTGCCTGAATTACGTGTGTGTGCGAAACATTACTGATAAGGTCTTTTTCGTGGGCATTTAAAAACGGAAAGGTTTTACCAATACCACCGGCTCCAATAGTGGAAATTACCACAGGAACTTCCATATTCCATAAGTGCCCTTCGGAATCGTATTGAACCGAAAATCCCTTTTCTTTTGGATAAACCTGCAACGATTCTGTTCCAAAATAAAAAGCATCTTCACCAATGTTCTTTACCAAAGCATTTACCAAATTGTCCAAACCTCCATTAATAAAGAAGAGCTGTCTGTCAATTTTTACATGTCGTTTTTCGTTTTTAAGTCGTGAACTAATAATGGCCTCTTTTTTATTGTTTTTATGCTGATTTGGTTTTGTTAATAAACCATGAAAGTCGCCCGAATAAATGGCATGAATAAACGGGTCGACAGTATGTTCGGGTCTGGTGTTGTTGCCTGCGGTGAATTGTTCAGTTATATACTGGTTATTCCGCATGGTTCCCATCAGAAGTTTCAGCTTTTCGTTCCATTTAAACAATGGCGTTCGTAAACTATCACTCAAACAGTGGGGAAGTGCATACCATCGGCAATCTTTCCAAACCAACCGGCGGCGAACACTTTCTCCAAGTGGTTCAATTTGAATATGACCACTTAGTTGAGTAAGCAAATCGGCCACATCTGGGTGCGAAACCAAACCTGTGTTTGGACCACTTTCAAAAACAAAACCTTGCTCCCTGTGGGTAAAAATTGACCCGCCTGCTCTGTTGTTACGTTCAAATATTTTTACTTCCCAACCGGCTTTTTTAAGGTAAAAGGCTGTTGTAAGTCCTGTAAGTCCTGCTCCTATTATAACGGCTTTTTTTTCAGTCATGAGGGATTGTGTGATTTTAAATAGTCAGCAAATGGTTTATATAAGCAATTAGCCGGCTTCTTTATCTAATAATCTGGTTAATATATGTATTAATAGGTAAAGATATTTTTTCTGAAACATATAAGGCATAGAAGTATTAAATAAGAAAAGCAATAATTATATGTCTTATATGGTTCAATATTCTACTTTAAGAAATGTTTAATCATTAAAACAGGTAATTATTAATGTGATGAGCCAATAATCTAAATGTTCATTAAACTACTCAGTTAATTAACATCTCAAATATATAAATGGTTTGGTTGTGTTGG
>CALEUX010000057.1 GCA_937920475.1 uncultured Marinilabiliaceae bacterium
CAACGATTGATGATTTAAAATACAAAGACTGGCAATACTACCAACATTAAGATAAGAAATTCAACCAACAACAACTCTTAGACCCAATATATCAACACCATACAGCTCGTTTTAGAAATAGATAGAATAAATAGGATTAAATATTTTGCGTATCCATGAAAAATTTCTAACTTCAAATATGAGAATAAGATTTACTTTTCTATAAAAAAGGAGTACTGTCGGGGATGAGATTTGGCTATCTGCTATTCATAATCATCAACATTACGAATGATCGTTTTTTATAGATTAACAATTCATTCTTTATGATGAATTGACAATATTCTTATATATTTGTTATTTGTTCGTTCTTTTTTTAGAGTATCCTGTACCTTTAATAGTTGGCATTGAAACAAACAGTTATTATTAAAAGACCATTTTGGGTTAAATTATGACAAAGCAGATTGACCTGAATTATTATCTGAAACGACACTTTGGATTTGATACCTTTAAAGGTAATCAGGAAGAGATCATCAGAAATGTTCTCGCCGGAAACGACACATTTGTATTAATGCCAACGGGTGGCGGCAAATCGCTTTGCTACCAGTTACCCTCTTTAATTTTACCCGGAACTGCCATCATTATCTCTCCACTTATAGCATTAATGAAGAATCAGGTTGATGCCATGCGCAATTTTAGTGAAGACGATGGCGTTGCTCATTTTTTAAATTCTTCATTAACAAAATCGGCTATTACCCAGGTAAAGGAAGATGTTTTGGCCGGAAAAACCAAGCTGCTTTATGTAGCCCCTGAATCGCTCACCAAGGAAGAAAACATCCAATTTCTTAAGCAACTAAAAATATCTTTCTATGCTGTGGACGAGGCGCACTGTATTTCGGAATGGGGGCACGACTTCCGACCTGAATACCGCCGTATTCGCCCAATTATAAATGAAATAGGCTCTGCTCCTGTAATCGCACTTACGGCTACTGCCACGCCCAAGGTTCAGCACGATATTCAAAAAAACCTGGGTATGCTCAATGCCTGTGTATTTAAGTCGTCGTTTAACCGGCCTAATCTCTATTATGAAGTGCGCCCCAAAATGGACGCATCCAAAGAAATAATTAAACTACTAAAGGCCAATGTAGGCAAATCGAGTATCATTTATTGCCTGAGCCGGAAAAAAGTAGAAGAGCTTGCCGAAATGTTACAGGTAAATGGCATAAAAGCGCTAGCTTACCATGCCGGTATGGATGCCGGAACACGCTCGGCCAATCAGGATAAGTTTTTATTGGAAGATGTGGATGTAATTGTGGCCACCATTGCTTTTGGTATGGGCATTGACAAGCCCGATGTAAGAATGGTGATTCATTATGACATTCCCAAAAGTTTGGAAGGTTATTACCAGGAAACCGGCCGGGCCGGGCGCGATGGAGGCGAAGGACGATGCATTACCTTCTACAGCTATAAGGACATTCAGAAACTTGAGAAATTTATGCAGGGCAAGCCGCTTGCCGAACAGGAAATTGGTAAACAGCTACTGTTTGAAACGGTTGCTTATGCCGAAACATCGGTATGCCGACGTAAGTTACTCCTTCATTATTTTGGAGAGGATTTTAAAGAGGAAACCTGCGATACCTGCGATAACTGCGTAAACCCAAAAGAACAATTCGAAGGGCAGGAACATATTGTGGTGCTACTTAAAACCATTGGCGAACTTAAAGAAAAGTTTAAAGCCGAGCATGTGGTTGATGTATTAACAGGAAAACCGTCGAGTAGTGTAAAATCATACAACCACGAAGATTTGGAGATTTTTGGCATTGGCGACGAAAACGACTCGAAATTCTGGAATGCCGTTATTCGCCAGTCGCTTGTGGCCGGGTTTATTACCAAAGAAATTGAAAATTACGGACTGCTTAAGCTTACCGACAATGGGCGGAACTACATTACTGCTCCATACAGCGTAATGCTCACTAAAAACCGCGATTACGACGAAATGGAAGAAGAAGGGCGTTCTGGAGGCGGAACCGCTGCTGTTGACCCCGACCTTTTTGCAATGCTCAAGGATTTACGTAAGCGCATTTCGAAAAAGATGAATCTGCCGCCGTTTGTTATTTTCCAGGACCCATCGCTGGAGGCCATGTCGACTTACTATCCTGTTAATCTGGATGAGTTGCAAAATATGCCAGGCGTAGGAGCCGGTAAAGCCAAGCGTTTCGGTAAAGAGTTTGTGGAGCTGATACAACGCCATGTTGAAGAAAATGAGATTGACCGCCCCATTGACATGGTGGTAAAATCGGTTGCCAACAAGTCGAAACTAAAAATTTCAATCATCCAAAGCATCGACCGCAAAGTGCCGCTTGATGATATAGCCGATGGTAAGGGAATTGAGATGAACGACCTTTTGAAAGAACTTGAATCGATTGTTTACAGTGGCACACGCGTTAATATCGACTATTACATCGACCAGGTTATGGACGAAGAGCATCGCGACAATATCTTCTTTTACTTTAAGGAAGATGCCGAAACCGACGATGCAGCCACTGCTTTGCAAGAACTTGGTGAAGACGAATATACCGAGGAGGAAATCAGGATGGTTCGGATTAAATTTATTTCTGAAGTAGGAAATTAACCTGATTTCTAAAACTTCTTCCTTATCTGAAAGCGAAATTCTCTTAACACATTAGAATTTATCAGAGTATTGCCGCTGCTGATGGTTTCACGGTTGGTGTAATGCCACCAGCCATAACGCGCCCAAATATCAAGATTCTTCACCAGTGTAAATTTTGACATAACAATCCACCTGCTTCCTTGACCGTAGTAGGCAGGTGTAATAAAGCTGTACAAAACATCGGGCTCATAAACATACACCCGGGTTTCATAATCCTCGGCATCAATAACGCCATAACGTGTAACAATATTCCATTTATTGCCGGGATGATTGTATCTCATTTCCTGCCCAAGATACAAACCTGTGGGAATGCTTTTGCCGGGAATTGCTACCTGATGTAAATCGCAGCGGGTAGTAAAACTCCACTCCTTTGAAGGAGCAAACCGCGTTTGAAACCTGAGTTGGTTCTGAGTTCGGAGGCCTATCGGAAAAGTGGGACCATCAGAGGTTAAATTGACCCATTTTTCGCGATAACGGTAACGCAATGTGTTTTCCCATCGGCGATTAGGCTTATGTAACAACATGGCCAGAACATCGTAACCATTTGATAGAGATTTTAGCTGGTACTGCAACCAGTTAAACCTGAAATAATCCACATAAGCCGATAAGGTAATTCTGGCGGGCAAATCCAACTGCATACCTGAATAAAACCCCGACTCCCCTGCCCCACGCGATGATTCGGTAAATGCAGCACCCAAAGGGGCATTAAAATCAACCGGGATTCTTCGATAAGAGGCAACCATCGATACGTTGGCTCCCGGAGAAAAAAGCATACCTGCCCATAATGCCGGATGCAGAGTATTGTTAAAAGCCATTTCGGAGAATACATAACTGCGTCCAACGCTCCCTTCAAGTGCCAGCCAGGTGTTATGCGTTTGCCGGCCTCTGAAATAGTAGCGATTATATGGCTGTAGTGTTGGCTCCAATGGATATTCGAGTCGGTATTTCAAATGACCTGCTTCAAGGGTAAACCGCTTTAAAAAGTATTTCACCTGAACACCAAAAACATCCTCCTGCGTATTTTTTCGCGCATTTAACTCAGTTTGTGTACGATGATAGCCATCGGTTCTTAAACTGGTAATTATAGTACCATCATCGGCAACCAAAAGGTTTCCATCACGTTTTCTGATACTTATAAAAGGGGTAACCGTATAGTTATTTCCTCCGAACGACAATAGCAAACCACTCAATCCGACCGTTTCATTAACAGAAAGAGATGGCCTGTAGGCATTATTCCGGTTGCGAATGGTTGTGGTTAAACTACTCTTTCGGGTATTCATTCCCGATTGCAGCACAAGCCCTTGTCCGCCACTGATGCGATACTGGCCAATAATCATTTGCTTTAAAAACTTATTGGGTTTCCACGAAACATACCCCGACATATAATCCAGGGCAGCCACATCGTATTTAAACATTGGTTCACCGGGGTCGCTTTCGGCTACAAAACCAACTTCCAATGTACGGGTTAACGCCATTTCGTAACGTGAATAAAGCAGGTATTTATCGCCTTTAAAAGCAGGAGGATTATCGCCTTTAGGCTTATACCCCTGGGGCGTTTCAACAGTAAAGCGGGTTCGTAAAAACACATCGCCCCGGGGCCTGAAAGCTCTTGAGCGGATTTCCTCTACATCAAAAACAACCAGCGGCTCGAGCCATTCGAGCAACTGCTGAGTGAAACCTTCAATTACCTGCAACTCGAAAATAGAGCCAAATGGACCATTGACATAGCGATGAAACAACAAGTTCTCAATCTGCAAACCGTTTAAGAGAATAATCCGTTCCAGATCTTGGCGTGTAGCCTGATTTATATTGATTGGATTGTTATAAATCTGCACAATATCTTCAATCAGATACGAATAATCCTGATCATCGCCCTCTTCCGACAACGACTCTACAATCTCGGATGCCCAAACATAAGCATCATCGAGGCTTTGCGATAAAAGTGATGCTGAGCAAAACCAACCAATCAGTATGATGATTCCCCGGTTCATGATTGGCTATTCCTTCGGCCAGATATTGACCGGACATTAAAAAGCAATCCAAATGCAGAAGAAAAACCAAGGGTTTGATGGTGGTTAAACGCTACATTGAAGCCGATTGTCGGCCAATTGAAACCTGCGCCAAAGCCTAATCTTAAAGGTTTGGATACCATTGCACCACGTAAAACGACCATTTCGTGAACAGGCACTTCAATGGCAAAAGAAACTTCAGCCGGATACTCGTTACTTTTAACAACTCCAAGTTCAAGACTAAAAAAAACAGTAGGTTTGTAAGCAAATGCAGCCGAAACGGCAGAGGGATGATACTCGTTCCAGTCGTGCAACTTCCATTGCATGCGCGCTGGATTCACCACATAAAAACCTACGGCAAATTTTGGGTCGGGCTCCAACTGAACGCCTGCATCCAAGGTGGTTAATCCAAATTTTTCGCTTCCGGTTTGATGACGAAGCAAATAATTGAATTTGACTCCCAACCTCATCCATGGGGCTAATTGCCGCGCTGTTGCCAAAGAGTATTGTTGCAAACCGTAATGCTCAAACCCATAATGCATAAAACCGCCCGATACATTAACCAAAGATGTAGGAATATTAACAAATGCCGCTCTGGAACTAAGTTCTTTAATATGAAATCCGCTGTAGTATCCCACCCCGGCAGATGCAACATCATTTTTAGCTATACCTGATGGATTTGAGAAGAAACTCCAACCTGAAGAAGTCAGCGCTCCTGTGCGGCCGATGGCCTGATCGACGGGACTATAAAAAAGAACCCCTTGAGAAAAAGCAGGGTTGACAGACAAGAAAATAAAAAAAGTCAGGTAGAAATGCTTCATAATGGTTTAGGGCTAGGATATAAAGCTCAACTTATTAAAATACTACATTTTACAATATATAAAAAACCTTAATACGAGTCAATACCTTTAGGGGGAAGACGGGAGGCCGAAAAACGGAGACAGGAGACAGGAGGCGGGAGACTGAAAACCGGAAATAGGGAAGGCCGGACTGATGGAAGGAATCAAAACTGATTCCTTCCAGTGTAAAAGAAAAGTGAAAAGTCTATGTAACTGCTTAGATTTTATATTGAAATTATTATTAAGATGATAAGAATTGAAGTTTACGGAATCCCGAGTATCGGGATAAGTTTATTAGATGGATAGATAAGTCTGGAAAGATATTAAAACATCTATAAAAACTTATAAATCTTCTCTATCTACCTTGCATCTAAAAATCTTATATCTAAATTTAAACAGTTTCTATTATTTCTTGGGCTTTCCGAATAGTCTTTGTTCTGGACTGCGACTTCTACCATCTGCCTTTTTGAAAAATGGAAGTGATGACATTTGTGATAAAAAGAATCTCAAATTTTAGTACTTTTACACTTTATTTTTTTACAAATATACTCGGGACATGAAGCGGATTAAGTTGTTAGACAGGGAGTTTGGCATATCAATACCAGCCAGTGACATTAAAAAAGCCATCTGGCAAATTGCCGATAAAATTAATCGCGACCTTAAAGATAAGAACCCATTGATGGTTTGCATACTCAATGGCTCTTTTATGTTTTCGGCCGATTTGATGAAACTTATTGAATTTCCCTGTCAGATAAGCTTTGTAAAACTTGCTTCATACCAAGGAGTTAGCAGCACCGGAACAGTAAAAGAGCTGATTGGATTTAATGAAGAGCTGAAGGGACGTACTGTAGTATTGCTCGAAGACATTGTGGATTCCGGTATTACAGTTGAAAACAGCGTGAATCAGTTGAAAAAAATGGGCGCAGGCGATATTTTTGTAGTTACGCTTTTATTTAAGCCTGAGGCTCTTAAAAGAGATATAAAACTTGATTACATCGGACTGGAGATTCCCAACGATTTTATTGTTGGTTATGGGTTGGATTATAATGGTTACGGAAGAAATCTGCCAGACATTTACAGTGTCATTCCTTAAACCCAAACAAAATGTTTAACATTATTATCTTCGGCCCCCCAGGGTCGGGAAAAGGTACCCAAAGCGAAAAAATCATTGAGCGTTATGATTTAACGCACATCTCAACCGGCGACATCCTTCGTCAGGAGATCAGTGATAATACCGAACTTGGACAAACTGCCCGCCAGTTTATCGACCGCGGCGAGTTGGTTCCCGACAGTATTATTATTGGTATGCTAGAGAACAAATTCAATGCCCTTCAAAAATCGAAAGGTGTTATTTTTGATGGTTTCCCCCGCACAGTTGACCAAGCCAGAGCTTTAAAGGAAATGCTAAATAAACGTGGTGAACGTATTTGCATTATGATTAACCTTGAAGTTGAGAATGAAGAGCTTATCGACCGGCTGCTTAAAAGAGGCGAAACATCGGGTCGTTCAGACGACAATCTGGAAACCATTGAGAAAAGAATTAAAGTTTATGAGAGTCTGACTGCCCCTGTAGTTGATTTCTATAAAAACGAAGGTTGTTATATGGGAATTAAAGGAGAAGGTGGCATCGATGAAATATTCAGAAAGATTTGCATGGCCATTGACACAAAAAGAATGGCTTAGCTGATTGATATTAAAACAAACCACTCATTGACGCATACTTATGGCTACGTCGAATTTTGTTGATTATGTGAAGATTTTTTGCCGTTCGGGGAAAGGCGGGCCGGGTTCAACCCATATGCGTCGTGAAAAGTTTGTCCCCAAAGGCGGGCCCGATGGAGGCGATGGAGGCCGTGGCGGTCATATTATTGTTAGAGGCAACCGCAACTATTGGACTTTAATTCACCTGAAATACCAACGGCATATTTTTGCCGGCCATGGAGAATCGGGCAGCAAACAATGCTCAACCGGTGCCAACGGCGAAGATAAAACCATTGAAGTACCTTTGGGTACCGTAGCTAAAAATGCTGAAACCGGTGAGGTTTTGTTTGAAATTACGACCGATGGCGAAGAAAAAATTCTGGTAAAAGGCGGACGCGGAGGCTTGGGTAATGTAAACTTTAAAACATCTACCATGCAAACGCCTCGTTTTGCCCAACCTGGTGAACCTCTCATTGAAATGGCCGTGGTACTTGAACTTAAAGTATTGGCCGATGTGGGTCTGGTAGGCTTTCCCAATGCCGGCAAGTCAACTCTTTTAGCTGCTGTAAGTGCTGCCAAACCCGAAATTGCCGATTATCCGTTTACAACACTTGTTCCCAACCTGGGTATTGTTGAGTATCGCGATCATAAATCGTTTGTTATGGCCGATATTCCGGGAATAATTGAGGGCGCTCATGAAGGAAAAGGAATTGGGTTGCGGTTTTTACGGCATATTGAGCGAAACTCCATTTTATTGTTTATGGTTCCTGCCGATAGCAAGGATATACTAACCGATTACAATATTCTGGTTAACGAGTTAAAACAATACAACCCCGAGTTGCTCGATAAACGCCGATTGCTCGCTATTTCCAAATCAGATATGATAGATCAGGAACTTCAAAAAGAGATGGAACGGGAATTGCCACAGGTACCCCATGTTTTTATATCGGCTGTTACCGGCATGGGCATTCCTCAACTCAAAGACTTGATTTGGAACGAACTGGATAAATCCATGCTGGAAATATAGTTTTTCAGCTGTTTAAAGGGCTAAAAACTTCTGCCTAATAGCTGTTACTGAATATACTCGCTGGGTTTCTTTTTATAGAATTTTTTAAACACCCGGCTAAAGTACTTTGGATCGTTAAACCCGATGCTGTAGGCAACTTCATTTACAGTCATTTCTTTTGAAGCCAGCAATGGCAGCGATTTTTTTAACCGATACACGGTAATAAAATCGTTGGGCGACAAATCGACCAATGCCTTCAGTTTTTTGTACAACAACGACCGACTAACGAACATCTGGTCAGAGAAAAGCTCTACACTAAACTCCGGATTGGCATAAGCTTTTTCCAACACATCATAGGCTTTGGCCAGAAACTTATCATCGAGCGATTCTAATTTGGCACCCACGGTTATAAGTTCATCCTTTGAGGCAAATAAAGCACGCATTTTACGGCGGCCATCAATAATATTTTGAACTTTGGCACGCAATAAATCCAAATTAAAAGGTTTAGAAATATAGTCGTCGGCACCTGTTTGAAAGCCAGCAAGCTGATCTTCAATCAAGGCTTTGGCCGATAAAAGAATTACCGGAATATGACTGGTATACAAATTGTTTTTTATTTGCCTGCACATCTCAATGCCATCCATAACCGGCATCATCACATCAGAGATAATTATATCGGGCGATTGTTTTCGGGCCAGTTCGTATCCCACCTTTCCATTGGGGGCAGTGAGCACCCTGTAGCTGCCGCTGAGGGTGTTTGATATGAACAATGCCAGTTCTTTGTTATCTTCCACTATTAATACAAGCGGGTCTTCGTTGTTGCTTTGATGCTCTTCGGTTAAAAAGGGCTCATCACCGGCCAAATGGTCCAACACAACCTGCACTTTATTGTCCAGTTCTGATGTGTCGAAAGCAGGAAAATCATTGATTTCAGCGCCATGAAAATCTTCGCGCCTGCAGGGAATGGTAGCTGTAAAACAACTGCCCTGCAAGCGGTTTTTCGAAAAAGCGATGGTGCCATGTAATGCCTCAACCAGTTCGCGTGTAAGCGATAATCCGATGCCGGTTCCTTTGATTGCTGAGCCATTGGCCGTTCTGTAAAACCGGTTGAAAATTTTATCGGCCTGGGTATCGTCAATTCCAATGCCGGTATCCGCTACCTTTATGCATAAAGATGGTATTTCGTTACCTTGCTTCATTAATTTCTGTTCATCCACCATTACCGCCACAGAACCACCTGAAGGTGTGTATTTAAACGCATTCGAGAGCAGATTGTACAGAATGTTTTCTGTTTTTTCGGCATCGAACCATCGTGGTGTTTCGTCTAAGCTGATTTTCAGACTATACGCAATAGAGCGTTGCTGTGCCAAAACATCAAAAGCATGAAAAATATCAGTAACAAAAGTCTTAAAATCGCCTTGGGCAACACGCACCGTGAGGTTTCCGGTTTCAATTTTCCGGAACATCAAGAGCTGATCGATAAGCAGACTTAATCTGCGGGCATTGCGTTGAACCGAATTAAGGAGTTCGTGCGCCATGCCGGGTAAATGCATTTCTTTTAACATGCGCTCTACCGGAGAAATAATCAGGGTAAGCGGCGTGCGGAATTCGTGCGAAATGTTGGTAAAGAACCTTAATCGTGTTTGGTTAATGGATTCTATTTCCTTGTTAAGTTCCACCAACTGATCGCGTTGTTGAATAATTTCACTGTTTTTATCTTCCAGTTCCTTTTTCTGACCTTCAATGAGCTCACCCCGCTTTATCAAATCGGCATTCATTAGTTTTAATTCTTCAGATTGAGCCCGCATTTGCTCGTTTTGCTCCTCAATTTTACGGGTACGCTCACTCACCATCTTCTCAAGCCTGCTTTTTTCAAGAATAAGCCGTTTGGTATGATGCCTGATATAAAAAGCGGTGGTTACTATAATGGCAATAATAAGTAATATTAAAAACCAGGTTGTTTCCCAAAAGGGCGGACGAATGGTAATAACCAGCCGCTTTTCGTTATCACTGTAAACGCCTTCGCTGTTGGTGGCTTTTACCTTAAAAATATAACTGCCACCCTTCAAATTGGTATATGTTGCCGAGCGTTGGTCGGAACCCACTTCTACCCATCCGGGATCAACGCCTTCGAGCTGATAGGCATATTTAATTTTTCTGGGATGGAAATAATCAAGCGCTGTAAAATCAAGCGTAAACACATTATCCTTGTACGACAAGGAAATTTCTTCAACATCAGATACCGGACGGTTAAGCACCACTTTTCCAAATCGCTTTTCGCCCACCTGAATTATTTCATTAAATACCTTTAAAGCCGAAATAGTGATAGATGGCTCGAAGGGGTAAAGCGGAAAATTGGTTGGGGAAAAGTAACTGATACCATCAATGCTGCCAAAGAACAATTCACCCGTTGAAGATTTAAAAGATGCTGACCAATAAAACTGGTCGCTAACCAAACCATCGTCGGAGAAAAAGTTATCAATACTACCCGATTGAGGATTAATCCTCGCCAGCCCATAGTCGGTGCTTACCCAAATGTTGCCGGCTTCATCCTGCTGAATCGAATAAATAACATTGTTACTGAGTCCGTTTTTACTCGAATAAAACTCAAAGCTTCCGGTTTTGCCATCGCTGGTTGTGAATTTAACCAATCCATCGCCATAAGTGCCAATCCAGATATTACCCTCATTATCCTGTAACAATGAAATGATGTAATTTCCAGGGAGAGAAGGCTGATCGCCATCCCCTTCTTTAAATACGACCAGATGATCGCGCAGGCAAACTGCTTTGCCCTTGGAAAGTTCCAAATCGTTGTAAGGAAAATTATAAAGACCGTTACGGGTTCCAATCCATATATAGCCTTGCCTATCCATTAAAATACAACCGATTTCATTTAATCCGGCCAGCGCATTTTCATAGTTTTCAATTTCAATAAATTTGCCTGTTTTAATATTTAAAATAGCCAAACCACCTTCGGTACCAATAAACAGATAGCCCGGGTTAACGTATTGCAAGGATGAAACAAAGGCGTTCACAAAATTGGTTTCGGCGTTGGGAACGGGTGGTAAAAAAGTTTGGAAAGTACCATCCTCCTTCATTTTGCAGAGTCCGGTTCCCCATGTGCCCACCCAAAGAGCGCCATCAGGTGTTTTCAACAAAGAAGTAATATAATCGCCTGGAATAGAACTGCTTTTAAGAGGATCGTGCTTATAGTGAGTATATATGCCGGTTTTTCGATTATAACGGTTTAGTCCGCCACCGGCAGTGCCAACCCAAAGTATATCGCCATCGGATAAAATAGCATTAACAGTACTGTTAGACAAGCTGTTGGTATTGTCGATCTGATGAATCATGTAATGAAACGGTTTTTGATACAGACTGAACTGGTTGACACCGCCCTTCTCCGTTCCAATCCACACATTACCCTCATTGTCAATATAAATACAATTAACAAAAATACTATTAAGCGAGAACTCGTTTACTTTTTTGTAAGGCAGTGATAGAAACGAATTGGATTGTGGTTGGTACAAATCAACACCGCCCAGCGAACCCAGATAAATGGTTCCTTTAAAATCCTGCGTGATATGATTAATACGGCTATGACTAATACTTCGAGGGTTAAAAGGATTGTAAAAATGCCACTCGTTTCGTCCGGTTAGTGCATTAAAAATCCAGACTCCATTATAAGTTCCAACCCAGAGATCGCCTTCCATACTCTCGAACAGAGACAGCACAAAAGCCTCGGAAAGGCTGTCCTGATTAAAGAGATAAATATTGTCGCGCTGATTATCGTAAACAGCTATACCATGATTGGTACCAATCAAAATACGTCCATCGCGCATTTGCAAAAAAGCCGACACATTATTCCCGGGTATAACACTGTTGGACTGATTAATATGTTGCACTGTATAATTATTCTCAGAAGGTGTGAGTAAAAACAGCCCATTCTCGGTGGTACCAACCCATACGCGTCCCTTTTTATCGCACATTAACCGGGTAATATTGATGCTGAATCCTTCTTTACAAGGCAAATCAAATAGAGTTAAACGACCTGTTGACTGCTCAAAATATACCAAACCGTGCGAGGTACCTACCCAAATGCGGCCATTGGGCGACTCGGTCAGGGCATTCACAAGGTTGGAAGGGAGATCGGGTTTTCTGAAGTTGGTAAAGCTGTACCCATCGTAACGGCTTAATCCGTTTCCGGTGGCAAACCACATAAATCCTTTGATATCTTTTAAAATTGAGTGAACGGTATTCTGGGGAAGTCCCTGATCAATGGTCAGGTAGCGAAAATGATAACTCACCTCAGCCAAAAGCTGGCCCTCGGTTAAAACAAAAATCATAAAGCAAACCAACAGCCCCCGTCGAATATAATCCATCCAAGTTTTCATGATAATTTTATTGCTTGAAAATATATCCTAAATTAATAGAATAAAGTTTTATATAAATCGTGAAAGCTCCATAATTATTCAAAAATCCCCCATTTTGAATTCTTTATCCACTTCTTTTATAAGCTTAGTAAATACTTTTGATAATGGTAAGTGACGTTGAATAATGAACTAACAGATAAAACCATGAATCGAAATTTAAGCCCCTTATGGCTGGTTTTGCCAGTGGCCCTAATTCTTTCGGCCTGCCATCAGCAAAAGCCAACAATCATTCAGCAAAACCCTTATGCTGATGATTACTCAGATATCACTCCTTTGTCGAAAAGGGCGCTTTGGGGGCCTGCCAACGTACACGACCCAACCATCTTAAAAACTGACACTTTCTTTTATGTTTACTCTACCGATGCTTATTATCGTAAACGTGGCGATAATTTTATGGATATTGATGAAAAAATGGGGAATATCCCCATTAGGCGCTCAAAAGACCTTGTAAACTGGGAATTTGTTGGTTGGGTACTTGATTCCATTCCTGCCGAAGCGGTGGCGCACGTTCATGCCCATACCAATAATCGCGGTGCCAATAACATGTGGGCCCCCAGCGTTCAGTTTTACAATGGCAAATACCGCATTTATTATTCGGTTTCGAGCTTTGGTACTAATGCTTCGTACATTGGCCTAGCTGAAGCATCAAGCCCCGAAGGCCCATGGATTGATAAAGGATGTGTGGTAAAAACCGATCCTCAGAGTGTCATGAACGCCATTGATGCTTCGGTCATTACCGATGCCAATAATGGCAGCATATGGATGCATTATGGCTCCTACTTTGGAGGCTTATATTGCATGGAACTCAACAAAGAAACCGGATTGGCTTTGAATCCCGGCGATCAGGGGCATTTAACTGCCACCCGGGCAAACCGTACCTACAAAATAATTGAAGCGCCCGAAATAATTTACAATCCTGAGCTTAAGCAATATTTCCTGTTTGTTTCGTACGAGCCACTTTTTACTTATTACAATGTGCGTGTAGGACGTTCTGACAAGCCGGAAGGGCCGTTTTACGATTATTTTGGTAATAACATGGCCGACACCACCAACAACTATCCCATACTCACCCACTCGTATATGTTTAACAACCATCCGGGCTGGTCGGGCAATGGGCACTGCGCGGTAATCAATAACGAGGGACAATATTTTATGCTGCATCAGGGGCGTTTGGCTCCCGACAACCTGATGATGGTAATGCATGTGCGCGAAATGAAATGGCTTCCTTCGGGCTGGCCGGTGGTTGCACCTCAACGGTTTGCCGGAATCTCAGACCAGCCATTGAAGAAAAAAGATCTCTCTGGAAATTGGGAAATCATCATTCTAAACGATTTAGAAGAGCAATCCGCTCTTGAGCAGGGACAAATTCCTCCGGGAGGGTGGACATATAATAAAAAAGCTTTTAACTTGTCGACTGAAATATCGTTGCACAAAAACGGAACCACCAACCACGAAGATTTCAAAACGTGGAGTTTCGATGGTAAATACCTGACACTTGGCGAAACTGTTTGCGCTGTTTTTAACGGATGGGATTGGGAAAATCAAAATCCATCGATTCAGTTTTCGGGAATTTTAAGCAACGGTTCGTCCGTATGGGGAAAAAAACTAACCGAAAAACCATAATAATCGATTATAAAAACCAAACAGGAATTAAGAAACTATTTAAAATTAATTTTAAACATAAGACAAAAGAGTTTTAGACCAAGGACATCAAAGGAAACATACTTAAAATAAGCAAATTAACTTAACCGTCTTGTTTGTCTATACTTTCTATTTAGTCTATTCCCGATAAACCGGGACACGTCTATCTGTCTGAAGTCTAAACTTCTAATAGTCTATATGGACATTACCCCTATTAGGGCGGAAGATATTATTAGATGCTAATTTCTACCGGGCTATGGTACCTAACGGCGCCATAATGTTTTTGAACCTAAATCAGCTAATCAATTTATATTCAACCAATAAAAAATAACCTACATGAAGAAAAGAGTAGCATTTACGCTGTTAACACTGGTAATGATGTTTTCTCCTGTGTTAAGTCAAAACAAAGCCACCTTGCATGTTGACCTGGCTAAAGAAAAAATCAATCCTGAAATTTATGGCCATTTTGCCGAACACCTTGGAAAATTGATTTATGGCGGCATAATGGTGGAGCCCGATTCAAAAATTGACAACATCAGAGGTTTCCGTACCGATATTATTGGGGCTTTAAAGGAGATGAAAGTTCCTTTGCTGCGATGGCCGGGAGGTTGCTTTGCCGACACCTATAACTGGCGCGATGGCATTGGCCCGAGACATCAACGTCCTTCTATGATTAATACACACTGGGGTGGCGTAACCGAAGACAACAGTTTTGGCACCCACGAGTTTCTGGATTTTTGTGATTTGATTGATGCCGAACCATACATTAATCTGAATGTTGGCTCAGGATCGGTTCGCGAAGCCGCGCAATGGGTTGAGTATGTAACCTCATCGAATGTGAGTCCAATGACCGACTTAAGAAAAGCCAACGGTCGTCAGGAGCCCTGGAATGTAAAATACTGGGGCGTAGGCAACGAAAACTGGGGTTGTGGCGGCCATATGTCGCCCGAATATTATGCCGACCTTTACCGAAACTATGCCACTTACCTGAATGGTGCCAAATTTAAAATAGCCGGCGGTGCCAATATCGACGATTACAACTGGACCGAAGTTCTGATGCAGAAAATGAACCGCTACCGTTGGATGATGCAGGGATTATCGCTCCATTATTATACCATTCCACGCCGTTGGGAAGATAAAGGCTCGTCAACCGATTTTGATGAAGCAGCCTGGCACCAAACATTGGCCAATACATTACGTATGGAAGAACTGGTACGCCGCCACAGTACCATTATGGACAAATACGACCCCAATAAACAAATCGGTTTAATGGTAGACGAATGGGGTACCTGGTATGATGTTTTACCCGGCACCAATCCGGGATTTCTGTTTCAGCAGAACTCACTGCGCGATGCTTTGGTGGCAGGAATAAACCTGAATATTTTCAACAACCATGCCGACCGCGTTAAAATGGCCAACATTGCCCAAATGGTTAACGTGTTGCAGGCTGTAATTCTTACCAAGGATGAGCAAATGGTTTTAACACCCACCTATTACGTTTTTAAAATGTACAATGTGCATCACGATGCCACCATGATTCCGTTAAACCTGAATGTTGAAGATTACGAAATGAACAATCGTAAAATTCCGGCTTCAAATGCATCGGCATCCATAAAAGACAATGTGGTGAGCATAACCCTTACCAATTTAAATGCTACCAAACCATTAAAAATGGAAATTGAGCTAACCGGTTTTAATCCAAAGAAGAGCTCCGGAAAAATTGTGACTGCCCAGAAAATAAACGATTATAACGATTTTGGTCAACCCGAAAAAGTAACACTCAAGGATTTTAAAGTTGATAAGCCAAAGGGCAACAAACTGGTTATTGAGTTGCCGGCTAAATCGGTAGTTTTAGTGCAATTAGAACAATAGCGCACTTTTTAGAGTTAGAAGTTTTTAAAACAGCAGGTCAGGGTGTACTGAGAGATTAGTACACCCTGATTTATTTTCCCAAACTTTATGTCTGCTCTTATTCCTTGCCAGACAAAGTTTCATTGCTTAAAAACAGTAGCAACTTGATTGTAATAAATGTATTTGCCCCATTAACGGCGATTTGCGCTTTCTGCTCACCAATCGTTTCAAATTTGTTGAATCTTAACCGGCAGTTTGTAACTGCCATTGCTCCAAAGCAAAAAAGCGTTATATTTATAATTGTAGTCAGGAAACAACTGCGGTTTTAAGAACGAGGTTGTACCTTACCAGCAGAGGGGTAAGTAGCGGCACGAGTTGCAAAGGGCCAACGGAGGTTAACCTATAATCTCAAAAAGTGTATTAGTTACTTTTTTGAACACGTCAGGTTTAACCGTTCCTATTTTACGAATTATTATGTTTTTATCGGCAGTAAAAAGCCTGTTCGGTCTAATATTGCTGGGTTTATTTAAAAATCGGAATCATTTAAAGCAATGGCATAGCTATCTTTAACAAATTGGCTTGTAATTTGGCAAAGGATAATATCATTGCCATGCAGATTAGCCAAAACCATTGCAGGTCTTTTCTTAGAGCTTGACAAATCGGAAAATGGGAATGGCAAAACAACAATATCGCCTTTTACAAATCTTTCCATGCTTCATCTTCTTCCGGTAACAGCCAATCGTTGGCCAATACTTTTTCGCTTGCAATATGGGTCAATATATTATCGTTCTCTGTTTTTTGCATTGTCTCTTTTTTTAATACCTCGCTTAATTTAAGTTTTTCTTTATAAGGCAATTGCATTACAAGGTTAATAATCTGGTTGAAATTAAGCGGTAAGTTTATGTTTAAATTTGCTGATTTCATACAATCATGTTTTAATAACTATAGGCAAATCTTGTATAGCCTCTTTAGCGAACCATTTACAAATATAGGATAAAATAGTTCTATAATAAATAAGATATTTGCTATTGTAAAAAGTAAGATCACCGTTGGCGCGAATCTGTGATTCGTGCCATGTTCGCGCCAAGCGCCCATATGTAAATTCATAAGATATTTCGCAACTGCCAACAAGATGCTGGAACAGTTTAAAGCTCTCTGAGTAGGAGCCAACATGTTTTATCTTGCTTTTTTACGATACAAATATGCAATTTGTAAAAGACCTTTAATTTCTTCTAAAAAAAATAGTGCTACGAATACCTTCTTTCTGCAAATCTTTATTAAAAAAATGCACCTATTTCTAATTTCAGACACAATTTTTCGTCCATATTATCGCTTACAATCTTGATATTCACATCTTTGCATTTACATCTCATATAATTTTAAGTTGTTTTCAAATTTTCAATTCCATTAACATATTATCCAATTTTAAAAACGTTATATCTGAAATTAAACCTATTGCCTAAATCCGTGATGTAATTTTACGTTACCAAAAAACAACACGGATGAAACGAGCCATGTTGAATGCTTCGACACACAGGAGAATAGCTATGTGGCGGCTAAAAATAAACATATACACATGAAACAAAGGCATTTAACTCAAAACACTAAACTCAGAGCCAATTTTCTGTATCTCTTTATTATGCTGATAATATGCGGGTGCAATGCTGGTAATCAACCAGCCAAAGGCAAAAAAAACAATTATCACACAGGCAATTACCGCAATCTTTTTCTGGAGGCTGGTTACAGTCAGGAAGAGATTGACCGTAAAGTTGAAAAAGCCTATTACGACCTTTTCGAAGGCCCCAACAGGGTTTATTTCGAAGTTGGCGATTCAATGGGATATGTTTCCGACCTGAAAAACCACGATGTGCGTACCGAAGGGGTTTCATACGGCATGATGGTAGCCGTTCAGTTCGATAAAAAAGATGTATTTGACCGCATCTGGCGCTGGTCAAAACGTTACTTGCAACATCAGGAAGGTCCACGCGAAGGTTACTTTGCCTGGAGCTTCGACCCTAAAGCCATGAAAATTAATTCCCCCGGAAGCGCCTCTGATGGAGAACTTTATTTTGTAACCGCGCTTTTGTTTGCATCTAACCGCTGGGGCAACAATACCGGCATTGATTATTATGGTGAAGCTCGCCGTATTTTGGATGCCATGTGGTCGAAAGATGGTACCGGAAATATCTATAACATTATTAATGTGGAGCATAAACAAATTTCCTTTGTTCCCGAAGGGTTTGGTTACAACTGGACCGACCCCTCGTATCATGTACCTGCATTTTACGAAATCTGGGCTGAGTATGCCAATGATGGTCACGAGCAGTTTTATCGCGACTGTGCCGATACAGCCCGTGTATTCCTGCACAGGGCCTGCCATCCGGTAACCGGCTTAAACTCCGATTATACCCACTTCAACGGAGAACCCTTCCCTACCCGTTGGATGCCAATTGGTTTCCGCTACGACTCTTGGAGAGTTCCCATGAATATTGCCATGGATTATTTGTGGTATGGCAAAGATAAAGCGTGGCAGGAAGATTATGCAGCACGCATCCAGGCATTTCTAAGGTCGAAAGGCATCGATTCATTCGACGATCAGTTCAACCTCGATGGCACCACACCTGAGTATATTTTGCCTGCCGGAGGATTTCAAAAACTAAGACACTCACTGGGGTTTAAATCAACCGCAGCCACAGCATCCCTGGTAAGTAAAGACGAAAACACTCTCGACTTTGTACATGCTTTATGGAATGCCAAATTAGAACCTTATGAAGATGGGTACTTCGACCCGTATTACGACGGCTTAATGTACCTGTTCAGTTTGATGCACCTTAGTGGTAAATATCAGATTATTAAACCACAACACAATTAATAACTCGGAATATAATATATCATTAAACCTTTAAAAATTATGAAGCATATTTTAATTGTATTAATTGTTTCCCTGCTGTTTAGCTTCGGGGGATATGCTCAACAAACCATTAGCAAAGCTCCGCAAGGGTTTGACCAGCAACGTACTGGCATTGCATCCGGAAAAGTAGAAATCATAACCTATAAATCGAAAACCGTAGGAGCAAATCGCTCTGCACGTGTATATACACCAGCCGGATTCACAAAAAAGAAGAAATATCCTGTGCTTTACTTATTGCATGGCATTGGTGGCGACGAAGATGAGTGGTACAAAAACGGCGTTCCTCATATTATTTTCGACAATCTGATAGCCGATGGTAAAATGGAACCGATGATTGTGGTATTACCCAATGGACGTGCCATGAAGAATGACCGCGCCGAAGGAAATATTTTCGAAAAGGATAAAGTGGAAGCTTTTGCCACATTCGAAAAAGACCTTTTAAACGATTTAATACCGGCTATAGAAAAAAAATACCCTGTGTTAAAGAACCGCGAATTCCGTGCCATTGCAGGATTATCTATGGGCGGGGGACAATCGCTTAATTTTGGACTGGGAAATCTCGACAAATTTGCATGGGTAGGCGGCTTTTCATCGGCCCCCAATACCAAAATGCCCGCCGAGTTAGTTCCAAATACTCAAAAGGCAAAAGAAATGCTTAAGCTTCTGTATGTTTCTTGTGGCGATAAAGACAATTTAATGCAGGTTAGCCAGCGCACCCACGATTATCTTAAGGCTAATAAAGTGCCTCATATTTACAGGGTTATTCCTGATGGTTACCACGATTTTAATGTGTGGAAAGACGATTTGTATCATTACGTACAAATGCTGTTTAAGCCTGTGGTAATGCCCGTAGCAGCAGCCACTTTAAAAGATGCTTATAAAGGAAAATTCTTTATTGGAACAGCCCTTAATACCCCTCAAATTTTAGGGACCGTTGTAGATGAAGTTAATATTGTTAAAACCCATTTCAACTCCATTGTTGCCGAAAACTGTATGAAAAGCGGCCCAATGCAACCACAGGAAGGGAAATTTGAATTCGACCTGGCCGATAAGTTTGTAGAGTTCGGTGTTAACAATAACATGCAGATTATTGGTCATACACTTATTTGGCATTCTCAGGCACCCCGCTGGTTTTTTACCGACAGCGAAGGCAAGGACGTATCGCCCGAAGTACTTACCGAGCGCATGAAAAACCATATCTATACTGTTGTTGGCCGTTACAAAGGCAAAGTACACGGATGGGATGTGGTGAATGAAGCCATAGTTGACGATGGCAGCTACCGAAACAGTAAATTCTACCAAATACTGGGCGAAGATTTTATCAAACTGGCATTCCAATTTGCTCATGAAGCCGACCCCGATGCTGAATTGTACTACAACGATTATTCCGAATTTGTACCGGCCAAAAGAGAAGGCATTGCCCGCATGGTGAAGAAACTTAAAGACCAGGGCATTAGAATCGACGGCGTTGGATTTCAGTGTCATATTGGCCTCGATTATCCAAGCCTGGATGAATACGAAAAAACCATTCAATTAATTGCCAACGAGGGTGTAAAAGTAATGATAACAGAAATGGAAATATCGGTATTACCCATGCCCGACTGGCGCGTTGGTGCCGAAATTTCGGCCAGTTTCGAATATCAGCAGAAACTAAATCCTTACACCGAAGGATTACCCGATTCGGTTAGTGCTCAATTGGACCAGCGCTATGTCAACTTTTTTAACCTCTTCCTTAAATATCACGAAGTGATTCCAAGAGTTACGGTTTGGGGTGTTAACGATGGTAACTCATGGAAAAACGGATTCCCGGTACGAGGAAGAACCGATTATCCACTGTTATTCGACCGAAAAAATCAGCCTAAATCAGTTGTTGCCAAATTAATTGAGCTGGCAAACACAAAGTAGTTAATTATTGGGAAGGCGAAAGGCAGAAGTTTTAGTTCTTAGTTCAAAGTTTCTAACAGTCAGGAGCTGGGAACTAAGAGCTAAAGCCAATTTCTTTCTTCACCAATAGTCAACAACTGGTTATTCTGCAACTAACTAACCCAAATTTCTTCAAATGAAACAATTATTAAACCTTTCAATCGCATTAGCTTTTTCCACCCAGATTGGAATAGCTCAAACCAACACCACAGCCATTGTGGAAGACTTTAAGCCATCGTCGGTTAACCAGCCGGGTAAAGAATATCCACAGGTTAATTCCGAAGGGCGGGTACGTGTGCAAATTTCAGCACCCGATGCAAAGTATGTTCAATTAGATATTGGTGCCGTTAAATACAACCTGACAAAAGACGAGAATGGTGTTTGGACAGGCGAATCGGCCCCGCAGGATGAAGGTTTCCATTACTACCAGTTAAACATTGATGGCGCATCGGTTCCCGACCCGGGAAGTCTTTATTTTTATGGTGCAAGCCGTTGGGGTAGCGGAATAGAAATCCCTGCTCACGACCAGGATTTTTATGCACTCAAAAATGTTCCCCACGGGCAGGTGAGAGAGCATATTTATTTCTCAAAAACAGATGATAAAATGCGTCGCTGCTTTGTATATACACCTCCCTGCTACGAAACAAATCCAAATA
>CALEUX010000058.1 GCA_937920475.1 uncultured Marinilabiliaceae bacterium
TCGAATTGCCGGGTAAAAGATTTTATAGCCTGATTGCCATTCTCTCGAACTGCCTCTACAATGGGCTTAACCCGGTCGAGCAGTAGTTGCTGACTGGTGTATGGACGAGCCAGCAGTTGAGGCCATTGGTCTTTTTCGGGATATAAAAACGTCTGCATAAAACAAAAAATTATAGAATCATTTTTTCAATTGGTATTACCAGAATGCCTTCTGCTCCATTCTCCTTTAGTTTGCCTATTACTTCCCAAAACTGGTCTTCTTTAATAACCGAGTGGATTGAGCTCCACCCCTCCTGAGCCAAAGGCAAAACCGTGGGGCTTTTCATTCCTGGCAATATTTTAACAATTTCGGGTATTTTGTTGTTGGGGGCATTCAGCAAAATGTACTTGTTTGAGTTTGAAGCCTGTACCGCATTAAACCGGAACAACAACTGGTCGAGCAGAGCTTTTTTAGCAGTACTCATGTTTTTATCAGCCACTAATAACGCCTCTGATTTCATCACTACCTCTACTTCTTTAAGGCTATTGGCCACAAGGGTACTTCCTGAGCTTACAATATCAAAAATAGCATCGGCCAAACCAATTCCCGGAGCAATTTCAACCGAACCGGCAATTTCGTGTATATCGGCGTTTATTTTTTGCTCGTTAAAAAACTTTCGCAGAATTTTTGGGTACGATGTGGCAATTTTTTTATTGTTAAACCACGACAGATTGGTGTAAGTTTCTGCTTTGGGAATGGCCAATGATAAGCGGCACTTGCTAAACCCAAGACGCTTGGCAATAGTTAGTTCAAAGCCCTTTTCGGCATACTCGTTTTCGCCTACAACGCCAATGTCGGCCACTCCATCAGCCACCGTCTGCGGAATATCGTCGTCTCTTAAAAATAAAACTTCTATGGGGAAACCATTGGCGGTTGCCACCAATCGACCACTTCCAAGGTCGAATTTAATACCAGCCTCTTTCATTAATTGCATGCTATCGTCGTGCAGACGTCCTTTTTTCTGAAGCGCTATGCGCAGCTTTGTTTCCATATGTTGATGTTTTTTACGAAGTTACTAAAAACAAAAAAGGCTTACCATACAGGGTAAGCCTTTTGTTATATTTAAATTATGTGCATAACAAGCCCACCCCTTAAAATAGGAGATGATGATGAGCGTGGTTATGCAGAATTGATATCATAACGATGGTTTTAATTCAATGCAAAAATATTACTTTTTGTATTAGATTCAAATTATTTCTAATTTTTTATTGTTTAATACTAACTGCCATTGCCTGAAAGTTCACTTTTTCGCAATTCATTCAATGCATTTTGTTAGGCCATGTAATTGAAATGTTGTATATTAACATTGCAACAAACCACCAAAAAAAACAATATGAACAAAATTAAACTTTCAAAAGCAATTTTTGCCTTTATAATTGCTCTGGCATATGCTGCCTGCACCACCCGAAGTGCCGATTCTGTGTTTACGCCAAGCCCTGTGGTGCTTGAATCGCAGGATGTTACCACGCTTAAAATTGGTGCACCTGCACCTTTTTTTGAACTCCCCGATATGTACGGACATGCCGTATCAATTGATGACTTTAAGAATGCACAGGTATTGGTGATTGCATTTATTTGCAATCATTGCCCTACCGCTCAGGCCTATGAAGATAGGTTGATTTCGTTTGTGAAAGATTATCAGGAAAAAGGCGTGGCAGTTGTTGCCATTAATCCCAACAGTTCATTAGCCCTTTTGCCCGAAGAATGTGGCTATTCCGATTTGGACGATTCTTTTGAAACCATGCTGATTAGAGCCAATCATAAGGGTTATAACTTTCCTTATTTGTACGATGGCGATAATCATGCAGTTTCTTTGCAGTATGGGCCGGTAACTACACCCCATGTTTTTGTTTTCGATAATAAGCGGCTGCTTAGGTACACCGGACGCTTTGATGGTATTGAAAAGCCGGGCGAAGCCAATGCTGAAGATTTGCGCATAGCAGTAGATGAAGTTTTGGCCGGTAAAACTGTAACCAATCCTGTAACAAAAACCTTTGGCTGCTCGGTAAAATGGTCATGGAAATCAGATTGGGCACAACGGGTTGAAAAGGAATGGAACCAAAAACCAGTTTCGCTTGATTGGATTGATGTTGAGGGAATTGATTCATTGTTAGTTAACAATTCTGGCAAATTGCGGTTGATTAATGTTTGGGCTACCTGGTGCACTCCATGTGTTATGGAGTTACCCGATTTGATAAGCTTACAGAGAATTTACGGCGCCCGCGATTTTGAAGTTATTACCATCTCGGCCGATAAAACAAGTCAAAAGGATAAGGTTTTAAAAATGCTGGAAAACAAGCATGCTCCAATAAGAAATTTTATTTTTAATGAGGACGATAAATACAAACTCATTGAAACCGTTGATGCCAGTTGGGGCGGAGCTATTCCATATTCTCTGCTGATTGAGCCTGGTGGAAACATTATTTACCGCAAACAAGGAGTGGTGGATATGCTTGAACTTAAAAGAGTAATTGTGGAACATCCATTATTGGGTCGGTATTTTTAGATTAACAAGGGTTAAAATCCTTTTGGCTATTGAAAAATCTGGTTAGATTTGGAAATGATTCAATTTAACTGATTCTTTCGACACTAACACACTTAAATTATAATAAGAATGAAGCATCTAATGAGATTGGCCTCTTTTATGGCTTTGGTTTTATTTATGAGTTCCTGCAATCTGGAAACTGAAAAAATACCTGTGGTAATGAAAATCGAATCAAATTGGGAATTTAAGCAGGCCGATAAGGATGACTGGATGCCTGCAATAGTTCCAGGTACGGTGCATACCGATTTAATGGCCAACGGAGTCATTGACGACCCTCACTACGCTTTAAACGAAAAGGACGTGCAATGGATTGAAAAGGAAGACTGGATTTACAAAACTGTTTTTGAAGTTGGCGCTGATTTGCTTTCGAAAAGTGAAGTCGAACTTCAGTTTAAAGGGCTTGACACCTATGCAGACGTTTATTTAAATGGCAATTTGATTTTGCAGGCCGATAACATGTTTATCGAGCACCGGGCAAAAGTTAAACAGCTACTGATTGAGGGAGATAATGAGTTAAAAATTTATTTTCATTCGCCGGTTAAAGAAGGGATGAAAAAATTGCAGCAGTTGGATTACCTTATTCCTGCCATAAACGAGCAAGCTCCGGTAAACGAACGTACCAATATTTTTACCCGAAAAGCTCCTTTTCATTATGGATGGGACTGGGGACCAAGATTAGTTACCTCAGGAGTATGGCGGCCGGTGATTTTAAAAGCCTGGGACAATGCCATTGTGGAAGATGTTTATCTTGAAACCCGCAAGGCTAATGAACAATTGGCTGAAATTTTCTCTCAGGTTGAAATAACTGTCAATAAATCAGGGAAGTATAAGCTAAGTTTATACATCAACGGAAATTCATCAGGCATCTCAAAGGTGGCCGAACTAAACGAAGGTACTAACTTTATTGATTTACCATTCGAAATTAAAAATCCACGCCTTTGGTGGACCAACGGTCTGGGCGAAGCTTATCAGTACCAGCTTTCATTCCGATTGGAGCAAAACAATGTAATTAACGATGACTATGAGTTGCTCTACGGCGTTAGAACGTTACGATTGGTTCAGGAGCCCGATGAGGTTGGCCGCTCTTTTTATTTTGAACTAAACGGTGTTCCTGTTTTTATGAAGGGTGCCAACATCATTCCATCTGAAACGCTTACCCCGGTAATTAGCAAGGAGACTTATCAGAACATGGTTCAAAATGCTATTGATGGCAATATGAACATGCTCAGAGCATGGGGGGGCGCTATTTATCCCGAAGATTATCTTTACCAGTTGTGTAACGAAAATGGCATTCTTATTTGGCAGGATTTTATGTTTGCCTGTAATCTGCAACCCGGCGATGAACCTCATCTTGAAAATATTAAAAAAGAAGCCGAATACAATGTAAAACGACTGCGCAATAATGCCTCAATGGCCTTATGGTGCGGAAACAACGAAAACCTTCACGGATGGCACCATTGGGGTTGGAAAGAGATGTACACGCCCGAGATTCGCGACTATATGTGGAGAACCTACGAGCGCATTTTTTATGAAATATTACCGACTGCCGTACAGAAATTCGACTCAAAAACAAGCTATTGGTCAACATCGCCATCCTCTTATAAAGACCAGTTGGCCGACCGGAAATCGGGCGATGAGCACGACTGGACCATTTGGTTCGGGCAGAAACCTTTTTCCGCTTATGGCGAAAATGTACCTCGGTTTGTAAGTGAGTATGGTTTACAGGCTTTCCCCGGAATGCATACTATTAGCAGTTTTTCTTCGCCCGAAGACTATTTTATTGATTCAGAAGTGATGCGCCAGCGTCAGCGTAGCAAAATGGAGTATATAAAACCGGGTTTTGATGGCAATGATATGATTAAATGGTATATGGCCATGTATTATCGTGTTCCCGATGCTTTTGAGGATTTTGTATATGTGAGTCAGTTACTGCAGGCTCATGCTTATAAAACCGGCATTGAAGCTCACCGAAGGGCTATGCCTTACTGCATGGGCTCGCTTTATTGGCAGTTGAACGACAGTTGGCCAACTATTTCGTGGGCATCGGTTGATTATTACGGTAGGTGGAAGGCTTCGCATTATGCTGTTAGGGAAGCCAATAAGGAGGTTATTGTGTCGCCCGTTGTTACTAACGGAGTTTTTGAAGTCTATGCTGTGAGCGACCGCTTAACACCATTCGATGCCCAATTACTGGTAACCGTTATGGATTTTTATGGTAATAAAGGCTTTACAAAGGAGTTATCGGTTAATGTGGCTGCTAATACTTCATCAAAAATACTTTCTGAAGAAATTGCCAAAATGATTACTACTGAAGATATGCCAAATCTTGTTGTATCGGTTCAATTAAAAGAAGGGGATTTTGTTACAGCGCAAAACCTGTTCTATTTTAAAGAACCTAAAGACCTTAAACTGCCTGTTGCATCGGTTAAATATGAGATTTCTAAAACCGATAAGGGGTATAATCTTGTTATTGAGTCAGATGTGTTAATTCGACATCTGTTTATTGATACGCCTTATGGCGATGCATTTGTAACAGATAACTTCTTTGATGTATTACCTCAACAGAAAGAATCGGTTGAAATTTTAACCAATCAAACATTAACGAAAGATGACATCAAGTTGGTTTCGCTTAATGATTTGCACAATAAATAAATAGCAAAAAAGGGGTCGGCAATTATGCCTGCCCCTTTTGTTTTATGATTTCCATAGTTGTTATTGACTAATTTAATGAACTTTAGTGATATAGCTGCTGTATTTTTTGTCTTCGTTTAAAATATGGTTAACTATCCAGTCTTTAATAAAGCCGGTAACTTCAAGCGATATTAAAAGTTTACCTTCTTTAAATTTTGTGCTGAATTCCAAAGCCTTTTCGATAAATTGCCGATGTTCGTTTTTGTGGTTTTCCAATCCGGGGTAATTAGCTGCAGTCATAATTTCCTCCTCGTGTCTGAAATGGAATTGAGTATAATCCACAAGGCTGTCAACCAGTTTGTTGAGATTTTCCTTTGGAACTCCCTGCTTCAATCCTTCATAAAAATCGTTGAGTGCCTCAAACAGAAACTGGTGTTCTTTATCGAGTTCCGGAACATTTACACTATATTCATTGGTCCATCTAAACATAGATAATTGGTTTTTTAGGGTTGTGGAATATTACTTATTTTGAGCAAAGCGCGCGTATTGAAGGTCGGAACCTTTTATGTGGTCAATTAGCCAGATTTTTAAAAAATTGGTAACCTCGAGCGATAGTATAAGTTTTCCGGAGGTTATTTTTTGGTGGAATTCTTCTACTCTTTTGATAAATGCGTTATGGCTTTCCTGATGTTCGGCCAAACCAGGGTAGTTAACCGAACGCATATATTCTTCTTCGCTCTTAAAATGGTATTTGGTATAATCGAGCATGCCTAGTATCAATTCTTCCAGCTTTTCTTTTGGCCTTCCTTCGGCTATTCCATTGTAGAAATTGTTAAACAGCTCTATCCATCGCTGGTGTTCTTTATCAATTCTGTCGTTGCTTACAGATAAGTCGGCAGTCCATTGTAACTTCATACAATATTTGGTTAATGTGTTTAATATTAGGTGTTTTTATATTAAAGATGCCCGAATATTGTGAAATCAGAAAACCTAATTCCAGATTCAGGTAGTTTAAAATGGTTAGTTTTACTGATGTTTACGGCTCCTACACCTTGAAAGTTTCTACACATACCCAGTTTTTTAGTATTTATTTTATGAGGTAAAATTTATTAAGCTATTTTTACACGGTTAAAGTTAATCGCTATGTTTTTACTACGTCATCTACCCAATTTTCTTACCAGTGTAAATCTATTTCTGGGAACTATCGGCGCATTCTTTGCAATAACCGGTAGACCTGATATTACCGTTTGGTGCATTTTAGCTGCTGCCTTATTCGATTTTTTAGATGGATTTGCCGCCCGCATGCTTAATGCCTATAGTGCCATTGGAAAGGATATGGACTCACTGGCCGATTTAATAAGTTTTGGGTTAGCGCCTGCTGCAGTCTACTCGTCGTTGTTGCATTTTTATTTTACCGGTAGTTGGGGTGGTGAGTTTTGGACACTTGAAACCGGTAAACAGGTCGTTTTATTAGCACCTTTTATATTAACGGTTTTTTCGGCGTTGCGATTGGCCAAATTCAACAATGATACCCGCCAAACTGAGGAGTTTATTGGGTTAACCACAACAGCAACCGGTATGTTTACCGTGTCGTTTGTTTACCTGATTCATTCTGGTATTGAATGGATTCAACCAATGGCCAGTCCATGGTTAGTGTTGCCTTTAATGGCTGTTTTTTGTGCGCTTTTGGTGAGCGAAATACCCATGTTTTCGTTAAAGTTTAAATCATTTGGTATTAAAGGAAACGAAAACCGGTATATACTTTTATTGGTTTCGCTGGTGGCGTTAGTATTGCTTGGAGCCGGGGCTTTAGCCGTAATTATACCGGTTTATGCATTATATTCTATAATACTGATGCTGGTTTGTAAAAAAACAAGGTTATAAATTCCATTGAATCCCCATTTGAATGCGTGGCATTAACTCCGGTTGTTTAATGGCATTATTGGCATCTTTAAATTTGTATTTATCGCCGGTGTCTCTGTTGGTTCGGGGGTTCACATTATCATTATCGGGCGAATAGGATGTATCGTGTCCCTGCATCAAGGCAGGGAAAAAATAATCCAGTCCTGCCGAAATTACGAACTTTAAATTACTCGTCATTTGGTAGCGACTTTCAATTCCGGTTCCAAAGCCAAATTGTTTCGATGTTACATCAAAGTCTTCATTTCCTCCAACATATCTGAAATTCCCCTTAAAAAAGGAATATCTTGGGCCAATATACCAGTAAGAGTGTGTGTGACCAAATATTGTGGCCGATTTCATCAAGTCCATCCTCAGGTCGATATTATGACCTTTTTTTTCGGGTGTTCCATTGGTGGCATCGTTAATAAAAATGCGACGTGCATCAGCCGAATTGCCCGGATTAAGCCATGTGTATCCTATCCCAAACCGCAGTTCAAAAGGAAACGATTGTGAGAGGTTATAAAACACAATGTTACTTCCAAGTCCAAAGCCGCGATTCATGCCTGCCATAATCTGCAAATCAGCAGGTTTAGAATTTTTATTGCTGTTCTGTGCTGTTAAATTGATTTGTTGGCATGAAATAAATATCAAAAGCAGATAAATGGGATTCGTTTTCATAGGTTTATAATTTTTTGTACTTATCTACCGGGAATTTTCTTCTATAACGTTTCCAATTCGTAGTTATTATTAAAATGGGAAGCCGATTTGTTTTTTTATATTCATTTGAATTTTATATATTTAATATGATTTTATGTTTTGTTAGGTAATTTTATTTTTTTCTGATATGGGCTACATGGGTTTTGGTTTACAAAAATGGATTTATACGTTAAAACCGCGTAAACCATTCTCCATGGATAGGAAACCAACCGGTGACACCTTACCTGAATACCATCGTGAATTTAATATCAAGCCTGCAACAGATAAGCCCAATTCTCGCTTAAGAGCCTTGTTTACACTTTTTATATTAGTAGTTTTACTCGCCGTTACTGGTTTACTGATAATCAGGTTTAGCAATACAACTTCAACGAATTATAAGAACTATCAGAAAGTTTTACAGAACGAGGATGTTAATGGTTTTCAGGTTTTGTTTAAAACCGGATTGTATTATTATGAAAAAGGAGAATGGAATTTAGCCCGTAGTGAATTTGAACTGGCTTTAAAGTTACAACCGGAGAATGAAGCGTTACAAAAGTATTATGCTTTTACATTATTGCAGGTAAGTAGCGATAATCCTGAAGAATCAGCTAAAGCGATGCAAATTGTTGACCAGTTATTAGCAAAATATCCGGAGAATGCCAGTTTTTTAAAAGTTAAATCAGAATTAGAGTTTTTAATAGAAAAACAGAATACTTATTAATAAATAATTGACTTATGAAGAATTTATCAGCTATTTTGTTATTGTTGTCGATGTTTTTATTTGCCTGTGGGTCGGGCAGCTCAAAAAGCGGGCAAAAAGAATCTGAAAGTGCTCAGGAAGAAGCAACCGAATTAAAATCGGGAGAGAAAATTTCAAATTGCGAAGAGTTTCTCGATAAGTATGAGAAATGGATTGACAACTACTTAGTTGTATTGGAGAAGTACAAAAAAAACCCGATGGATGCTCAATTGGCACAGGAATTTTCAAAGGTTGCGATGGAAGCCTCCACCTGGGCCGAACAATGGAGCAATAACTACTTAACTTGCGTTAACAACGAAAGGTACCAGAAACGTTTTGAAGAGATATCTGAAAAGGTTGATAAAAAAATGAAAGAGCTGGGGTTTGAATAAGTCAACATTCTAAAAGTAAAACAACTTTATGGTGCCGTTAGGTACCAAAGCCCGGTAAAAAAGATTTGCAATACTATGAGGCCGTCTCAAAAGCAATTTTGGGCGGCCTTTTGTTTTTTTGGCTAAACCCATATTTGGGAATAGACAGAAATCCTAGCCATCTGTTTTTTTGTAAATCAGCACTGTTTTACGTTCTAAAAACGTTAAAAGACATAGTT
>CALEUX010000059.1 GCA_937920475.1 uncultured Marinilabiliaceae bacterium
TCCGCCCTCCACTCGAAATGAACGACCCCCAATCTGAGTGGGAAAGTCGCTCAGTTACAAACCGCGAAGTAAACAGAAGATGGACTGAAGGTTCCTATCTTTTTAAAGAAGGAGACACATATTATATGATGTACTCTGCAAATTTTTTCGGTGGAGAAAATTATGCCGTCGGTTATGCAACTTCCAAACATCCATTAGGCCCTTTTGAAAAAGCCGGAAATAATCCGGTATTGCAAAAAGGTATAGGTAAAGACGCTGAAATTACTGGAACCGGACATAATATGGTTCTTAATTTATCTAACAATCAAAGATTGTGTGTTTTTCATGCACGAACCAAAAGTAGCGGCCACCAAAGAATTGTGTTTGTCAGCAATTTAAATGTTAGCAACGAAGGGGTATTAACAGTTGAAGCTCCTGTAATTAATTAATCTTCAATTGCATCGATTAACAAAGCAAAGTTGAGTAACAAATAGTATTGAATTTTTAATTCCCGAAGGACGCAAAAGCTTTAAATGTTTTACTTAGCTTTTACATTGGTTCGATCTTACCACAGAGCGGTTGAATAATACCGATAAAACGACAATTATGAATATAATTTTGAGAAGAAGCACGCTACTAATAGTCATTCTGTTATTGTTGCCTCTATGTGGATTGGGGCAAAACAATCCGGTAGCCAACCCCGATGCAGTTGTTATATCAGGAAATATGCGTTTTACTGTACTTACTCCGGAAATTATAAGAATGGAGTGGAGCGATACCAGACAGTTCGAAGACAGAGCTTCTTTTATTGTGGTAAATCGGAATTTACCTGTCCCGGAATATATCTCTGAAATAACAGGCGGTTTTTTATATATAAAAACTGAAAAATTGGAGGTAAAGTATAAAGTTAATTCAAACCCAATAACTAATCCTGCAAGCTCGGCAAATCTCAAGATTACTTTTAAATTAAACGGAGCCCCAACTATATGGTATCCGGGCAAAGTAGACCCGCTTAACTTAAAAGGCACATCACGAACGCTTGATCATTCAAGCGGTGATAACCTCAGGAAAGATATGGAAGATGGTCTGGTGTCTCGTTCAGGTTGGGTCTTAATTGATGAATCCAAACCCAATGGAGATACAAGTAAGAGTTTATTGCTTGAAAGTCAGGGAGGAGATTTCGATTGGGTTGCGCAGCGGCGGCCTGGAAATAAAATCGATTGGTACTTTATGGCTTATGGGCATGATTATAAAAGAGCTTTACTTGATTTTACCAAAATTGCCGGAAAGCAACCTATGCCACCCCTTTATGCTTTAGGCTATTGGTATTCAAAATATGAGCGCTATTCTGAACAGGATTTTAAGGATATCGTTAACGATATTAAGAAACATGATATTCCCATTGATATTATGGTTATTGATATGGATTGGCATAAAGAAGGTTGGACTGGTTGGAGCTGGAATCCTGAACTTTTTCCCAATCCACAGGGGTTTCTTGAATGGTTACAACAAAACAATTTGCGAACTACTCTGAATCTGCATCCCGCCGATGGAATTGCCCCGCATGAAGATAACTTTACTGCGCTGGCCAACGATTTGGGGCTGCCTACAAATCAAACCATTAAATGGAATATTGAAAATGAAACTTTCTATAAGTATTTCTTTAAAAATATAATGCGACCTCATGAGAATATCGGGGTCGATTTTTGGTGGCTCGATTGGCAACAATGGCTGTTAACTCCAGGGGTTGAAGGGTTGGGTAATACATTCTGGCTTAACTACGTTTTTTATAACGATATGAAAACCAATAGACCTGACCGTAGACCTATGATTTTTCACCGTTGGGGTGGTTTAGGCAATCACCGCTACCAAATCGGATTTTCTGGCGATAGCTGGGCTACATTTCCAACATTGGCATTTCAGATTTATTATAACTCTACAGCTTCAAATGTTGTGTATGGCTATTGGAGTCACGATTTGGGAGGGCACAATCAGGCTGGCCCTAACGACCCGGAGCTGTACCTTCGCTGGATTCAGTTTGGAGTATTTTCGCCTATTACAAGAACGCACGCAACAAATGCTTCTCATATTGAACGGAGGATATGGAAATATCCAAACTTTGAACACATGAGAAATGCACTTAAGCTTCGTTATGCATTGATTCCTTATATATACACCTATTCAAGAGAGGCATACGATACTGGCATTTCACTATGTCGCCCTCTATATTATGATTACCCTCAAACCAATGAAGCTTATAAGCACGAAACCTCATATATGTTTGGTGAGGATATTTTGGTTTCTCCCATAGTGGCGGCTTCAGATAACAAAATAGGAACAGCTGCTAAACAAATTTGGTTACCCGAAGGCAAATGGGTTGAGGCTGAAACAGGAGTTGTGCTTGATGGGAACATAAAACATTTAAGAAGCTTTGCGCAAAGTGAGATTCCTTATTTCTATAAAGAAGGAGCTGTAATTCCGATGTTTCCGGATATTAAACACTTGAAAAACAGACCCGATACTTTAATCATCAACTTTGTGCCGGGATTAAACGGGGCTTTCTCATTTTATGAAGACGAAGGCGACAACGATAGTTATCAAGAAGGAAAATATACAACAACTAAAATTGAGCAATCAACAAATACTCAGAATGGGGAATATGTAATATATTTGCGACAAGGTTTTTTTGAAAATATGCCTGCTGCAAGACACTATGAGTTAAAATTGTTGTCTAAGCTTTCGCCTAAGAAAGTTGTAGTGAATGGAAAGATTTATCCCTACTCATCCCAACCAAAGGAAGAGTATTGGCATTATGATGGTGAACTATTGGCTGTAATTATAAACATACCATCAACAAGTTGCGATACTAAAGTGCTGGTTCAGGTTGACTATAACGAGAAACAATCCGAATCAGATGAACTAATTGATGGGAAGTTAGGGCAGATGGCAAGAATGATTCAGTGTAACAATGCTATAAAGACCAAATTAGGGAGTAATGTTCCAGCTCTTTTTTCTCAATTGGTAGGCACATCAGTTAGAATTACACAGCAACCCCAAACCGCATATACTGAACTAAAATTCTTTGAAGATAACCTGGAACAGTCGTTCAATTTATTGATGAAAGTAAATAATGCGCCTATTAAAGAGATTAATGAGTGGAGAGACTTTATTTTTCAGGGCAAGAATATTTCAGACCAATCCGATTATGGCGGTTCAGATACCGAAGATGTTGATGGGTATAATACCGATGGTACCAAGCTTTGGATAACAGGTTCAGCTATTCCGGGCAATATTTCTACATTGAAAGAAGACCCAGGCACAACTCCCGGATATTTCCGTTATTATGGTGAGCTTAAATCGGGGGAGTTTAAAATAATGAATACGCCAACTATTCAGCATAACACTGTGTTTTATGTCCCATCTAATGAGGCTGTTGATGTGGTTGGTTTAAGCTCCATGCAGTTAACATTTGATTCTAGTCTTAAAGGATGGAATGTTGCAATACCTGACGATACCTATAAAGTAAAGGTAAATGCAACTGGTCGGACTTTGCATGGTGAACTGTTTATAGCTCGGGAAGACTTGTTCATTGTTGGTGGAGCCACAGAGGTAGGTTGGAATTCGGGACGTGCTATCCGTTTAAAGAAAGACCATAACAAGCCTAATCTGTTTACTTTCACAGGGGTGCTCAAAGAGGCTAGCAGTGGCAGTGATAGAAATATGTTTAAGCTTTTAGGCCAAAACGACTGGGGGCCAGTTTCATTCCATTCTAAAATACAACAAGAACCTTTGTTGGAATCAAGATATGTTCATGAAAATCTGCCTGGAGATCATAAATGGTCGATCGACCCAAGAAAACCTGGCACTTATGTAATTAAGGTTGATTTGCTTAAGGAAACCATCAGGGCAAGGTACACAGATTCCTATTTGTACGCTGTATACATAAATGGTGTTGAATGGACGAATTTAAATGAAGCTTATCCATTAAATTGTAATAATTCTGATTCTCCAGTTAAAATTGAAATTGTGCCGGTTGCCGGAAAAACTGTTGACAAAGGAAATATTATAGAATTTACTGCATCCAACCAGGGTTTGAATATTTTAGATTTTACAATTCTATCAGAAGATGGGATTAATAAAAAGTCATATAAACTAAAATTCAGTAAGCCATTCGAGTTTTATAGTCTGATAACCCAGAGCTCAAATAGCACGTTAACAGTAAATGTTGACTCCGATAAAAATGGAGGATATAAGTTTGTTGCTTTTGAATGGTATGAAGATGGAATATTAATTGGCGAAAATAAACCGCAATATACGGCCGGAAAATCTTCAAAAAACCTACTTAACAAAGATGCCACTTATTTGGTTAAGCTTACTGATGCAAATGGTAATAAATATCAAACTTGTCCTACAAAATTAGACCTTAGTAAGTCAAACCTTTTTTTGGTATACCCAAGTTATGTGCAAGTTGGTGAAATTGTTAACGTTAAATTGGAGTCAAAACAATTAATAGAAAAATCTAAACTGAATGTAATAAATTTGAATGGAAGCATTGTTTATAATCAAATTGTAGAAGGGAGCGCAACAAGTTTTGCTATTCGCGATCCGGGCATTTATGTGGTTCAATTAATCACAGAATCCAGTATTCGTACTGCAAAGTTACTGGTAAGACAGTAAAACTATCACTACTATCCGGTAAAAAATTGTTTTGTCCCTAACGGGGCAATAATTCAATCCTCAATTAATTGTTATACCGTTCTTTAGTCCCTAACGGGACTGTGCCGTCAGGTACAGAATATCGGTAAAGATGAATCGACCCCAATTCTCAGTCTCCTGCAGGGACACCATAATTAGACGGTATTATCGCATCTTGTCCAAAAATTTACCGGACAGTAGTGAAATTATTTACGGATGAAACCACTTAAATAACTCTCATTGTAACTAAATTCACCTTCACTTTTTCTCACCAAATAACAACACCGTTTTTTTATTTAGCAGATTTAGATTAAATTTATAAAGTTGTTCTGAATTCAGGGCGTGTCTGATATCTAATCGTTTAGGAATAGTTTTTTAGTTTTGCCTTTTGTATCTGGTTTAAAGCTGGTCTTTTTTGCATAGGATAAAATTGCCTTTACTTTTCTTATTGTTTTTGTTGCTGATGAACTTAACAGCAACAAATAGTCAGGTACAACTGTTATTTTTGAAATTCTAAACTGATACAATTATGACTAAGTTGAAAGAAGGTATGAAGGCACCGGTTTTTTCAGGAAAAAACCAAAATGGAGAGATAATTTCATTGCAGGATTTCAAAGGTAAGAAAGTTGTTTTGTACTTTTACCCCAAAGATAACACCCCTGGATGTACCGCCGAAGCTTGTGATTTAAACGATAATTATGGAGATTTTCAGGCTAATGGGTTTGAAGTCATTGGTGTTAGTCCTGATGGAGAGGCTTCGCACCGAAAATTTATCGATAAATTTGGATTGCAGTTTAACCTGATTGCCGATACCGAGCAAAAAATCCTTAAAGATTACGATGTTTGGGGCGAAAAATCGATGTATGGCAAAACGTATATGGGTGTAAACAGAACAACTTTTGTTATTGATGAAGAGGGTATTATTGAAAAAATAATTACCAAGGTTGATACAAAAAATCATTCTGATCAAATATTTAAAACGTTGAATTTATAAAATACGAAACTATTACCATGTCAGAACAAAAAGAGAGCAAAGTCAATCAGGAAAAACTGAAGGCCCTTCAGCTTACTATGGAGAAAATCGACAAGTCCTACGGTAAGGGTACTATTATGCGCTTGGGCGATAACATTGTTGAAAGCGTACCGGTTATTCCATCCGGTTCTGTAACACTTAACCTGGCTTTGGGTGTTGGCGGTTATCCGCGTGGGAGGGTGGTTGAAATTTTCGGTCCCGAATCGTCCGGTAAAACAACTTTGGCCATCCATGCCATTGCCGAGGTGCAAAAACAGGGTGGCATTGCGGCCATTATTGATGCAGAGCATGCTTTTGACCGTTTTTATGCCGAAAAATTGGGCGTTGACATCGAGAACCTGTTGATTTCTCAGCCCGATAATGGCGAACAGGCTCTTGAAATTGCCGACCAGCTAATTCGTTCTTCGGCTGTTGATTTGGTAGTGATTGACTCTGTTGCAGCTTTAACTCCAAAGGCTGAAATTGAGGGAGAAATGGGAGAGAACAAGGTGGGATTGCAGGCCAGACTCATGTCGCAGGCTTTGCGAAAACTTACCGCCAGCATTAGTAAAACCAATACCTGCTGCATATTTATTAACCAGTTGCGCGAAAAAATTGGTGTAATGTTTGGAAACCCGGAAACTACAACCGGTGGTAATGCACTGAAATTTTATGCCTCTATCAGGCTCGACATCAGAAAGGTTTCTCAACTCAAAGATGGCGAAGAAGTGGTTGGAAGCTCAACCCGCGTTAAAGTGGTAAAAAATAAAGTAGCACCGCCATTCCGTAAGGCTGAATTTGATATTATGTATGGCGAGGGCATTTCAAAGGTTGGTGAAATTGTTGACTTGGGCGTGGAGATGGGCGTTATCAAGAAAAGTGGCTCATGGTTCAGCTATGGTGAAACAAAACTGGGGCAGGGACGCGAAGCTGTTAAAGATCTGATTCGCGACAATCCGGAACTCTCTGATGAGCTTGAGAAGAAAATTATTGACAGTATTGCTGCATCAGCCAAGAAATAATTAAATATTAACATTTTCAGAAGCTTCAAAACCTGATGGAGTAATTAGTAACAGGTGTAAGTCAGTTTTCCGGTTGCTCATCAATCGCGATTATCAGCTGCTGCTTTTTATTCATTCTCTGTTTGGTTTTGGGGTTTCTTTTTATTACTGACAATGGTTCAAATAGGAAAGACTAATCGGTTAAAGGTATTGCGTAAAGTGTCTATTGGCCTTTATCTCGATGGTGATACGCTGGGCGATTTGCTGGTACCCAACCGGTATGTGCCTGAAAATATTTCGGTAGGCGATGAACTTGATGTTTTTGTTTATCTTGATTCGGAAGACAGACTCATAGCTACCACAGAGGTGCCATTGGCGCAGGTGGGCGATTTTGCTTTGATGAAGGCAGTTGCAGTTACAAAAGTTGGTGCTTTTCTCGACTGGGGCTTATCGAAGGATTTATTGGTGCCTTTTAGCGAGCAACAACAAAAAATGGAAGTCGGTAAACATTACCTGGTACATGTTTACCTCGACGATAACACCAAACGCATTGTAGCATCGGCCAAAATTGATAAGTTTCTCGACAATTTACCTCCCGAATATGAACCGGGCGAACAGGTTCAACTTATGATTGCATCGCGCACCGATTTGGGATTTAAAGCCATTGTCAATGGCATTCATTCAGGAATGCTGTATAACAATCAGGTTTTTAAATCGCTAAAAATTGGAGAAAAGGTTCCCGGTTATATACAAAAGGTGCGTGAAGATGATAAAATAGACTTACTGCTTGAAAAACCCGGATATGAGAAAATTGACGATATTTCAGAAATTATTCTCGATAAACTCAAGCAAAATAAGGGTTTTTTACCTGTAACCGATAAAAGCGAGCCCGACGAAATTGCCCGGATTTTTGGTTTGAGCAAGAAAAACTTTAAAAAGGCAGTGGGAGGGTTGTATAAAAAGCGGATGATTGATATCCAGAATGACGGGATTAAGTTGACATAGCACTAAGGGCTAAGAAACTGTTTAAAATTATTTCTTAGACATAAGACGCGAAGTTGAAACGAAGTGGAATGCTGAGGATCGGTACCCGAGTATTGGGAAAAGACTTTTAGATACGTGTTCCGGTTCATCGGAAAAGACAAAAAAAGTAACATGCCTAAAATAAGCAAAATAGCTTAACCGTCTTGTTTGTCTGTAATTTCTATTAAGTCTTTTCCCGAATAAACCGGGACACGTCTTTCTGTCTGGTATCTAAACTTCTAACAGTCTTTATAAAGCCTGAAAACTAAATTTAAACAGATACTAAGAACTAATACCTAACAACTAAGAGTAGGCAACTTTCCCCTTTCCTCTCTCCGGCCTCCGGTTTCCCTTCTCCGGCCTCCCTTTCCCAACTCTTATTTATTTTCATTCTCAACATTTCTTGTGGTAATTTCGAATTTTGAAAATTTTAAAATTTAAATACCATGGAGAAAAGTTTGAAAGGTACCGAAACCGAAAAAAATCTACTTAAAGCATTTGCCGGCGAATCGCAGGCACGTAACCGCTACACCATGTTTGCCAGTCAGGCTCGTAAGGAAGGTTTTCGTCAAATAGAAGCTATTTTCCTTGAAACTGCCGAGCAAGAATACGAACATGCCAAACGATTCTTTAAATTCTTAGAAGGCGGAATAGTTGAAATATCAGCTTCGTTCCCGGCTGGTGTAATTGGTGATACAGCTGCCAATTTAAAAGCTGCTGCTATGGGCGAAAATGAAGAGTGGAGCGACTTGTATCCTCACTTTGCCGAAGTTGCTATGCAGGAAGGCTTTCCAAAAGTAGCATCGGCATTTAAAAATATTGCCAAAGTTGAAAAAGAACACGAAGAACGCTACCTGGCTCTATTAAAGAATGTTGAAGAAGGTAAAGTATTCCAACGCGACGAGAAAGTAGAATGGAAATGTCGTAAATGCGGTTACATTCATGAAGGCGAAAAAGCTCCAAAAGCTTGCCCTGCCTGCCAGCACGAACAAGAACATTTCGAAATCAACAGCAAGAATTATTAATAGCAGTTTAGAGGAAGTTTAATATAGATTTATTTCGATTAAAGGCATATCAGCATTATATAAGAAACTCAGCCAGCTTTGTTTTTTATATTTTGCTGTTAAGCCTTTTGTTATTTTGGCCTGTTCTGACGAATTGTCACATTGTTTCTGTCATATTTCTGCATTTTTCTCATATTCCGGTGTCATTATTTCCGTTGAAAGCCAAATATTGGCAATGGCATAACCTTTGTGCTACCCATGCCAGTTAAATGGAATATTTTAAAACATTATAATTTACAATACCAATGGGAAAAATAATAGG
Organism: uncultured Marinilabiliaceae bacterium; assembly: GCA_937920475.1. Classification (GTDB taxonomy): domain Bacteria; phylum Bacteroidota; class Bacteroidia; order Bacteroidales; family Marinilabiliaceae; genus CALEUX01. The sequence goes on from CALEUX010000059.1 coordinate 9,037, forward strand.
AATAGACCTTGGAACAACCAACTCCTGCGTTTCTGTAATGGAAGGAAATGAGGCCGTAGTTATTCCAAACAGTGAAGGAAAAAGAACCACGCCTTCAATTGTGGCATTTGTTGAAAACGGAGAGCGTAAAGTTGGCGACCCTGCCAAACGTCAGGCAATCACCAATCCTCAAAAAACCATATATTCAATTAAGCGTTTTATGGGAACCATGTTCGACGAGATTCCCAACGAAGTAAAACGCGTACCTTATACAGTTGTTAAAGGCGATAACAATACCCCCCGTGTTAAAATTGACGACCGGTTGTTTTCACCTCAGGAAATTTCGGCTATGGTTCTTCAGAAGATGAAGAAGACTGCCGAGGATTATCTTGGACAAGAAGTAACCGAAGCCGTTATTACAGTACCTGCTTATTTTAACGATGCTCAGCGTCAGGCTACTAAAGAAGCCGGTGAAATTGCAGGTTTAAAAGTTCGTCGTATCATTAACGAACCCACAGCCGCTTCCTTGGCTTACGGATTGGATAAAATGAACCGAGATATGAAAGTGGCCGTGTTCGACCTTGGTGGCGGCACTTTCGATATCAGCGTGTTGGAGCTTGGCGATGGTGTTTTTGAGGTAAAGTCGACCAATGGCGATACCCACTTGGGTGGCGACGACTTCGACGATGTAATTATAAATTGGCTGGCCGAAGAGTTTAAAAAAGAAGAGGGCATTGATCTTCGTAAAGACCCGATGGCTTTGCAACGTTTGAAGGATGCTGCCGAAAAAGCCAAAATTGAACTGTCAAGTTCAACCACTACTGAAATTAATCTGCCATATATTATGCCGGTTGATGGCATTCCAAAGCACTTGGTAAAAACACTTACCAGAGCACAATTTGAACAATTGGCTGATGCTTTAATTCAGAGAGCCTTAGCTCCATGTCGTCAGGCATTGAAAGATGCCGGGTTAACAGCCTCTGAAATTGACGAGGTGATACTGGTTGGTGGTTCAACCCGTATTCCTGCCATTCAGAAATTGGTGGAAGATTTCTTCGGTAAAAAGCCATCAAAAGGTGTTAATCCTGATGAAGTTGTAGCTGTTGGAGCAGCCATTCAGGGCGGTGTTTTAACCGGTGAGGTTAAAGATGTGTTGTTGTTGGATGTTACTCCGCTTTCGTTGGGTATCGAAACTATGGGTGGCGTAATGACCCGCTTAATTGAATCGAATACCACCATCCCAACCAAAAAATCGGAAACCTTTACAACGGCTTCTGACAATCAGCCTTCGGTCGAAATTCATGTGCTGCAAGGCGAACGTCCAATGGCGCGCGACAACAAAACCATTGGTCGTTTCCACCTCGACAGCATTCCACCGGCACCACGCGGCGTACCTCAAATTGAAGTTACCTTTGATATTGATGCCAACGGTATTCTTCATGTAACTGCCAAAGATAAAGGTACTGGTAAAGAGCAGAGCATTCGTATTGAAGCCTCGTCAGGTTTGTCAGATGCTGAAATCAAAAAAATGAAAGAAGAGGCTGCTGCCAATGCCGAAACCGACAAACAAGCCAAAGAGCGGATTGACAAGCTGAATATGGCCGACAGTTTGATTTTCCAAACTGAAAAGCAACTGAAAGAGTTTGGAGATAAAATTCCTGCCGACAAGAAAGCTCCCATTGAGGCGGCCCTTGGTAAACTTAAGGAAGCGCATAAAAATCAGGATATTGATGCTATTGATAAGGCAACGGCTGAGTTGAACACCGTATTTCAGGCTGCTTCGCAAGAGATGTACAATGCAAGTCAGGCTCAGGGCGGACAACCACATGGCGATGCCGGACAGCAACAGCAATCATCAGGTGGCAACAAAAGCGATGAAGTAACCGATGTTGATTTTGAAGAAGTAAAGTAACCGGTTTTTTTTAAGGCTTTCGTTAAAATCAATATATATTTTCACTTAAAAAGTCTCCCGATTGGGGGACTTTTTTTATTTTTGAGAAAGCTGAGGGGAAGGTTATAGTTAAAAGTTATTAGTTAATGGTTTATACTTGAGATGCTTAGTTTGGTCTATAACTAAATCCCGAAAACGCACAATTATAATATTGAAATATTTATAACCATGAAGTTTATTTTGTTTTTGATGATTGTTTTATTGGCAATGTCCGCTGTTGGCGCTCAGGAACCATCTACATTAAATCCGGGCAGCAATCAGAAGGAAACGCTGAATTATACTGATGCTCAAGGCCTACGCCAAGGACGATGGGAACGAAAATATCCGAATGGAACATTAATGTATAAAGCCTTTTTTAAGGACAATTGTTTGGTGGGCGAAATGGTGCGTTATCACCAAAACGGTCGTTTAATGGCACGTATTGTTTACGACGAAGAAACCGAAACAGGTCAGGGTGTTTTGTTTGATGAGGATGGTAAAAAAATGGCCGAAGGCATTTACAAAGGCAACGCCAAACAAGGCGAATGGATTTTTTACGATACCAGTGGCCGTATGGTGGGGAAAGAGAATTATGTGGATAATGTAAAGCATGGCGAATCGTATTCATATTACAGAACCGGAGCTGTTTCTTCGCTTTCGAACTGGAATAAAGGCAAGCAGGATGGCATTGAAACCATTTACTACCCTCGTGGTGGGGAGCGCATCAGAATGACTTATAAAAACGGAGTGTTACATGGTCCTTATACCGTGTTTTACGAGAATGGCCGACGCGAGATTTATGGAATGTATGAAAATGGCTATATGCAGGGCCCCTGGTTTTTCTTTAATATTGCCGGATACGAGGATTACCGGGTAACTTATGAGCGAGGTGTGCCGGTTGATAGGGATAAATTCAACAAAGAACAGGAAGGTAGATTCCGCGAATTTGAGCAAAACAAAGGACGATTAAAAGATCCTGAAAACTATATGAAAGACCCCGATGGTTATATGATGGGACGTTGAGGTTTGAACAAACACGGTGTTAAATAACGGGAATCGAACAAATAAATGGCCTCAAAAGAAATATTATCACTTTTTCAGCTAAATCAGCAAATAAAGGATGTTTTAACTGAAAATTTCGTAGCACCCATTTGGGTTAGGGCCGAAATTGCCGAATTCCGCGAAAACCGTAATGGCCATTGTTATCTCGATTTAATCGAAAAGTCCGACAGCAACGATCAAATTGTAGCCCGTGCTAAGGCTATTATCTGGTCGTACACTTACCGGATGTTAAAACCCTATTTTGAAACTTCCACAGGTCGTTCGCTAAATTCGGGACTCAAAGTAATGGTTCAGGTTCAGATTGAATTTCAGGAGGTTTACGGACTAAGTCTGATTATTCGCGATATCGACCCTACCTATACGCTTGGCGATCTGGAGCAACGAAAACGTGAAGTTATTCAACGGTTGCATAAGGAAGGCGTTTTTGATATGAATAGGGAACTAAACTTCCCAACTGTTCCACAGCATATTGCCATTATTTCATCACCAACAGCTGCCGGGCATGGCGATTTTATTAACCAGTTGGAACATAATAGCTATGGAATTAAGTTCTATCATCACCTGTTTCCAGCCATTATGCAGGGCGATCAGGCTTCTGAATCCATTGCAAAAGCATTTGATGCAATTTATGAACATCTGCCGTTTTTCGATTTGGTAGTTATTATAAGAGGTGGAGGGGCCACACTCGACTTACTGTGCTTCGACGATTACTGGCTGGCCTACCATATTACTCAGTTCCCAATTCCTGTTATCACCGGTATAGGTCACGAAAGAGACCAATCGGTTGCTGATTTGGTGGCGCATAAGGCCCTGAAAACACCAACGGCTGTTGCTGAATTTTTGATTTCCAAAACGGTTGAATTTCTTGAACGGATTAACCAATACGCCGATCTTTTATTGGAGTGGACTGATAACGAATTGCAAAGCCGGAAACACTATTTGTTGTCGGTAGTTAATAGTTTTAGTCCGAAAGTTCAACTTCTGCTTCAGCAAAAGAAATTTCAGGTTGAAAGAATTGAGAATACGCTGCCTTTGAAAACAAAAAGGTTGCTGCAATCTCAGAATGTTGAAATTAACAGGCTGGCAAGTGATTTAAACCGCATCAGTCAAAGAAAAATAAATACAGGGCTATCCGGCTTACTCGAAAAAAAGAAGCATCTGATGTTGTTATCTTTAACACTCCTGAAACAGCAAAATAAACAGTTGCGGTTTTACGAAAAAAGCAACAGGCTTAACGACCCCATTGAGTTACTGAATCGTGGCTATACACTAACTTATAGCGGAGGCAAGCTTATTAAGGATGGCCAGATGTTAGCCGAAGGCCAATGCATTGAAACAAGATTCAGAGACGGACGTGTGGACAGTGTTGTTAAGAGAACATGATGACACGCTTAACTAAAAAAATAGTCTGTGCATCACCAAAAAGTAGTGTACCGTTTTATAATTCAGAATATTCTTTATAATTTTCAGACGAGATTTTAACCCAGATTGTTAATTAGTAATTCTTGATTTTGTACCATTTGGTTTTGATTTGTCGTTTCGAAAATTGAAGCGAGCATGATTCGTTAAGAACAAACACGAATGAATCGAAGATCGAAGGAGTCAATTGAAAATTGGTGGAGCCAAAGTTCATCATACGAGTTACTCCAAAATATCAGGGCACACAATCCGATGATATTTTTTTACAAATGAAAACCATGGTTTTGTAAAATGCTTTCCTGCTCAGGCGGGAGTTCTTGTGGAAAATATATTTGTTGTTGAGTTTTTTTATTCCAAAGAAGTTTTTCTTTATATGACATTAATCCAACCCCGTCTCTTAAAATTATGCCTGTTTTTGCTTATTTTTATTACTCTACATTTTAATTCGCAAACATTGGCTGCCTCCAATTTTATTAATTCAGAAACCTTGCTTCCTGCCAGGGAAGGCTCTTTGCTTTTGAACGGCTTGTTTACTGATTTTGGCAATGTTCCCATTATGGCCGCTGCATTTCTTTTTTTGACTGTTATAGTGTTATGGGTAAGGGGAAGCTCCAAATGCAAAGAGCTCAAAAAGCTTAAAAAGGAAGCTAAGGAACTAACAAAAAAGAATGCAGCCAAGGATAAGTTTTTCTCAATTATTGCCCACGATTTAAAAAGTCCTTTTAATTCTTTGATGGGGTTGTCGGAAATGCTGGTGCTGCACTCAGAAACCATGAACCCCTCCGAAGTGTTAAACTACAGTAAAATGGTCCATCAGTCAACCACCCGTCTTTACGCCTTGGTTGAAAACCTGCTGCAATGGTCGCGAACGCAAATGGGAACCACCGATTACAAGCCTGAAAAGCTTGATTTGAATATATTAACAGGCAATGTTGTGAATTTACTTCGATTATCGGCTCAGGAAAAGGATATTGTGATAGCCTTAAAAATGGAGCCGGATTTATTATCGTATGCCGATTCAAATATTTATTCAACGGTATTGCGTAATTTGGTAGGTAATGCCATTAAATTCTCACGAGTGGGTAGTGTTATTCACATTACAGGCAAAAAAAGAGCCGATGGGATGATTGAAATAGAAGTGGTTGACTCTGGTGTGGGGATGAACAGTGAACAAATTGAAAAAGCCTTCAATATAGAAACAGCTCATTCAACGGTGGGTACTTTTAATGAGAAAGGTACAGGCTTTGGCCTCATACTTAGTAAAGAGTTTGTAGAGCTTAACCGAGGGTCAATTCAAATTAAAAGCAGGCTGGGAGAAGGTACATCTGTGAAGTTTACAGTCCCTTCTGCATCAATTGCAGTTAATTAATTACATTTTTATGACAACAAAAAAGAAACCCGGCTACAATGAAGCCATTACCGAAATAGAAGAGATTCTTGAACAGATGGAGAATGATGAGATGGATGTTGACGATCTTTCTGAAAAGGTTAAAAGAGTTTCTTTTTTAATACGCACATGTCGTGAGAAACTCCTTCAAACTGAAGCAGAAGTTGAAAAAATTCTGAAAGAAATGGAATCCTGAATCCGTTGCCTTTGCAATCGAAAAAAGTTGCAAGTTATTAGTTGTTATCGCTAAGTCGTTAGCTGATAGAAATTACGAACTGTATAACTACGAACTATACAACTATAAACTAACTTTTACTGTCTGTTCGCTACTTTTTATAATACCGATGGTTCGAAGCCGAGTGGCAACAAATAAGTGGATTGCTTAAATTTAATTATGCGGTTTTGACCAAGCAATACAATAGATATTGGTTGTGAAAACCGATGCTCATATTCGGACAGTACCTGCCGGCAGGCACCGCAAGGTGAGATGGGAGCGGTTGTCATTACACCATCCTTAAATGCTGCAACAGCCATTGCCTTTGCAGGAATATCTTTAAATTGAGCGCCTGCCCAGAAAATAGCTACCCGCTCGGCACATAAACCAGAAGGATAAGCAGCATTTTCCTGGTTGTTTCCTGTAATTATTTCTCCATTTTCCAATTTCAAGGCAGCGCCTACCCGGAAACCCGAATAAGGGGCATAGGCATTTTGGGCCGATTCAATGGCTTTTTGGGCCAACAATGCATCTTCGTCTGTCAGCTCAGAAATGCTGTCATATTCAATTACCGGTATCTTTATAGTTTTTTCAATCATTGGTTTATTCTCTAATTTTTTTTCGGAGATTGAGTTTATCACCAGGTTTAGGTTGAGTGCCTTTCTCCATATTATTGAAATAATAAAGTCGGGCCATACGAACGCCATATTGCTGCGAAATCAGGTGCATTGTTTCTCCTTCTTTAACTATATGGGTTGGATGATTGGGATGTGCTCTCCGGCGTTTTGATTCAATATACAGATATTGGAATTTTTTCAGGTCGGCATTTTTGGGTATGTCATTGTAATGGCCAAGCTCCCAGTCTCTTAAATTAAACATGCGGGTAATACTCTCGTAAGTGTCGCCATTCTGAACTTCAATATACTTAACGCCGTTGTTGTAATCAACAGCCCTTTGTGCATAGGGGTTTATCACCAGTGTTCCGCTTGTTCTGCGTCGTTGGTTCTGTTTTTGGGTCATACGGGCTTCATCGCCACCCTCTTCATCCAATAAATAGAGTTGGTTCTCTTCAATTATTTTAATAAGTAATTGAGGATACTGAGGATTGGTAGCATATCCGGCATCCTTTAACCCTTGTGCCCAGCCTTTATAGTCGGTAGGGTCAAGGTTAAATAAATTCTGGTAGCGACTGCGTGATGTTAAAAATGTGGTATGATCTTCGAATGATAACAGCGGACTGTCGTATTTTCTGAAGCATTCGTTACGTGCATCATCGTGGTGAAATATTCTGGGGCCGTCCCATTCGGTATGACATTTTATGCCGAAATGGTTATTGGCTTCAACTGCCAGGCGACTATTACCATCGCCCGATTCTAAAATTCCTTGGGCAAGCTTTATACTGGCCGGAATGCCCGACTGTTTCATGTCCTGAATGGCCCAATCTTTATAGGTTTGAATATATTCTTCGCGGGTAATTTTTCGTTGCGAAAACAGAGTGTTTGCTGAAAAGCTGAACAAGAGGACTAATAAGACCAGGTGAACTGCATTTCTTTTTACCATTGGATATCAATTAACGTTTATATTTATATGGATGTTATTGGCCTTGCTTATTTATATTTTAGCAAGCCAGATATTGGCCACTGCACAAAAAATCAGCCAATTTGTGAACAAATATAAGGAATTAGCTTATTATCTGTTTAAAATTAATTATTCGATTTTATTCAGGTTGTTTAGGGGTTTAAACGTCAGTCAAATAGATGTGTTTGCCTGTTGGCCCACCTGTTTGTTTCCGATACTCGAAGCATCACAAAGTTTCAAGTGTTTGGAAAGTTAAAACATGGCTCGTTTCTTGAAATTTAATTATTTAACGTCAAGTCCATCAAAAGAGGCGCAAGTTGCAAGCTGCTAATAGCTAACAACAAAAAACATCTGTCCTTTGTCTTTAGTTAGTTATTTTAGTACAGCTCCGGGCTGCCATTTAAAACCGTTCAGTAATTCTTCAATGGGCATTCTTTTTTTCCCGGCCAGTTGAATATCAGTTAATTCAATATCGGTTGTGGCAGTTCCAGCCAGAATACTTTTTTTGCCATCGCAGCGGGTTTCACCGGGCTTTAAAGTTTTATTTGAAGTAATCCTGGTGAAGAAAACTTTTAGACCTAATTCTGTGCCGTCAGGTATGTATAAATTAGTCCAAGCAGTTGGGTAGGGACTTAACCCACGAACTTTATTATAAATACCTGAGGCAGGAATATTCCAGTCAATTTTACAATCGTCCTTAAAAATTTTGGGAGCGTTTTTCAGAGTGGTTGCATTTAAATTATCCTGAGGCGTTTCTGTTACATTTCCTGTTGCTATTGCTTTGGCTGTTTCAATAACCAAACCGGCTCCTGTCATCATCAGTTTATCGTGAACCGACCCGGCAGTATCATCGGGTAAAATGGGAACCTTTTTTTGAAGAATAATGTTTCCGGTATCAATTTCATGTTTAAGGAAAAAAGTAGAAACACCTGTTTCGTTTTCTCCGTTTATGATGGCCCAGTTTATTGGAGCTGCCCCACGATATTGGGGAAGCAATGATGCATGAAGGTTAAATGAGCCTTTGGGTGGTAGCGACCAAACCGATTCGGGCAACATTCTGAAAGCAACAACAATTTGTAAATCAGGCGAAAGGTTTTTTAGCTCCTCTAAAAATGCCGGATCTTTTAAATTAACAGGTTGAAGCACCTTTAACCCTAATTTTAAGGCCAGTTCCTTAACCGGCGACTGGGTTAATTTTTGTCCACGGCCGGCTGGTTTGTCGGGGGCTGTAATAACACCAACAACATTAAAGCCATTGTTTATCAGGGCTTGCAAACTTTCGGTGGCAAAACCCGGCGTTCCCATAAAAATAATTCGGAGATTATTCATTTTGTTGGTTTTTTTACATTATTTAGCCCGCATCGGATATAAACCGAGGCAGCGGAGCAAATTTCGTAAAAATATGTGATAAAAAACCAGTGGCAAAGTAATAGAAATAGGCTGGAGGCAGAAGTTATTAGCTCCTAGCCCTTAGCTCCTAGCCCTTAGCCCCTAACAGCTAACAGCTAATACCTAACCCCTAACCCCTACTTTCCTGCAAAATGTTTCATAAACTGGGTACGGATTAATCCTGCCGGATTTCCGGTTTTAGCATAACCAAGCAGGCCCCTGAACGACTCAATGTCGGCAAATTCTTTACTGTCCATCCATTGTTTCAAATCGTTGTTCATAATTTGGATCTGGTTGATGCCGTTTTTGTAAACAGTTGAAGCCACCTGCACGCCTTTAGCACCGGCAAGAATCATTTTGGCAACCGTATTACCATCTGAAATACCAGTTGTGGCAACCAAATCGCATTCAACTTTGCCTGAGGTTATGGCAATCCATCTTAACGGCAGTGTGAACTCACCAGGCTGACTAAAAATTGGCGCCGGAATTATTTCAAGGGTATCGGTATCGTAATCGGGACTGAAAAAACGGTTAAACAAAGCCATGCCTTTAATACCGCTTTTTGAAAATTCGATAATTGATTGAGCCAGATTTGAGAAATAGGGACTGATTTTAATAGAAACAGGTATGGTTGCTTCTTTTAAAACAGCTTGGATAATTTCCAGAGTTGTATTTTCATTTTGTCCCAGAGAGGCATCGAAATTGGCCGGAAAAATTGAAATATTGAGTTCGATGGCATCTGCTCCGGCCTCTTGCAGGTATTTAGTGAAGTATGGCCAGTTATGGGCAGTAACACAGTTAATACTGGCAATTACCGGAATCTGAAGATGTTTTTTGGCATCATATATCAACCTTAGATACTCTGTAAGGGTATCATCAACGTCGTGCTCCTCGTAATAATCGTAGGTCTCGGGATACAGGTAATTTTCAGAGTGCATTTTATGAAGTCGGCGGTCGAGTTCAAGAATGATTTCTTCCTCGAACAGTGATTTTAAAACAATGGCTCCGGCTCCGCAGGCTTCCAACTCAATCAGGTTTTTAATATCGTTGGTTAACCCGCTGCTTGCGGCAATAATCGGGCTCGGGAGGTTAAGCCCCATGTAAGTTGTGGATAGGTTGGCCATAATTAATCTTTTTATGGGTTAAGCAGAACCTAAGCCATGCTTTAAAACTTCAATTTGTCGGTTCCATAAGTCAATGGTATCCCTAACCTCATCGGAATCAACGTGGTCAATAATTACAAGGGCTACATCACCGGTAAGTTCATCCACGTTAATGTGGAATTCAAACCAGGTTCCTTCCATTTCTTCATCAATCCAGTGGTAGCGAACCATTTTATTTTCCTTACGAAGGGCTTGTTCGGCTCTTTGCTCACTACCTTTCCAAATAAAGGTGAAAACTTTACCGTCCACCATTACATCGTCAGCGAACCATTCAGATAAGCCACTCGGTGTAGCCAGTCGGTTGAAGAGAATTACCGGGGATGTGTTGAGCAGGTATTCCAGCTCGATTTTCTCTTTTAATTCGGCCATTTGATAGTTTTAATTATCGTTTTCGGTTTACAAGATAGTAGTTTTATCAAAAAAAAAAAATCATTCAGCCATTATCTTCAAAAATTAATACAGAAAGAATTTATTAACTATTTAATTTATTTATCTTGTTTTATTAAAGACTATTAGAAGTTTAGACAATAGACAGATAGATAAGACTTAATAGATGATATAGAAAAAAATGATAATTGAAATAAATGTTGGATTTTTTGCCAATTATTTTTTCTTATGTCTAATCCCGATTCTCGGCATTCCACTACGTTTCAACTTCGCATCTAAAGATTTTCAAGTTATCAATTTTAGACAGCCACTTAATTTTTTCTGTTTGGAAACAAAGGGGTTGACAGAGAAGCTTTCTTTTTTTTGAAAAAAAGTAAATAGTTGGTTTGGAAGGAAGCAGATTTAGCCTTACATTTGCAACCGCAAAAACAGGAATACCTGTTTTTATTTTTAGCAGTTGCCGAGGTAGCTCAGCTGGTTAGAGCGCATGATTCATAATCATGAGGTCGGCGGTTCAAGCCCGCCTCTCGGTACTTAGAAAAAGAGGGTGTCTCAAAAGTCAGAGACACCCTCTTTTTATTCGTACTCCTACCCGAGTAGTTTTTCAAATACTCAATTTTCAGAGCCTTAAAAAAACTTATGAGACAGCCTCTTTTTTTTGTGGCATATAATGGTACATTCATAAACACCTTATTGGCTTTAAGAGTTGTTTTTTAGAGGTTTATGAGCAATAGATGGCTTTTGTATTTTTGAAAAAAATATTCTATTTTGTATAGGTTCATTGTACCAAAAACCTAAACAAACCCAAATATGGAGAAATCATTGGAAATTAATTCCAGTCCTGCTCCCGAAAGTATCCGAGAAGTAAATACGCTGATAAAAATTAGTCGTAGCGTTATTTCTACTTTGGATTATGAGAAGGTTTTACAGATAATTAGTAACGGGATGGCCGAATTGCTGGAGATTGAATCGGCTGCCATTTATCTTTTAAACAATAACGAAGAGCTATTATTGAGTGCTGCCACTCCGCCACTCGACCCCGAAATGCCTGAAGCTTTCAGAAAAGCATTGATGATTGACCATCCTCATATCCATAGAGCCATTGAAACCAAACAAACAGTTTTGGTAGAGAAAACACGCAAGGCTAATTTATCGGTTGCTGAGCGTACAATTATTGAAGCCCGCCAATTACAAAGTTTGTTGTACTTTCCCTTTGTACAGGAAAATATTGTTTTAGGAGTGCTTATATTGGGTACCTGTAATCAGGCAAAAACTTTTACGGCACATCAGGTGGAGCTGGGGCAAACTGTTGCCAATCAACTATCGATTGCCATTTATAATGCACTTTTGCACGATGATTTAAAACGTCATCGCGATAATTTGGAGTTGATGGTTAATGAAAAGACTCATGATTTGGATGAGGCCATTGAAGAATTGAAAATAACTAATCAGGCTCTTCAGGAGAAAAATGAGATTATTAAACTGCGCAACAAGGAGTTGAGGGGTCCGCTGAAGAACTTAAGAGCCACTCAGGCTATGTTGGTGCAATCGGAAAAAATGGTATCATTAGGAACCTTAACCGCCGGTGTTGCTCATGAAATAAACAATCCATTGAATTATATTTCAGGGGCATACCAGGGCTTGGATGTTTATTTTAAGAAATCAGGTAACAATATATATAAAGAGGTTTCTTTATATATGGATGCCATTAGAGAGGGTGTTGAGAGAATTTCGGGCATTGTGAAGGGGTTAAATCAATTTACGAGGCAAACCGGTAAAATGGACGAAGATTGTGTAATTCACTCCATTCTTGATAATTGTTTGATGATGCTGAACAGCCGGATTGTTGACAGGATTGATGTTGTGAAACTTTACTCGAAAAAATCGTTGGTAATAAAAGGCAATGTAGGTAAACTTAATCAGGCTTTTATTAATATTTTACTGAATGCTGTTCAGGCTATCGAGAATTCGGGCATTATAAGCATACGTACCGGTTTAAATATAAAGGGAGGTGTAATAATTGAAATTGCCGATTCGGGCATTGGCATCAGGGAAGATGACATTAAGAAAGTGACCGATCCTTTTTATACGACAAAGGACCCCGGAAAAGGGACAGGCCTTGGCTTATCAATTACCCACACCATTATTAAAGAACATGGCGGCCGGTTGCTTTTTGATTCAAAGTTGGGTAAAGGTACTACGGTGAAGGTTGTTTTGCCGGTAAAAACAAAGTGATGATATTTAATACATTAGTTTTCAACTCTGGAATGGTTAAGTACATTTTTTGATGGACTGATTTAATTTTTAATTATCACTTTCTATTAATTCCTTAATCTCGCCAAGATGCAGGTTGAAATGGCGGATAAAATCGGTTATCATATTTTTAAGTTTAATATTGCCATCCTCAGAACCCGAAATCCACTCATTATCCAAAGTTTTTAGGTTCACCTTGTTGATTACATGTACTAAGTGTTTGTGGCTGTATTTCCAGAGTTGAATCAGGTCGCTCCAATTTTCGTGCTGATAATTCTGTATGGCAATCCACCTGTCGTTATTGCCATTCGATGCATAATTTGGAAAGTTAAAGGGACTCTTCTGATATTGTAAATGTATTATTCGGTGGGTATTATTTGAAGCAGAATCTACCATATGACCCAGAATTTGCTTAATGGTGCGGTTCTGGCTGTTTCTGTTGTTGGTAATAGTATTAGTGTCCAATTTTTCGAGTATTGGCTCCCAGTTGTTCAGGCCTTGCAGAATTCCTGCTGTAACATTTGAAAAGTCCATAGTTGTTTTTTGTGTGCGTGATATTATTAATAACCAGTTTAAAGCAACGTTAATAAAATTATTGCAAGTTAATATTATAAACGCCTTTGGTTAATATTTTTCCTTTAATATTTTCGCTTAATATTTCGGTAAATCCATTTTGTTGTTTGCCTATTTTTACCTCCACATCGTTAAACAGCAGTTTGTCTTTTTCCTGTTCAATCAAAACTAAAACGTAATAACCTGATTCTTTTTTAATGATGGCTGAGGATGGTATGGCATTAACAGTGTCGGTGCCGGTTATTATTTCAGCTTCAAGAAATTGATTGGCTATTGGATTTATCAGGTTTTTATCGTTAATGGATGCAAAGCAGGCTACAGATTTTGTTTCACTATTAACCATAAAGCCGATTGAGGTTAAAACAGCCTGATTTATGTTGTTAGAGTTTGTTGATTTAAATTGCACGGTTTGTCCTTTTTTCAGCTTTGAAATATCATTTGTAAAAACTGATAATTGAATTTGGAACATGTCGGGATTAATGACTTCTAAAATTTTGGTGTGTGCATCAATGTAACTCCCGATGTTGGCTGTAAGACTGGAAATATATCCGTTAATGGGCGATTTTATGGAGTATGATTTGTAGAATTCACCATTTTCAATTTTATTGGGCGACAAACCAATGGTTTCAACTTTGATTTTTAATCCATTGTACTTTGCCATGGAAGTTTTATAATCGGTTTCAACAATGGTGTAATCTTTTTCTGAAGTAACTTTTTCCTCATAAAGAGATTTAATGCGCTCATATTCAGTTTTTAAACGTTTGAAATTTGCAGATGCTTCGGCATATTCCTTTTGCAAATCGATTAATTCATTTCCTGTTATTTCTATCAGAGGCTGGTGTGAATTAATTTGTTGACCGTTGTAACAGTTTATTTTACTGATTATTCCATTTACAGGTGCATTAATTTTAGCCATTCCATTGGGTAAAGCAATGATGGAGCCTGTGCATTTAACTGTATTTTCGAAGGTTACCACTTCTATTCCGCCAAGTTCCATGGCCTCGCCAGCAAACTGGGCAGCTGTTATTTCAATAAGTTCGGATTCTACATTGGATGACTCCGGTAAATTGCTACATGCAAGCAGTATGAATGTTGCAATTAAAGAATATAATAAAGATTTTAAGGTATTCATATGGCATTATTTAGTAAGGTAATTTAATTCCAGTGTAACGTTGTTGTAATTCAGCAAATTACTAAGGTAATCCAATTTTATTTGAAGGGCAGTTTCGGTGCTGGCCACGAATTTATAAAAATCAATTTCGCCGCTTTCGAAACTAAGGTTAGCGGTTCTAATGATTTCTTCGTAAAGTTTACGGCCATTTTCGTTGTAATAGGCCAGTTGCTCTTTTAGTTTTAAATGTGTGTTCAGAAGTTCTCTTTGTTTTATTTCTAATAGCTCAATTTCATAATCTGAGAAATATTTGGTAGCATCCAACGCAATTTTTGAGGCCTTAATTTTTGATTTTTGTGCGTTGAAAAATATCGGAATCGAGATACCTACTTCAAACCCATGATAATATCTGGCATCTTCATAAAAATTTGTGCCAATAAAATAGTTGATTGAAAAATCGGGAAGAAGCTTGCTTTTTTCTATCCTAAAGAGGGCATTGGTCAGTTCCTGTTTGCTTTTTATCCATTGCATAAAAGGCAAAGAGTTGATATCCCGGTTGTTTGCTGTAACTGCTTCAATTTTAGAAGATACAGTAAAGGGCTCGTCATATCCTGTTATGGTTTTTAGTTTAAAGTATTTGTTGTCAATGCTTTGTATTATTACGCTTAGTTGAAATTGTATTTGTTGCTGCTTAGCCCGTATGTTTAACAAATCGAGGTTACTAATATCGCCTTTTTTATTTCTGATGGTGGTACCTCTCAGTATGTTAACATACAGGCTGTCGATGTTTTCATATATTTTATGCTTTTCGTTGAGCAGCTGAAGTTCAATATAGTGTAGCGAAACTTGTTTGATGATATTTTCGCTTTGAATTTTTAATTCGTTTTCTGCAATGAGGTGCTCTATTTTTTTTGCTTTTACCTCAGCTGTATAAACAGTAGGAAAACTGAAACTTTGATTTACCCCCCAAACTTTTAACGGATGGTTGTTCTCGGCAATATTATTTTGGTCGGTACCATAGGTAAAAGTGGTTTTATCAATGTCAATGGCCGATGAAATTAAAGTTTTTTGTTCATCAACTTTTAGAAGATAGGCCTTTATCTCCTTATTATTTAGTAGGGCAGAGTTTATGGCTTCTTCCATTGTTAATTCTTTATTTTGCGCAAAAGTATTAAAGGCGGGAAGTGCAATTATCAGGATTGTAAAGGCATGCTTCGCTCTGATTAACCGAAACGGAAAGAGTTTAATGCCAATAACATTGTAAAAAATCTCGAACATAAGTGGGAGCGCAATCATGGTAAGCATGGTGGAAGTAAATAGTCCGCCAATGACTACGGTTGCCAATGGTCGTTGAACCTCGGCACCTGCTCCACTCGAAATGGCCATTGGTAAAAAACCCATTGCAGCGGCTCCGGCAGTTAGCATAACGGGTCTTAGCCTGTCTTTGGTTCCTTGAATTATTAAATCGCGCATACTCATGGTTCCGTTTTCGTGAAGCTCTTTTAAATGCTCAATCAATACAATGCCATTTAGCACGGCAATACCAAAAAGGGCAATAAAACCGACACCTGCCGATACGCTAAAAGGCATGCCTCTAAGCCACAGCAACAAAACACCGCCAACAGTGGCAAGAGGAATAGCAGAATAAATCATTATGGCATCTTTTAATGATTTAAATGCAAAGTGAAGGAAAATAAATATCAGTAAAAGTGCAACAGGTACGGCAACCATCAATCGGTTGGTTGCATTTTGAAGGTTTTCGAACTGACCTCCGTAGGCAATATAGGTGCCAGGCTTAAGAGTTACATTATTTTCAATGGTTAAGCGGATATCCTCAACTACCGATTGAAGGTCTCTGTTACGCACGTTAACGCTTACCACCACCCTGCGATGCGTATTTTCGCGCGATATTTTGGCAGGCCCCTCGGTATAATAAATATCGGCAAGTTCCGATAGCGGAATTTGGTTTCCATTAGCAATGGGAACCTTCAATTGCTTAATGTCATCAATGTCAGTTCGGCTCTGTTTATTAAATCGAACAACCAAATCGAAGCGCTTTTCGCCTTCAAAAACTACACCTGTGGTTTCTCCACCAAAGGCAGTGGCCAGGTAACTGTTGAGCGTTCTGATGTCGACTCCATAATAAGCTATTTTTGAGCGGTTATAGTCGATTTTTATTTGGGGCAGGCCAGCCGTTTTTTCCAGAATGATATCACTTGCGCCGGGAATACCTTCAATTAACCCCTTTATTTCGATGGCTTTTTTATCAATATAGTCCAAATCGTCGCCAAAAACTTTTATGGCTATATCGGAACGAACCCCGGTAATAAGCTCGTTAAAGCGCATTTCAATGGGTTGGGTAAATTCGTATTCTATTCCAGGAATTACTGAAAGCGCTTCTTTAAAATTATCAGCAAGTTCTTCTTTGCTTTTTGCCGAAGTCCAGCTTTTACGGGGTTTAAGTTTGATAATCATATCAATCTCTTCCATCGACATGGGGTCGGTGGGTACCTCTGCCGCACCAATTCTGCTCACTATTTTATCAACCTCAGGAAAGTTTTGTATCAGTATCTGCTCCATTCTAGTGGTGGTTTCGATGGTTTTCGACAATGAAGTACCTGTTTTAAGTACTGGTTGAATCACAAAGTCTCCCTCATCCAGTGTAGGTACAAATTCGCCCCCGATTTTTGATAACAAAACGCCGGTTAAAACCAATGAAGCAATGGCTGAACCCAGAACAATTTTTTTATGGTTGCTGGACCACTTAATTACCGGAGTATAAGAACGATGTGCCAGACTCATAATCCAGTCGGAGATGTTCTTTTTAGTTGATTTTCCGGGACGAAGAAACAGCGATGATGCAACAGGTACCCAGGTAAGGCCTAAAATCATGGCTCCAATTATGGCAAAGCAAAACGACAGGGCCATTGGTTTAAACATTTTTCCTTCAACCCCGGTAAGCGATAGAATTGGAATAAATACAATGAGAATAATTATCTGTCCAAAGATGGCAGATTTCATCATTTTAGATGCGCCAGTAAAAGATATGGTATCCATTAGGCTTTGTCGTTCGTCGCCATTTAAGTTTTCAATTTTTCTTTTATCTGTTGAAATTTTTAAAGCTATAAACTCAACAATTATTACAGCCCCATCTATTATTATACCGAAGTCGAGCGCTCCAAGACTCATCAGATTGGCATCTATACCAAAAATATACATCATAGAAATGGTAAAAAGCAGGGCGAGTGGTATTACGGATGCAATCACCAGAGCCGAACGAAAATTGCCAAGCAGTAGAATTACTGTGAGCATCACAATTATGGCTCCCAGTATGAGGTTCTCAACCACAGTGAATGATGTTTTGGCAACCAGTTCGCTTCGGTCAACAATTGGGTTAATAAATATTCCCTCGGGTAAATTATTCTGAATTTCTTCAACTCTGGCTTTTACTTCATTTATTACCTCTTTTGAATTGGCATTTTTGAGCATCATTACCTGCCCAAGTATTGATTCTCCTTTCCCATTTGCTGTAATGGCGCCATATCGGTTGGCATGTCCGAATTTTACAGTTGCAATATTTTTTACGAGTATAGGGGTGTTATTGATGGTTTTTATTACAATATTCTCGATGTCTTCAATTGATTTCACCTGCCCATCGCCACGAATAAAATAACTTTGATTTGTTTTTTCTATATATGAACCTCCCGAAATGTTGTTATTTGCTTCTAGCGCATTAAATACCTCCATAAGGGTAACGTTCATGGCAATAAGTTGCGATGGGTTTACTGATACTTCGTATTGTTTCAGGTAACCTCCCCAGCTATTTATTTCAACCACGCCATTAATACCCGAAAGCCGCCGTTTTATAACCCAATCCTGGATGGTTCTAAGGTCGGTGGCTGAGTATTTGTGCTCATACCCGTCCTTTGTGTCGAGTGTATATTGATAAATCTCTCCAAGTCCGGTTGTTATTGGCCCCATTTCGGGTTCTCCAAAACCTGATGGTATTTTATCTGAAGCACTCTTGATTTTTTCGGCAATGAGTTGCCGTGGCAGATAGGTTCCCTGGTTTTCATCGAATACTATGGTTACTAAAGAAATGCCAAATTTGGATACCGAACGAATTTCTTTAACTCCCGGTAAATTTGCCATTTCCATCTCAACCGGGGCCGTTATATATTGCTCAATTTCCTGAGTTGATAAGTTGCCCGATGTTGTAATCACCTGAACCTGGTTGTTGGTTATATCAGGAACTGCGCCAATGGGAATATTTAATACTGCAAATAAGCCAAATCCTGCTATACTTAATGTAAACAGAATAATAATAAGCTTATTCTTAATGCTAAAATCAACTATTTTCTCGAGCATACAATTGGCTTTTAATTAGGTTGTTAAAATGCCAGGTGCTTTCACCGGTTTTTATTTTAAATTTGAATTGCAGAGCTCTGGCTCCTGATTATATTTTGATTTAATTTTTGTTTTGTTGAATGCCAAAAAAAATACTCATGAATCATCCTCTTTTCCCGGTTTGTAATAAGGTTCAACATGAATTCCAATATGAGTTTGGATGCCATATTTATTTCTGATGGATTGCTCAACATCACTTGCAATTTTATGAGACGATTCAACGGTTAAATTTTTATCAACCTTTATATGAACCTCAATGGCATAAATTTCTCCAATAGTTCTGGTTTTTAGGTTGTGAAATCCTTTAACGCCAGGAGTTGTTTCAATTGTATTGATAATGTCATTAACCGTTTTTTCGGGCAATGAACTTTCCAATAGTTCATTAACACATGGTTTTGCTATTTTCCATGCTACTTTTAAAATAAAGAAGCTTACAATGATTCCGGCAATGGGGTCTAAAACTCTCCATTTCTCTCCAAGCAAAATAGCTCCGGTAATACCGAGCGCAGTGCCAATCGACGAAAAGGCATCAGACCTGTGATGCCAGGCATTGGCAATCATGGCCTGGCTGTTTACTTTAATGCCAATAATTTTTGTGTACCAGAATAATCCTTCTTTTGAGATGATTGAAACAAATGCAGCAATCAATGCAATGTAACCTGGTTGCTCAATAATTTCTCCATTCAATGAATCGTAAATTTTTTGAACGCCCGACCAGATAATGCCTATACCAACAAGCACCAAGGTAAAGCTAATCAGCATTGTAGCAAAAGTCTCAAATTTCCCATGCCCATATTGGTGGTTGCTATCGCGTTCTTTACCCGAAAATCTTATAAATACCAGAACAATTATATCTGTTACAAAGTCGGATAAGGAGTGAACGCCATCGGCTACCATAGCCGAACTTTTACCTGCAATACCAGCCATTATTTTCCCTACAGTTAAAAGAAAATTAACTAATGAACCAACCAGCGTTACATTTTTGATGGTATTAACCCTATTACTATTTTTCATAAAGAGTTGGTCAATGGGTGTTTGATTTACCAATTTAATAAACTGATGGGCCCATTGAATCAGTTTAATTTTGGAGGTTCTAAAAATATATGATGCGAGCTTTGATGAAAATAAACTCCAAAACAGGAGCCCTATCCTTTAATTAAGTTTTCACAACAGTTTGCAAAAAGAGAAATTAAAAGTTTAAGAAACAGGAGGCGCTCTTAACCCAAATGAAGAATTATTAAAACTGGTATTAAAAGCCTTTGGTTTAGGATGAACGTAATTGTTGTAAAATAAGGAGGTTACCTCAATTCTATTAAAAGCAACCATAAAAAATAATTCACTGAGGTTGTTACAGTCCAATTGTTCGTTGTTGGTACTTTTGCAGGCACTGCCGGAAAACTTAGGTAAAAAGTCACTAAAACAACATAAGTCAGTGTCAGTATTGGTATCGTGCCGATTGGCATCAGCAGATTCGGATTCATTTTTCGGATAATCATAATTGCTTAGGCAATCCCATTCGAAACATATTTTGCTGTAATGATAGTGATGCGGCACAATGGCATGAGCCAATATAATGACATTGGCTAACCAT
>CALEUX010000060.1 GCA_937920475.1 uncultured Marinilabiliaceae bacterium
AGACAAAACACGGTTACACTGCCGGCCATAAAAATCAGTACCTGATGCAACGACGCAAAAACCGAGTTACGTGCGAGTATGTAACTTCCTTGTCCTCTAAAATGACTTACTTTTATGGTGGTGGCAGCTGCAAATCCTGACGAAACCATATAAGTAAAACTTGCCAGACTTAACACAATCTGATGAGCTGCTAACGCTATTGCTCCCAGCCACCCCATCATAATGCTTCCCAAACTGAAAGCAAGAACTTCTACCACGTACTGGCCAGCAATGGGAATACCAAGTTGCAGCAACCGCCCCGATAAGCGCACATTAATTCTAACTTTTTTCCATTCAATTCGGTCGGCTTTGAAAAAATTGAGTTTCAGAAAAATAAGAATAAAGATCAATGGCATAATGATGCGTGCAATAAGTGTTGCATACCCCGCCCCCATCAATCCATATGCCTGAAAGCCAAGCTTTCCGTAAATAAATATATAATTCAGTATGATATTGATAACGTTGGCCGATATGGTTATCATCATGGCAATTCGGGTATTGCCAAGCCCTTCGGCATATTGCTTAAAAATCGAAAAAATCTGAAATGGAATAATCGACAAAACCAAAATCAGGTAATAAGGTATGGCCAATTCAACCACTTCGGCGGGCTGACCTAAACCTGGTAATAGCAATACTATAGCTCCCATTATCAAAGCCTGAAAAAGGGCTATTATTGGAAACACCAGAAATCCTTGTTTCAACCAAACTACTGCCCCGGGACGATTCCCTCCACCAAATTCCTTTCCAACAAGGGGTGTTAGGCCACTCACTATCCCTATGCCAAATACCAATCCAACCACAAAAATATTGTTGGCCAACGCTGCGGCTGCCAGTTGTGTGGCTCCTAAACGACCAACCATTAGCGTATCGGCTAAAACAACTACCATTTGACCGGCCTGCGACAAAACCACCGGAAATGCCAGTTTAAAATTGGGAATATAATGAGGCCTGTATTTACCTATTTGTGACGTTCGAATTTTATTTATAAAACTCATTGCGCTTTCTCCTTAATCCATTCCTTCAAAAACAAACTACAAAGAAAGTACTTTTAAACCAACTAAAAAAACAGGTTTTCAACCGCGGAAGAGTAGAGTAGTGTATGAAGTAACCAACTTTTATCTTATCTTAGTGCAGGTATATCCGGAGATTCTGGTATTTTACTTTTAATTGTTGAAAAATGCAGGTTACCTTTTTTTTCAGAAAACCACAACCTCAGTATCACAGCATTGAAAGGGTTTTTAATTTAATTATTAAAAGCCTCCCGAACCATGTGGATGCCCATGTTTATAAACTCACAACGGGCGATAAAGGCATATTGTCGCGTATCAAAGCATTATTGGAAGCCTGGAAAAACAAAGGGAATATCAACCACATTACAGGCGATATCAGTTACATCGCATTGGCACTGCCCAAAAAAGGTCTGGTAATTACCTATCACGATCTGGAATCGCTGATTCGAAGTGACGGTTTTAAAACCAGTATTTTGCGGTGGTTTTGGGTTAAGCTTCCGGCACGCAGAGCTCAGGCAATTACTGTTATTTCGGAGCACACCAAAAAACAGGTTATGGAATGGTCCGGTGTTAACAAAGAAAAAATCCATGTAATTACCAACCCTCTACCTACAGGATTTACCTATAGTCCTAAGCATGGACTTTCAGAAGTTCCCCAACTATTGGTAATAGGCACCAAACACAATAAAAACCTTGAGGGTATTATTGATGCAGTTGCCGGATTAAACGTTAGGTTAATTATTGCCGGCCGTTTGTCAGAGTCGCAACGCGATTTATTGTACCGCAAAGGCATTAATTATGAAAATCTGGTTGGCGCCACCGACGAACAAATTATTGACGCTTACCGCCGGTGCGACCTTCTCTGTTTCCCAAGTTTTTTTGAAGGATTTGGAATGCCAATTATTGAAGCACAAGCAATAGGCCGGCCAGTAATAACCAGTTGTTTTGGTGCCATGATGGAAGTTGCCGGAGAAGGTGCCCATCTGGTTGACCCTTATAATCCTATAGACATTCGTAAAGGCATCATAAGGGTTTTGGAAGATGGCGATTTACGATCGCATTTGGTTAAAAAAGGATTGGAAAATGCCGCCTTATTTGATGCCACAAAGCTAGCAGAAAAATATACCGAAGTTTATAGACAATTGAACCGTTAGTTTTTTGTTCTTTGTGGCTACACGGTTACAATATGACCAGTGGCGGATTACGGGCGGCTTCCCCGTAAACCGTTACAAAACTTTGGGCGGGACAGAAGCTTTCAAGCTACCACTGAGCCCAGCATTGGTTATATTGCGTGTAGCAACTGGCCCTATTCAAGCGTTTCAATAAATTGTTTAGCTGTCATTGTCGGCAATTTTGATTTTTTAAAATCTTTAAGATTTCTGGTAATAATCAATTCTTGCTCCTCTTCAATTGCTGTAAAGTATTGAAGTCCATCTTCAAAATCTAAAAATGTGTCGTCGTTTAAAGCTAATCCAATAATCTTATCATCTAATGGCAAAACTTTAAGAATCAATCTAAGCTTCCTTAAAACCGATTTTGCATTATTCGAATCCATTTGTCTCAACAATGCATAACTGGTATTTGCAATAGTCAAAGAGGAAACTGATAATTCGACTTGCTTTTTATCTGCAAGTGAAAATAACTCTGCGGCTTCTTCAAAAAAGGGTTCTCTCCTTGATAATAAATCAATCACAATATTTGTATCAACGAATAGCTTTTTCATATGTGTCTATAATTTGATTTTTAATGGTCACAACTTGTCCCGATTTATCGGGATGGAACTCGCCATTTAGTCATTTGCCTGTGTGAGAATGATTTTCTCATGGCTCGTTTCATTTATACTTTTCCGCTAAAAAATCACGATATTCTTTTTTGTAATCAAAGTCAGCAGGCAAATTAATCACACCGCTCAAGCTCTCAACAAGAGGAGTAATTGAAATCTTTTTCTCTTCTTCTTTTTGTTTTGTAATGCTATCAAGATAAGATTCAATTATCTTAGAAAGACTAATTC
Organism: uncultured Marinilabiliaceae bacterium; assembly: GCA_937920475.1. Lineage (GTDB taxonomy): Bacteria > Bacteroidota > Bacteroidia > Bacteroidales > Marinilabiliaceae > CALEUX01. Next base: position 3,061 of record CALEUX010000060.1, read on the forward strand.
TATGACTACGTGCATAATTTTTAGCTCTTTCTATAACATTATCATTTAGTCTCAATGTTAATTTCGTTTCCATAATCTCCACATTAAATTACGTGCAAATATAATATATCAATACGTCAATTGCAATATTTTCGGTCTACAGGCTTGTTACTAAGACTTAGTTCCTAGCTACTAATAGCTAGCACCTGATAACTAAACTACTCCCTGTCCTTTAATAATCTTGAATATTGTTTCAACCCATTTTTGAGTGGTATGGGATAATCCAATTTGCGCCGAATTCCCGGCCATCTGTTTTAATTGTTGATTGTTCATGCCAATTATATTCTTCATGGCCAGCTTTAAAGATTCAACATTTTTATTAACAAATACATAGCCATTATTATTATCCACAAAATTGATGGCGGCCCCCACCTCGGAAGAAACAATCAGTGGAAAACCGGCGACGGCCATTTCCTGAACTACAACTCCCCATGGTTCGAACCTGCTTGGCAAAATAAAAACACCCGTTTTTTCGAGAAGATTGTGCATATGCTGAGGTTGCACAAAGCCGAGATGTCTTATTTTTGGATGGGGCACAATTTTATTAACCAATGGTCCTGTACCTGCACACCAAAGTTCCCAGTTATTTGGTTGCTCTTTTTGAAGTTCAATAAAAGCTCTTATGAGCAAATCAATGCCTTTTTCCTTTTTATAGCGTCCAATAAACAAAAATCGCTGTGGAAAAATTCCTGCTTCTAGCCTGAATAACGTATATTGTCTGAAAAAATCAGTATCGGCACTCAACAGTCCTTCAAAAACAGCTTCAGGTTTAAAGCCCAATTTAATAGCATACAATTTTTGTGAAGGGCCAGGCACCCAAACTGAGGTAAAGACAGATGTAATCCATTTGTGGGAGAACAAACAGAAAACCCTTTGCTTTAAACTATTGCGCCATTGATTATCCATGAGCAGCACAGTCGGAATTTTGCCATGCATTAGTCTGCAAACTTTTAAATATCCCAAATCCCTCCAACCACTTGAAGTAATAACGGATGGTTGTAAAGTTTCTACAAAACGAAGAAGTGATTGATTGGAAAAACTTGTGCGTGTATGTATGAAAACATTCTCGGGATACTCAAAATTAAATGGGGCATTGTTA
>CALEUX010000061.1 GCA_937920475.1 uncultured Marinilabiliaceae bacterium
CTACTCTATCTGTCTAAAATCTAAACATCTAATAGTCTTTAATATAATCATAAAACCAAATTTAAACAGTAATTTTTAAGTCTATACTCATCACCTGCCATTTCCCCATGCAATTTATCAAAATTCAAGCCGCTTTGCACCATTCCTTTCAATAACATTTTATTAACACCTCATAATTTGAAAAACCTGAACAATATCATACATTTGCATAGTATTACGTTTTTATAATTAAGTAACACGATGAGCGTCGTTCGTTTTGGAGTCTCCCTGGAAAAGGATTTACTAGATGCGCTGGACGAGTTTGTCCAAAAAAACAAATTCTCAAACCGCTCGCAGGCTATCCGTCAATTAATTGCCAACAATGTGGTTATTCAGAAATGGGAATGCAACAACCTGGTGGTTGGTAGTATTACTTTGGTTTACGACCACCATAAGCGCGAAATACTACAACAATTAAATGATATTCAGCACGATTATCATGATTGTATTTTATCGTCGCAACATTTTCATCTCGACCACGATAATTGTATGGAAATAATTGCCGTTAAAGGCCAGGCTGTGCAATTAACCGAACTATCGGACCGACTGATAGCTGTAAAAGGCATCAGACATGGAAAGTTAACGATGAGTAGGACATAAAAGGTTCAGGCTGAAGGCAAAGCAAGGCAGAAGGCAGAGGAATGGAGACAGGAGAAAGGAGACAGAAGACCGGGAATGGGAGAAGGAAGCGAAGCGGAATTCCGCGTAGCGGAACAGAAGTCCGGAAACCGAAGAATGGATATGAAGCCGAGTGGAAAAGAAAGCTGTTAGTTGTTAGCTCCTGATAACTATGAACTATCATCCAACCAACTCTGAACATTAAACTTTAAACTTTAAAAATGAAAATCAACAAATTAAAACTACTAACCATAATTTTAATCAGCGGTGCTGTTAATAACTTATTAAATGCCCAATCTGCTGTTCAGGACAGCGTAAAACTTGATGAAATTGTTATAACCGGCTCAAAGGTTTATCGTCCGGCAGGAAACATCACTCAAAAAATTGATGTAATTAACTTGCAGCAATTTAAGACCAGTGTTACCGGACAAAATAATATAGCAGAGGTGATTGGTAACCGCCCAGGCATATCGGTTAGTGCGCTTTCGCGGAACGATGCCAACTGGGGCACATACGCAGGTATTGGCCCCAAATACAGTACATTTATGCTGGGCGGTTTGCCGCTGGATGCCTTCGCCGACCCCATGTCGCTCGATTTATTGGCCATTGAGCGAATTGAGGTGCAACGCGGACCGGCATCGGTTTTATACCCCAATTATTTGAGTCAGGATTTTGCCGGCAACCAAAGCCCTTTAGCCGGAACAGTAAACCTGATTACCCGACAAAAAATCGACAAACAAACCACCATGGCATCAACAACTTATGGCTCATGGAACACCATTAACGGGCAACTTTACCATCAGAATGTTAATGGCAACCTCCATTACTTTGGCGGATTAAATTATGAAAGCTCCGATTATACCAACTATGGTACAAATGGCTCGTGGCTCAATATGAAAAAAGACCCCGAGTATACCAAACTTAAAATGTATGGAGGCTCTACCTGGTTTTATGGCGATAATAGTCAACACAAACTTACCGTCTTTGTAAACCATACCCAACATAAAGGCGACGCCGGCAGAATTTATCGCGGCTATAACCATCAATACACAACTGTTAATGTTGGTCACACTTCAGAATTAACACAAAATATCCTGCTCAATACTTCGTTAGGTGTGCGTATCTACGACCGTAACTGGCAGGAAAGCCAATTTGGTGATGTTGATGTTCTTCAGTCGAACAACGGTGTTTATCAACGGATTGTTCCTTTGGATATTAATATAGGGTTTAAGCATGGCAACCATTTATTGACTGTTGGTGCCGATTACCAGAGGGCGCTTTACTATACCCACAACGACCCCTTACTGGGCTATTCACTTTACGACAATAAATCGAGAGCTACACAAAAAGGTATATATATCCAGGAAGAGTTATATTTAAACAATTTGGTGCTTCGTGGCGGACTGAGGGCAAACCGAATCGATACTGAAATTGATTTACTGAGTGGCAATAATCCCGGTGATGCTGAGAGCAGTTACAACCGTGTTTTATACAGTTTTGGCACGCGTTATAATGTCCATTCTTTTCTTTCGGTTTATGCCAATGTGGGAAACAGCTTCCTCACGCCCGGGTTGAAATCAGTTGGCGGAACCATTCCTTTAAGTGCTAAAAATCAGCCGGGATTTAACGGACATTTACCAAACCCCAATCTTAAACCCGAAGCCGGCATTGGCACCGACTTTGGTTTAAACCTCAACTTCCCAATAGGCTTTAAATCGGGGTTCAGAGTGTTTTACAACCGTATTTCCGATGCTATTGTTGATGTTCGGGTAAGCGAAAACCCATCGCAATCGCAATCCATAAACGCCGGCAAATCGGTATCGAAAGGGTTTGAATTGGAAATGGAACATCATATTAACGACAGCTTTTGGTGGTTTGCCAACTTTACCAAAATGAAAACCGAAATAGAAGACAAAATTGACCCAAATCAGAATGGTGCAGAGATTCCTTTTGCACCCGACAAAATAGCCAATTTGGGTTTCACTTTTAGTCGTTCAGGGTTTACAATTAGGCCTGCCATCAATTACAACTGGGGCTATTACGATAGCACTTCAAAAACTGACAGGAAAAAATTCACCCCAAATGAGGTTTTGAATATATATGCCTCGCAACAACTGAACCGACAAAAACATAACCCTGTTGAGATTTTTACCAGCATTTACAATATTACCAACAATCGTTACGAAATGCCCTGGCAGTTCAGAAATACAGGCACTTCAGTGATGATTGGACTAAAAATAACGTTTAATTAATGACTATTAGTTTTAATTGCTGTTTAAAATTAATTTGAAGACTAAAGACGAAGACTGAAGACTAAAGAATTTGAGACAATAGAAAGTTCCCCTTTCATAATAAAAAAGATAATACCATTTTGTCTAAACGTCCTATTAGGTCTTTTCAATCTGTCCAAAGACTAAACATTTATAAGTCTTTAATAAAATGAGATTTTTAAATTTAAACAGTTTTTTTACCATATAAGGCATAAAAGAAGAGTTTAGAACATATAAGCCTGGATTTCTTACGTGGAACTTATATGCCCTATATGGTTCGTAATAAATTGTAATTAAAATACCAACAAATTATGGAATCATCCGGTCGTTCAAAATCCTATCCATTTATATTTCTGGCAATTCTATTGCCGGTAATAGGGCTCTTCACCACCGGATGCACCAGCAAAAACAAACCGGCTTCAAGTGAAGCATCCATTACAGTAACCGATTTCAGGGGTAAGGAAATTGCATTAGCCAAACCGGCCAACCGGGTTATTTGCCTTATTGAAAGCGCTCTTTCGGGCATATATATGCTAAATGCACAGGAATATGTGGTTGGTGTTCCATCGGATGTTTACCGCGGTAGCGTGGCAAAACGCTATGCAAGTCTGGATAACCGACTGGCCAATGGCTTGCTTCCCTCGCCCGGAAACTGGGATTTTATAAGTATTGAACAAATTATTGCCCTTCACCCCGATTTGGTTATTCTCTGGGCCTCACAAACCGAAGCCATTGCCAATATTGAGCGGTTTGATATTCCGGTTTATGCAGTTATGATTCATAGCATCGAAGATGTTTACAAAGAAATGGCTGATTTTGGCACTTTGTTAAACCGCCGCGTACGCGCCGACAGTCTGGTTTCTTTCACCAGGAATAATCTAAAGCAGATTAGTAATCAGAAAAAAGAGAAAGAGGCTGTAAGGGGATATTTTATGTGGGCACAGGGAATTAACCACACCTCGGGCAAAAACAGCACCGTAAATCAATTGTTTGAATTTGCCGGCATTGAGAATGTGGTAGACTCGGAAATGGAACACCTGACCGTAAATATTGAAAAAGTTCTGGAATGGAATCCCGATATCATTATTATGTGGCAAAACGATAAGTTAATGCCTGAAGATGTTATCAGTCATCCTATCCTGAAAAACACAAAAGCAGCTCAATTGAAACAAGTTTATATGTTGCCTGGCGTTTTCGATTGCGATTTATGGACATTAAAAATGCAACACGCCGTAAAACTAGTTTCAAATTGGGCTTACGGCGAAAGTTTTAACCAGGAGGAAGAATTGGAAAAATTGATGGAGGTGCTTTATTAGCTGTTAGCTCAAAGCTCAAAGCTAGGTTCTTCTGCCTTCTGCCTAATTTTGCCTTCTGCCTAATTAAAAAATTAATGACCAGAAAAAAACTAACATACCTCATCTTTCTGTTACCCATACCGGTAATTGTGGCCTCTTTGTTTGTTGGTCCGGCCGGAAATTCCAGTTTTATTTCTTTTTTTCGATGGTTTTTTATGGCCGATGAAACCATCAATTCTGAGATGCTCACCAACATTTTGCTTCAGGTACGTATGCCACGTATTCTTCTGGTTTTTATAACGGGTGGTATTTTAGCTGTTTCGGGCGCTGCACTTCAGGCAATTTTTCGCAACCCGCTGGTCGACCCATATGTACTGGGGTTATCGTCGGGTGCTGCTTTTGGCGCTGCTCTGGGTTTATGGCTGGCGGTAATTCCGGTTCAACTTTCGGCTTTTGTATTTGCCCTGGCTGCTGTTGGTCTTAGTTATTATATGGCCCGAAAAAACAAACAAATCTCCATTGTTTCATTAATTCTGGCAGGTATCATTACCAATGGTATTTTCACTGCATTGCTTACCATTATTCAAATCATGAGCGACCCCTTTAAGCTGCAAAGCATTGTGCATTGGACCATGGGAAACTTTCACAACGCCAACTGGGACAGATTACAGATGGCCATACTGCCTATGCTGGCCGGATTGGTAATACTTTTCGTAATGCGTTGGAAACTCAATGTTATAGCTTTGGGCGACGAAGAAGCTGCCTCGGCAGGTTTAAACCCGGGGCGATTAAAACTCTGGATTTTAACAGGGGCCACGCTGGCCGGCTCTGCAGCAGTAGCTGTTTCGGGCATTATTGGTTTATACGGCCTGATAGTTCCCCATGTGGTACGCATGATATTTGGTGTAGATAATCAACGAACCCTCATTATTAATTTTCTGGTTGGGGGAACATTTCTAACATTAATTGATAACATTTCGAGAACATTGGCAGGTTTTGAAATACCAATTGGCGTATTTACCATGCTTATTGGCGCGCCGTTTTTTATATGGTTACTTAAAAAATCGAATGTGGGATGGGAACATTAGTTTATGGGTAGTAGTAATAAGGCAGAAGTTCTTAGTTCCTAGTCCTTAGTTCCTAGCAGCTAACACCTAACACCTAACACCTAACACCTAACACCTACTAATTTTTGATGAACATGACACAAAATAAAGCAGTTGAAATTAAAAATCTAAGCTTCGGATATCATCATCATTCAATTATCAGCAATGTGAATGTTGATTTTTACCGAAACCAGTTTACCGTAATATTGGGCCGTAATGGTTCAGGAAAATCAACCCTGCTCCGGCTTATGGCCGGTCTGCTACCTCATTGTCAGGGTGAAATAAAAATCAACGCTGTTTCTATCCAAAAATCGTTTAACGCGGTTAAAGAAGCCAAAATTGGATTTCTGGCTCAAAAGCATAAAGCCGTTTTTCCTTTTACTGTTGAAGAGGTGGTATTAACCGGACGTGCTGCTTTTATTAATTGGCTTCCCGGAAAAGAAGATCGAAAAATCACCCTCGATTCTTTGGAGCGGATTGGCATTATGCATCTGAAAAACCGCATTTACACCGAGCTATCAGGCGGCGAGCAACAACTGGTTATGATTGCCCGTCTTTTGGCCGGACAACCCGAAATATTGCTGCTCGACGAACCCATCAGTCACCTCGATTACAACAACCAGATTCATTTTATTCATCTGATAAAAGAGCTCATTAAGGAAGGTTTAACCATTATTGCTATATTGCACGACCCAAATCTGGCTTTTCTGGCCGGCGACCGGTTTGTTTTTATCCACAATCAAATGGTGCAATCGTATGAGGGACATGAACCCTGGACAGCCCCACTGGTAAAGGAGATTTTTCATGATAACCTGACCTTTATCCCCCATGGTGATAAAGTCGTATTTATTCCATCTTTACAATAAATGAACCCCGACATTCGAATATTAACCGATGCCTATAACGATGGTGCTCATGAGGAATACATGAGACTTGCTTCTCCCATTAGAAAAAAACTTGAATTTGAAACCATCTGCCGTTATATTGAAAGTCATGCTGCTCCCGATGCCGTTATTATTGATATTGGTTGCGGACCTGGCCGTTATGCTGAGCATTTTTTAAACAGGGGACATTCGGTGGGATGCGTCGATTTATCGGCTAAATCGCTCAAATTGCTTAGCGACCGTATTGAGGCACCCCTGAGCGACAAGCTAATATTTAACACCGTATCGTGCGCCACTTCGCTGGATTGGATTGACAGTAACTCTGCAGATATTATTCTGTTAATGGGGCCTATGTATCACCTCACCGGTAATTATGCGAGGCTAAAAGTTTTGCAACACTGCCACCGTATTCTGAAACCCAACGGACTGCTGGTGGTGATGTATTTAAATCACTGGCCGGTTATCGACGAGAAAAACACGCCATTAACACCCGTTGAACCGCGCCGGTTTGGCACTAAAACCTATACACACTTTCAAAACAGAGAGGTTCCTCAGTTCAGATGCCAGCCACATCAAGCCATTAACGAAGCATCAGATTTTTTTCGCGAGAAACGGGTTATTCCTATTAAGGATGAAGATGAGACTCTGAATTCGCAAACTGAGGCCATGCTCACAACTTCGCAGTTTGCAATTATTTATGAACGTGGAGAATAGCTGTCTGTTTAAATCTGAAAATCAGGTATATATCGAAACTATATCTGAATAAAAAACTATCAAGGGATATTGGTTATTCATAAATATTCAAACTTAAGCCAGTATTATCTATTACAAGATGATTATTATTCTCAAACCAAATCTTCATTACATGTTTATCCATTGAGTTAATACCGTAAACATCATCCTTCGATTTGTCCAAAACTTTACTTACAGGCTTGAATTCAAATTCAATTTCTAAAACATCAAGACCGATAATTTTATTCAATATGGAATCTGCATCACTTACAGATTGCATTTGCCTATCAGGTAAAACTTCCATATCGCTAAACTCATTCAAACTTTGGAATATGGGGATTGGACTTAATTGTTTAAACGAAAAACCAGGGTTAGGCGATGGGATTATTGAAAAAGATTTGTTATGATGAGCTATAATAAAGTGTAAACCAACTATCGCTTCTGCACCATCAATTTTACTATTAAGTTTCAAAATTTTAGTAATCTATTGATTTTTAATCAATAACAAGTCAACTGAATCTAACTGATGAACATATTTATGACCATTTATTATGGTCTGATATAAATTTAGGTTAAGCAATTCTTGAATTTTGTAATAAATGTTATTTCCTGAACAAGGTTTAATCGTAACTTCAATTCTATCATTATTAAATTTGTAGTTAAAATCAGTATACAAACAACCAGAACCCTCCTTCCCTATTCTCTTTTTCGGTTGATGAAGCCCAATTAAATAATGGAAACACTTATAGAGACTGTCTCTTTTCGATTTTTGTAAATACTTTACAAATACCTTATCTTTAGTTTGAAACTTAATGGTGTCATCATAAAAAGAAACAATT
>CALEUX010000062.1 GCA_937920475.1 uncultured Marinilabiliaceae bacterium
ATCACAACTCCAACAGCGCTTTTTCTTGGATATTATCATAAAAAAAGAGTTTATTGAAACCAATTTCAATAAACTCTTTCAAATCGCAATAGATACAATGCATACAGAGGTTTCTACCAACTATTTTTTGCTATTATATCACATTTATCATATTAATTAATTCCATCATAAGGAAAAATTGGAAGTTTGTCAAATATAAAAAACGTTAAATAAACAGGTGCGTACAAAATCAACAGTTAACCTAATTGACCGATTTGATAAATACTAAACCTGAATTCATGAAACGTTTTTTACTTTCTTTAATAGCTACATTGCTAATATTTTTAGTGGCTAATGGCCAGCAAACCTACACTAATAATATGAATGCTAGTTTGGTAGTAGGGCAGGCTGATTTTACAAGTAACAGTACAACTTACAATCAATCTACAGCTGTAGGTGCTTCCTACACAGCTGTAAGCCCCGATGGTAAACTGGCCATTGCATTGCAGCACAGTGGAGGTCTGTTTCTTTGGAATAACTTACCTACAACCAACGGGGCACCTGCCGACGTTGTTGTTGGTAATTCTGGATTTTCTACCATAGAAAATGGCTGTACCCAATCGTTAACCCAAGGTATTAATGGCGTAGCGTTTAGTCCTGATGGTAAAAAGCTGATAATTTCAGATACTTATAATCATCGGGTCTTAATCTGGAATACCATTCCAACTGTAAACGGCCAACCGGCAGACGTGGTATTGGGACAATCTGATTTTGTTTCAGGCGAAAGCGGTAGTGGTAATAGTAAATTTAATAAACCAGCAGGAGTGTTTGTTTCACCCGATGGAAAACTATTTTTGTCTGACAGAGATAATCACCGTGTACTGATTTGGAAGGCCATACCAACTGTTAGCAATACACCTGCTGATATTGTAGTGGGCCAGCCTGATTTTAATACTGTTACTACCGGTACAGAGTTGAATAAAATGAATTCTCCGTTTGGATTATGGGTTTCGCCCGATGGAAAGCTTTTGGTTTCTGATGAGCAAAATCACAGGGTTCTGGTATTTAATACTGTGCCTACTTCAAATGGAGCAACTGCCAATGTCGTTTTTGGAAGAACCGGAACGGCTCAAACCGCTGCCAACCGCTTAAGACAACCGGTGGGCGTTACAGTTAGTCCTGACGGTAAGGTATTTATTGGTGATTTTGGAAACCACAGGGTACTGATTTTTAATTCAATTCCCGGCGTAAATGAGGCTTCAGCTGACTTGGTGCTTGGCCAGACTAATTTTACAAACAGGATAGCATTTAACCCATTCGGAAATCCTTCGGCTTCAAACATGCGAAATCCGTATAACGTTTCAACCGATATTAATGGTCGTCTTTATTTGGCTGGCCGCGATATGAACAGGGTAATGGTTTTTGGAATTCAGCCTGTGCAAGCAGCCGATCTTGGGGTTGAAATTTCAGGAGCTACAGCTAATGTTTGCAGCGGCAGTCAGGTTACGTTTAAAGTTAAGGTTACCAATAACAGTGCTGTAAATGCTACAGGAGTTATAGTTACTACTGCGCTGCCGGCTTTATTTAATTATTCTTCCCATAAAGTGAGCAGTGGTGTGTATAATACAACCTCCGGCTACTGGAATATTGGTAATATTAATGCCGGAGAAAGTATGACTCTTGAACTTTGGGGAGAGGTTAATGTGGGTAATGCCATATCATTAGGTGCCTATGCCAACATCGTTCAGTCGAACCAACTTGACAACAATTATTCCAATAATGCAACCTCGGTAAACATAACGGTTCATGGAGGTTCAGCACCAACAGGAGGTGTCTTAAATGGCCCAACCGAATCCTTTTATGGACAAACAGTAACTTATTCGTTAGATGGTGTTACCGGTGCTGTCGATTATATTTGGGAGGTTACCGGTGCTGTTTCTGTAGCAGGTTCCGGTAATTCAAGACAGATTACATTTGGGAATCAACCGGTTCAAATTACAGTGTTGCCGGTAAGTGCCACATGTACCGGAAGGTATTTCAGCCGCCAGGTTAGTTTATCAGCTGGCTACCAAAGTCAGTGGGTGTCGTTTAATACCGGTTTTTCTAATTGGTGCCCTGGTGAAACAAGAGAAGTTGAAATAAAAGTCAAAAATAATGGTGGGCTGCAATGGCTGGCTTCTCCCGATTTTCAACTGGCATACTGGTGGAACGGACAAAGCTTGGCTGATGGGTACAGAATAGATATTCCTCAGGATGTTAATCCCGGAGAGGAAATCACTCTTAAGGCTGTGGTAACTGCCCCAACAACTTCAGGTTCAAATAATCTGAATTTCGATATTGTTAAAATTGGTTGTTGTGCTTTTGCTGATAATAGTGGGGAGTGTGGCCCGGGTAATATTCAATTTAGTTCTCCTGTTATTACAATATTAAATGATCAATCAGCGCCTACTCCTAATGTAGCCGTGCTGCCGCTTTTGTCGGGCCAATGTTCTGTAACAGTAACCACAGTACCCACCGCCACCGATAATTGTACAGGTCAGATAACCGCAACCACCACCGATGCATTGACCTACACCACGCAGGGAACTTATACCATTACCTGGAAGTACGATGATGGCAACGGAAATACATCCACCCAGCAGCAAACTGTCGAGGTAAAAGATTTAACTGCTCCATCTGTAATTAGTAGTCCTGCTGATATTCCTGTGCCAGTCAATAATACAGCATGTAGCGCAGTGGTTTCATGGGTCGAACCCATTGTTACTGATAATTGCAGTGCAATGTTAACAATTGAAAAATCGCATGTTTCAGGACAAGTTTTCCCTTTGGGTACAACTCTGGTAACATACATCTTTAAAGATGGCAATGGAAACTCATCAAGTTGTTCATTTAATGTAACAGTTACTAATGATTTTGATGTTACAGCTCAGATTAATCATGTTACCTGTTATGGAGCACAGAATGGTTCAATTGTACTTACACCAAATGGTGGTCAGACATCATACAACTATTATTGGGATAATGGATTTGGTGTTTCCAAAGATTTAACCGAATTAAATGGAGGAGCTTACTCTGTAATTGCGACCGATGCGTTTGGCTGTGTTGTTGAAAAATCGTTTGTGGTTAATGAACCGGATGCTATAAACGTTGCTGTTTTAATGGAAGGTAATTTGCTGAAAGCAACTAATACTTCGGCCAACGGTTATCAATGGATTCGGGTAGATCAGGGTAACACATTTATTCCAATGGCCAATCAGAGTGAATATATGGCTTCTACAGCAGGCGTTTATGCAGTGATAATTAGCCAGGGAAGTTGTTCAGCTATATCAAACGATATTGAGGTTATCATTTCAGGAACCTTCAAAGGAATGGAAAACCAATCTGTATCGGTTTATCCAAATCCAAACCGAGGTAAGTTTATTTTGGATTTTGGAAAAGAGATAACCAATGGTAAAGTACGTATATCAGACCTGAACGGAACACTTGTTTTCGAAAAAGCAAATGTTGATGGATACAGCCTTAATGTAGATATTTCAGTAAAATTATCAGGGTTGTATATTGTAGAAGTTGTTGAAAATAATCATGTTAATATAATCAAGATTGTAAAGCAATAAAGAACAGATTGTTAAGTTTATTTAAAGCGGATGAGCATGAAAGCTTGTCCGCTTTTTTGTATAAAAACGAAAAAAACAGAACTTCGTATCGAAATTGTGCAACCTGCAACTTTATTTTTTGTCATTAGATTAAAATTCCAGAATTCTTGCCCGAAATACAGATTGACATACACAAAGAGTTAATCCAAAAGGCCGCGAAAGGTAATTCGCTGGCCATGAAGGATATTTACCGGTTGTATAGTAAATCGATGTTTAACATTTGTTGCAGGATGATGAATAATACTGCGGATGCCGAAGATATGCTTCAGGAGGTTTTTATTGAAGCATTTGCCAGAATTTCCACATTCAGGTTTGAATCTACTTTCGGAGCCTGGTTAAAACGAATCACCATCAATAAATGTATTAACGAACTGCGCCGGCGAAAAGTGGTGCTGGAATATCGCGATCAGCCATTTACGGAAGATATCGTTGATGAGCCTGAAGCGGATAACAGCCATACCGAATGGTCGGTTGAGAGAATTAAACATGCCATGGGCCTTTTACCCGATGGTTACAGAGTCGTTTTCTCGCTGTATATGCTCGAAGGTTACGATCATGAAGAAATTGCAACCATTTTAGGCATTAGCGAATCAACTTCTAAAACACAGCTGATGCGGGCGCGGAAAAAACTGATTGACATCATGGAGGCCGGGAACCTTTTTAAAACAACAAAGAATTAAACCATAAGGATATGCGCGAATCTTTGGAACGATTTATAGATCAAAACAGGGAGGCATTCGATGCCTACTCACCATCGGCCGATTTGTGGGACCGTATTGCCGAGAAATCGGCCGAGGTAAAAAAAGACCGTCGTCGGCAAACTATTTTTGTTCTGAGTCGCACGGCTGCTGCAGCCGTTGTAATTCTTGTGGCAACATTAAGCTGGCAATTGTTTTTCTCCAAATCGCCGGTTAACGATGAATTTACTGCCCAATATTCACCATTGGATGAGGAGGTAAAGGAAGCAGCCATGTATTATGAAACTGAAATTGAACGAAAAAAAGAAATGGTGTTTAATCTAACCGCCAGCCAGCCCGCTATTAGAGAAGGGGTTGAGATGGATATGGCAGGCTTGGATGAGGTATTACAACAATTGAAAAACGATTTAAAAGATAATGTGGCCAATGCCGATGTGCTGGCTGCTATGATTCAGAATTACCGGCTTAAGCTTGATATTCTTGAGCAAATTCTGAGTTACGTTGAGAAAAATGATTCTAACTTAGAAAATACTGAGCTTCATGAATTATAGAATAACAGGAATTATTTTGGTTTTTCTGTTTCTTCACCACTGGACATGGGCCCAGATGTTTGAAGATAACTGGCAAACCGAACGTACTTTCAGGGCTTCGCGGGCTTATCGGGTATCCATTAACAATAAATATGGGTCGGTAATGGTTTCAACGTGGGATAAAGATTCGGTAAGAATCTCTGTAACCCGCCGTGTTTCTGAAAAATCGGCCGATAGGTTAAAGCGTATGGTTGAAAGTATTGATGTTCGCTTCAGGGAAGGACAGGGACAGGCTTGGGTCGAAACTTTTGTTGGTAGCCGCCATACCACATTTATTCAGGATGTTAAAGAAGCTGGCAATTTTTCATCGGCAACACCCCGAACCAAAATCGATTACCAGATTATGGTTCCACCATATGTACATCTTGAAATTACCAATAAGTATGGCGATATTGTTTTACCCACTTTATCGGGGTATGTTAAAATTGATTTGTCGAATGGAAATTTACAGGCTCGCGATTTAACCGGTTTAGCCGAAATGAACCTGGCTTTTGGGAGTGCGGAAATAAGGCGGGCACGGCAAGGAACCTTTTTTCTTAATTTTGTAAATTTCAATATCAATGACGCAGAAGCATTAACTATTGATGGTCGTTCGTCCGAAATAAGGATAAATAATGCAGAACAGCTCAAACTCTCATCACGGCGCGACCGCATATTTATCACCAATGTCAGGCATCTGGATGCTGAGACTTATTTTTCGAATATTCACTGCCAGTCTTTGATTGAGACGGCACTTCTAAAATTAACTTATGGAAAGTTGGAACAATTCAATTTGGCCAACAGTTTTAAAAGTTGCGATATTATAAGCCAAACCTGCGATGTAAATATTACCATGCTGTCACCCATGTTTTATTCAGCATTAATTAAAGCCAATAAAACGGTAAATATACCTGCTGAATTAAAACCCGAAATCACCGACTATAAAAAAAGAATGAGTCAGGAGCCGGTGCGCTTTATTTTCAGGCGAAAAGCCGACAACGATAAACTAAAAATCAATATTTCCGATGGAGAATTAAAAATTGATCATCGTTGATGCAACCCTCAATTTTAATTTTTGTCTTTACCATAAAAACAAGTAGTAATGAAGCTTAAAAATGTACGATATATATTACCGGTATTAATGTTGTTCGTTTTTTTGAAAATTCAGGCCCAGGATTATCAGCAGGCCATTAAGATTATCCCGTTTTCGGGCGTTGCCTATAAAAAACTCACAGGTTTTGAAAAAGGTTACGAAATAAGTTTCAACAAAATAACACACGGATATAAATTAACTGGTTTAAGGGTTTACCAGGAGCCGGCTTTCCCCCGAAAATCAGATAAATGGTTTGTGTGTTACGGATTTGGTTCCCATGTTTCATTGTACGAATCGTATTCCATTTACAATCCTTTCAGGCCGTTCGATCCTGCACGCAGGTATAGCCGCTCATTTGTTTCATGTGGTTTAGATGGTTATGTTGGCTTGGAATACCGCTTTTTGAAACATCCTTTTACCATCAACATTGACTACATTCCAAATTTTGAATTTATGGGACCTGATTATTTCAGGGTAAATAACTACATCAATATTGGTTTGGCAGTTGTGTTTTAACTAATCCTGATTAAAAAGCAAACAAAGATATTAACATAAAGATTGAAAAAATGAAGAGATTATCAGCAATACTATTCTGCATAGTATTAACAGCATCGGTTACTTATGCTCAAACCGCCGAGAATGGCCAACAAATGAGAACAATTTTTGGTGGCCCCGATGTTCGCTCAATAGGTGGTTATGGAGCTCTTGAAGCAGGTTATACCAATATTAATAAACTCGATGCCGTTTATTTTGGCGCCCGGGGAGCAGTTGTAATCAATCATCGTTTGGCATTAGGTCTGGGAGGTAAAGGCTTTATATCGCATCCAGTTTACGATAAGTATCTTTTAGAAGATTATGAGTTTGCCGGTGGCTATGGAGGTTTTTACATCGAACCCATTTTTAATGGCAACAGCCCGGTTCATATTTCTTTGCCAATGTTAATAGGTGCCGGCGGAGTGGGCTATCTGCGCCACTGGGGCGATTACGACGATAATCATGCCTACCATAATGTTGACGAAGACAGTTATGCTTTCTTTGTATTCGAACCCGGTATTGAAGTTGAGTTCAACCTCCTTAACTGGATGCGTATGTCAGTTGTGGGTAGCTACCGACTTACAAGCGATATAAAATTGAAATATAAAGAGCGTGTTTTGCCAACTGATTTTGCCGGTAAGCCCATTGCATCTGAAAACATGATGCGAGGTTTCAATGTAGGCCTTATTATGAAATTCGGGAAGTTCTGATTGCTTCCCTTTCTTTCCCAATTTTTCTCATAAACCCTTTTTTACCTGAATGTTGACATGCGGGATTGGATTGTTTTGTCAGTAAGTTTCTGTAAAAAATTCAATTGTAATCCTGTCAGCTTTTTAGGTGTTCTGTAATAAGTGTTTATTGGAGGAACGAGATAAGTCAGTCATCAGTATTTGGCAATTCAAACATCAGAATCCTGTTTTTTCAGGCACTATGCTTTGAACCTGACAATTACTAAACGGCTCGATTATGAGATGTTCATACTTTTTCCTTAACCCTT
>CALEUX010000063.1 GCA_937920475.1 uncultured Marinilabiliaceae bacterium
TCCATTGGTATTCATAGCTATAAGCTACGATATTTTATAGAAATAAGGAAATATATGAGCTCCCTTTTTTCGTTAAGTTATAAACAGTTAGCTGTTAATAACTACATAAAAAAAGAGACTGACTCTTTTGAGACAGCCTCACTTACTCAAATCAAATCAGTGAAAAAAGAAATACCCAGACCAGGCTGTAGTATTTCGGCCTTAAACAAAAATCTACCAGTTGCCACCACCTTCCATGGTAACAATAGTGCCATCGTTATTCATTTCCAACTCAACAACTTTAATGCTTCTTAACCAGGTTTTGCCACCTGATGGAACACTGTCGTGGTGGAAGAGATACCATTTACCTTTAAACTCGCATATAGAGTGATGTGTAGTCCAACCTACCACCGGGGTTAGAATAACTCCCTTATAGGTGAAAGGGCCATAAGGGCTATCGCCAACAGCATAGCAAAGATTATGTGTGTTGCCGGTGGAGTAGGAGAAGTAGTATTTCCCTTTGTATTTGTGCATCCATGGGCCTTCAAAATAACGACGATCGTGATCGCCAGCTTTCAATGGTTCTCCTTTTTCGTCTAGAATAACCACATCGCGGGGTTCTTCACCAAACTCCAGCATGTCATCGCTTAACACAGCAACTTTAGCACACAAAGCAGGCTCGTTATCAGCAGGTTCATGACCGCACTCTATGGCTTTATTGTTGCGATATCTTTGAAGCTGACCACCCCATAATCCGCCAAAATACATATAGTATTTACCGTCATTGTCTTCTAAAACAGCAGGGTCGATGCTGAAACTTCCTTTAATCGGGTTTTCCTGTGGAGTAAACGGACCTTCAGGCTTATCGCTCACAGCAACGCCAATTCGGAAAATGTCGTTTTTATCCTTTAAAGGAAAATATAGATAGTATTTACCGTTTTTGCAGGCTGCATCGGGTGCCCATAACTGACGTCCCGACCAGGGAATATTTTTAACATCCAAAGCAACACCATGGTCTGTTACAGGCCCATCAATATCGTCCATCGAAAATACGTGGTAATCGCGCATATCAAAATGATCGCCGTTGTCATTCTCGGGAATTCCTGATTCAACATCGTGCGATGGATAGATGTATAATTTTCCATTGAAAACATGGGCCGAAGGGTCGGCTGTGTATAGATGGTCTACAAGATATCTTGGCTTTTTCATAATGGTACAAACTAATTATTAATACTAATATTCGAACTGTTTAGCAGTTATGCCACTCATTTTAAGGGTAGAATATGGCTGGAAAATTTCCAGCCATATTCATAGGTTCGGGTTAGGGAGTTAGTGCGTTTTTTATTGTTTAGCCAATTCGATTATACGCTGAACGGCAGGTTTGGGCTGATATTGCCTGTCGAATAACAACGGATAATCTTTACGTCCCCTGATGGGCCAGTTGTTTTTCCATGATTGGCCATCGTGTACACCCCAAAGGGTTACACGGTCAATTTTATCCTGATGTTTCAAAAACAACTCGAAGAAACTGGCAAAACGGTTGGTAAGTTCAACGCTAACCGAATCGGGCAAACCATTAACAAATGGATTGTATTCGGTTGATAGCTCTGCACTAAAAGATATATCGGCTGTAACTTGCTGCGACGGCCATGGTAAAACGGTGATATCGAGTTCGGTAACCATTGTTTGCACACCCAGGCTTGCATATTTTACAATGGCTTCTTCGTAAAGTTCGATGCTGGGTGAGTCAAGGGCAAGGTGTCCCTGTAGGCCAATACCATCAACTTTTACACCTTTGTCGATTAAATCCTTAACCATGTTGTAGATGCCGTCTCTTTTAGCCGGAATCCACTCGTTGTAATCGTTGTAATACAATTCAGCGTTGGGGTCGGCTTCGTGGGCAAACTCAAAAGCAAGCTGAATAAATTCGGGCCCAATAATGGTGTACCATTTGCTCTGCCGCCATTCGCCGTTATCCAGAATAGCTTCATTAACAACGTCCCAACCATGTACACGGCCTTTATAGCGGCCTACAATGGTATGGATGTGGTTGCGCATCCGCTCAATTAATTCTTCGCGCGATACATCTTTGCCTTCATCATCAACAAATGCCCATTTGGCGGCTTGTGAATGCCAAATCAAGGTGTGACCAATGATTTTCATGTTGTTTTTCTCGCCAAACTCAACAAAGGCATCGGCTTCATCAAAGAAAAATTCACCTTTTACAGGATGGATGTTTTCCATTTTCATGCAATTCTCAGCCACAATAGAGTTAAAGTTCTTTTTAACAAGTTCAACTGCTAAAGAATCATTTCCTGCCATTTGGGAAACATTAACAGCAGCACCAATAAAGAATTTTCCCAGAAGAGCATCTTTAAGGGTATCTTCCTTTACCGCTTTAGGGGCGGAGCAACTGCTGATGGCTGCCGTTATTAATAATATCAGCGCGGTTAATTGCAAAACTTTTTTTGTTTTCATTGTTTTATCCTGTTTTATTTAATATGCTTAAAATCCTGAGTTTGGGGTTAAAAACATATTTCTTTACTTAGCTTCACCTCTGCGGGCTTTCAATTCTGTTTCAATTTGCACCTCTTTGGCTTTGTTTATTTCGTAAAAGAACAGCAATACAAATGAGATTAAGAATGGGATGGATGCGTAAACACTTATCAGCATTTTTGCACCCTGAGCAACTGATTCTGGTTGGGTAATGGCTTGAATGCCTTCCACCTCATCGCGACTGATGTATCCGTAAAGCCCTAAAATCCATGCTACCAATGCTCCTCCAATGGATAAACCAGCTTTAAGACCAACCATCATGGCCGAGAATATTATAGCTGTTGCACGCCGGTTATTTTTCCATTCTGAAAAGTCGGCCACATCGGCAATCATTGCCCACAAAATAGGAATGGTTATGCCATAGAAAAATCCATGAAGGATTTGAGACCCAAACATAAATAAAACACTTTTGGGCGAAAAGAAATAGAAAATAAGCATGAATATTGTTGACACAAACAAGCCATATTGATATACATCTCTTTTCCCAAATTTATCGGCCAGTTTTTTAGATATTCCGATACCCACCAACATGAAAATAATACCACCAGCATTAAACAGACCAAATCCTGCTGAAAGTGGATTAGTGCCAAAGAAATTCATTCCAACCGATGCGAGGAAATTCGTAATTGGACTGATGGCAACAGCCAGGGTGGCTGCATCAACATAGTTGTCGAAGTAATAAACATAAGCCCCTCCCTTTAAAGCTAAGGTGGTAAATATCAGTATGGTTACAGTAAGCATTATAACCCAGGGCTTGTTTTTTGACAAATCAGACAGGTCTTCCTTTATACTTGATTTTTGCTCAATGGTAGGAACGACTCTCTCTTTGGTTGTGAAAAAAGTAATTAGCAGCATTATGGTACCGATAATTGCCAACCAGGTCATTACTATTTCAATACCAGCAGCTTTGTCTCCCTTGCCTGCAGATTCGATAATTGGCAGCATAAATACCTGCACAAAGAATTGAGCAAACATAACTGCAACAAATCTTATTGAGGATATGCTGTTCCTTTCGGCCATGTTTCCGGTTATTACACCGCTCAAAGCAGAATAAGGAAGGTTGTTGGCCGCATAAAGTAAAAGCAAAAGGGTATAGGTTACGGCTGCATAAATCACCTTGCCTTTATAGGCAAAATCAGGTGTTGAAAATGCCAATAATGCCATTACTCCTAATGGGATGGATGTATATAATACCCATGGTCTGAATTTACCCCATTTTGAGATTGTTCTGTCTGCCAAAACTCCAATTATGGGGTTAAATAAAAAAGCGGCCGACAAACCTACAATTAACATGATTAATGAGGCATCATTACTTCCTAAACCATAAATATCGGTATAGAAAAATGCCAGATAAGTAATTAGAGTTTGGAAAACAAGATTTGCTGCAAGGTCTCCCAAACTGTAACCAATTTTTTCGCGCAGCTTAATTTTTTGTCCATTTGTGCTCATAGAATTCGTATTTGAACCATTTATGAATTATTACTATTGTTTTTTATATCGGTTGTGTTTTGTTCTGTTCTGGTTGTGTGTTCAAAAAAATCCACTTGGTTGCTTCTTGTAATTGGCGTGTTGAAACAAATGGAGGAAAATTGAATTTAACAAAGATATCCGTTTCATTTGTAATTTAATCTTTAAAATGGGGTAATTTTTTTGCAAAATTTCGTAATTTTTAACTTGATGATTATGAATTAGCAAATTGTATTAAAAACAAACTTGTATTTTGCGACATCTGTCTTGTGAAATTATACCTGTTAGGGTTCAATTTTTTTCCCACACTGGCTACAATAAACAGCGTTGGACTGATTCAACGCTTTACAAGAGGGACAACTCAGGTCAATTTTAGAAGTTCTTGAAAGTTCAACTGTAATAATTCCTGTTGGCACCGCAATTATGGCATAACCAATTATCATTGATATGGATGAGAGTATTTTTCCTGCAACTGTTAATGGAACAATATCGCCGTAACCAACCGTGGTAACGGTAACAATGGCCCAGTAAATGCTTTGCGGAATGCTGGTATATCCATTTGAACCTCCTTCTATAACATACATTAGTGTTCCCAATAAAGTAATGGTGGTAATCACTGAAAACAGAAATACCCCAATTTTATAGGAACTGGCTTTCATGGCTCGCACCAGTATTAATGCTTCCTGCGAAAACCTAACGAGTTTTAGAATTCGGAAAACCCGTAGCAAGCGAAAAATACGAACTACCAATAAATAATGGTAACCCGGAAGGGCCAGGCTCAAATAAGTTGGCAGTATGGAAAATAAATCAATAAACCCCCAAGCACTGAATATATAACGTTTAGGTTTTGGAGAACTCCAAATCCTAAGGGCATATTCTATGGTAAAAAGTATGGTGAAAACCCATTCAATGCTATGGAATTCAAAAACATAAAGCAATCCAATTTCGGGAATACTTTCGATGACTACAATGGTTACACTGATTAAAATGAGCCAAAGCAACACAACATCGAATAAGCGACCTGCTTTGGTGTCGGTTTCAAATATTATTCGGTATAGTTTCTGGCGCATGGTAATTTTTTCCTCTAAATTACGAATTTATGGCAATATTAAGTTGGGTATTTTTAACTGCCAAGGCTACAAATAATTACACAATTTTCTGTTTCTCGCAGATTTTCGGAGAGTAATACGCAGAAACCGCAGATGGTACAGCAAGAATCAGCGTATATCTGGGATAATGTAACTTTTAACTATAAAAATCTCCTTTTTGCCGCTTCTGATAATCGAAATTACTTCTTTTAGGTTGCATTAACTTAATGCATGGTTTTCTGTATTTTAGTTTAGTATTCTTTGCACATGAGTTTTTGTTCTGACTTGTAATTTATTTAATTACTGACAATTCTATTTTATTCAGCAAACCCTAAATATAGTTTGTATTTATTGAAGAAATCACCAGTAATAACAGCAAAATAAAAAAGAGACATCCGAAAAATTTATATTCAGATGCCTCTTTATACTATGTTTGAGAGATTTTTATTTTCTCAAATTGCTGATGCTTTCCTTAATGGCTGCAATTTTGGCCTCGGCATCGGCTTTCTTTTGGTTTTCAATTGCCACAACTTTTTCGGGAGCACTACTTACAAACCTTTCGTTGTTAAGCTTTACCATAACCTGAGTAAGGAAACCTTCGGTATATTTCAGTTCGCTTTCAAGTTTCTCCAATTCTTCTTCAATATTGATGGACGATTCCATCGGTATAAAGAATTCTGATGATTTAACGAAAAATGATAATGCCCCATCTACTTTTTCATTGACTTCCTCAATTTTACTAAGGGTTCCCATTTTTACCAAAATAGGATTGAACAAAGGCATATAACCGTCGTCGCCATTAAGTACTTTTAGTTCAAGCTCTTCACGAAACGAAATATTTCTGTCTTTGCGGATATTACGAATAAAGGTAATTGCCTCCTTTACTTTATCAAACTGTGATATTAACGCTTCATCAAAAGAGTTCTGCTGTGGCATGGAGCAAACCATCAGGCTTTCTCCAGGTTTACGGTCTTTCAGATGATGCCATATTTCTTCGGTAATAAATGGCATAAAAGGATGCAGTAAACGCATCAGGTCGTCGAGAAATTCAATGGTGGCAGCATACGTTTTGCCATCAATGGGCTGTTGAAATCCCGGTTTAATCATTTCAAGATACCATGATGAGAATTCGTCCCAGAAAAGGTTGTAAACCGACATGAGGGCATCTGAAATGCGGTATTTCTCGAAGTGGTCGTTAATTACAACCATTTCCTGTTGTAAGCGTTGCCCAAACCATTGTATGGCTAAGGTTGAACTTTGAGGTTGCTCAATGGAGGTGTCAACACTCCAGGTTTTAACCAACCGGAAGGCATTCCAAATTTTATTGGCAAAATTACGTCCCTGTTCGGTTAAACTTTCATCAAACAGAATATCGTTCCCGGCAGGTGAGCAGAGCAACATTCCAACGCGCACGCCATCGGCGCCATATTTGGCAATCAGGTCGAGAGGGTCGGGTGAGTTGCCCAGTGATTTTGACATTTTACGGCGTTGCTTATCGCGCACTATACCTGTAAAGTAAACATTTTTAAAAGGATAGGTGCCGCGGTATTCGTAGCCGGCTATAATCATGCGTGCCACCCAGAAGAAAATAATCTCAGGGGCTGTTACCAAATCGTTGGTGGGATAGTAATAATCAATTTCTTTGTTTTCGGGGTTGAATCCGTCGAACACAGAAATGGGCCACAACCATGACGAAGCCCAGGTGTCGAGTACATCCTCGTCCTGTTTTAAATCGGCTAAGGTGAGCGATGCATTACCGGTCATTTTTTTAGCTTCTTCAAGCGCTTCGGTTTCGGTTTCGGCAACCACAAACGAGCCGTTTTGCAAATAGTACACCGGAATGCGGTGTCCCCACCACAGTTGTCGGGAAATACACCAATCTTTCACATTCTCCATCCAGTGGCGATAGAGATTTTTAAACTTGGCCGGATGAAAGTGGATTTCATCGCTCATAACAGCATCCAGAGCCGGTTTGGCCAGTTCATTCATCCTTAAAAACCACTGGGTACTCAGTTTTGGTTCAATGGCTACATCGGTACGTTCAGAATAGCCTACTTTGTTGGCGTAGTCTTCTATCTTTTCCAGATTACCCGCTTCTTCCAGCGATTTTATAATTTTATTGCGTACCACAAAACGGTCTTCACCAATAAAAAGCTCTGCTTTTTCGCTCAGCGTACCATCATCGTTCATAATATCAATGCTTTCGAGATTGTGGCGCATTCCAATCTCGTAGTCGTTAATATCGTGAGCAGGGGTAATTTTCAGGCAGCCGGTACCAAACTCCATGTCCACATAATCATCTTCAATAATAGGGATGGAGCGGTTGATGAGCGGCACCAGAACACGCTTGCCAGCCAAATGGCGGAAACGTTCGTCGCGTGGGTTAATACAAACGGCGGTATCGCCCAAAATAGTTTCGGGGCGTGTGGTGGCAATGGTTACAAAATCTTTTTCGGAGCCTTCGACCCGATAGCGGATGTAGTAAAGTTTTGATTTAAGCTCCTTGTAAATAACTTCCTCGTCGGATACGGCTGTTTTGGCTTTAGGATCCCAGTTAACCATACGGATACCGCGGTAGATGTAACCTTTTTTATACAGGTCGACAAATACTTTTATAACGCCCTCGCTGCGGATGTCGTCCATGGTAAAGCAGGTTCGGTCCCAATCGCACGATGCACCCAGTTTCTTTAGCTGTTCCAGAATGATGCCGCCGTGTTTTTCTTTCCATTCCCAGGCATGACTCAGAAACTCATCACGTGTAAGGGTACTTTTTTCAATGCCTTCGTCGCGCAGTTTGTTAACCACTTTTGCTTCGGTGGCAATGGAGGCGTGGTCGGTACCGGGTACCCAGCAGGCATTTTTTCCCAACATCCGTGCACGGCGCACCAATATGTCTTGTATGGAGTTGTTCAGCATGTGCCCCATGTGTAACACCCCGGTAACGTTTGGCGGAGGAATTACAATGGTGTAGGGTTCACGCTCGTCGGGAGTTGACTTAAAAAAGCCTTGCTCCATCCAGTAAGAGTACCATTTGTCTTCGGTTTCTAGCGGGTTGTATTTGCTTGCTATCTCCATAATGTTTTTTCTGCTGATGCATGGTTCACCTTCATTCCGAAGGTTTAATAATAATGTTATGCTATATTTTACCGTGCAAAAATAGAAAAATTAGAGCAATAATTTGTTTTGGTGCAGCAAAGTGTGGTTGTTTAATTGGAACATGTTTCGGCTTAAGCATTTTATGTGTTAAAAGGCCGTAAATGCCACCCTTACTCCCCAATGCTGACATTTCCCTTCCGAAAAACCGGCGAAAACACCTACACTTCCTACCATAAAAATACGGCTGATACTGTAACCGGTTTGCACATAATGGCGCATTACCGGTGTATGAAGGTATGATAGGTGCAAATCTTCATTCCATAAGCGGTTACTGAACACCGGAAGGTTTTTTAAGAAAAGATAAGGCGATGAGTAAGTAACATTTCCCCTTAAAAACCATTGGTTTGTGGCGGGTAGGTAGTCATCTGTTAAAACAAAGGCAGCCCCCGGATTACTGAAAAGAACCGGTATGGTGGATGACTGGAAATGTTTGAAGTTTGAAAAATGCATCTGATTATTATAAGCAAACCAGCCGGCATTAACGCTCCAATCGAAAACCGGCCTGAATGAAAATTCCGGTTTTTTATAAGCGCCAACCTCCATCAATAAATAGTCGGCATCGGTCGAGAATGCTTTTATTCCTTGCTCCACGCCAAATGTAAAGGTTGGATAATCGGAATGTGCATTCACTTTTCGCCCTTTACGGATATAATAAAACTGGTTGGGCGTATATTCCAGTTTCATGTGGGCAATTAAAGCATCCTGTTTTTTAAAATTGGTTTCATTTGCCCGAGGGTGAATAATAATATTGGCATCGTAATCTGTATTTTTTTTTCGAAACGAAAAATTGGTGTTGTTTTGCAACGGTTTATAGGAGTGGTAGCCGGCTCCTAAAGTCCATCGTAATCCATTGGCTAAGTCAATTTCGTTTGTAATTTGTATGCCTGTATTGTTAAAAAACCGTTGATAATTTCCTTTAAAAAACAACGACGA
The DNA here is from genome assembly GCA_937920475.1 of uncultured Marinilabiliaceae bacterium. Taxonomy (GTDB): domain Bacteria; phylum Bacteroidota; class Bacteroidia; order Bacteroidales; family Marinilabiliaceae; genus CALEUX01. The sequence goes on from CALEUX010000063.1 coordinate 9,180, forward strand.
AGTCATACTTAGTAAGCCCGGAATGGCCAACTCTTTTTTGTAGTCCTCTGAACCTGTAAAACCAGATAAAGTTATTTGTCCTCTTCGGAGTGGTTGGTAGGTTTGCGACCAGTCAAACCGGCCAGACGCTTTTTCTTTCGAAAAGGCATATCCTCCCAAAACAGATAGTTTCATATTATGCACGGAATCCTGCCTCCAGGTGAGACCAACTTTCTGGGCATATTTCCATCCATCCACCGGGTTAAAGCCAAGATGTTCAGGTTGAATCAATCCGCCGTAAGTAAATCGTACATCTGCTGTGTCGCCCGGGAAAGTGGTTCCGGATGTTACTTTTCCTATAAACTTTCCAAATTTGCTTTTCTTTTTCCCGGTCTTTGTTGAATCGGCACTCGCTGCTGATTTAAGGCTGTCGCGCATGGCAAAGCCGCTTTTTTCGTTCGAAGTAAGCGGAATAGGCCGAATGGTGTTCCAGAAAGTGCTGTCGCGTTTTATGGAATCTTTCTTGATGTCGAAACGATATTTGCGACCGATTTCAAGTTCCAGATTTTCTACCGGTTTCTGATTTTCTTTCTCAATCAGAGCAGCGAGTTTCATCATTTCACGGTTCGAAAGTTCTTCTTTGGCCAACAGTTCTGCCATTTGTTTTTGGGTTTTTGTTGGTCTTTCGAACTCAGCGGTTTTTGTATCTTTTTGTTTTTCCGATTGTACTATACTGGAAGCCTGATTGGAGCCTTTTAAACTTTCATTTACATTAACCGAAAGGTATTTAACGGTTCCTGCATAGTTGAAATCGGCTTTTACGCCCATTATTGAGGCTTCCACATCGAAATGGTGGCTGATGGGCAGCCACACCGACGACTTCACTGGCTGGTATATTTGGCGTATCCGTAGTTTACCCCAAAAAGCCTGGTGAATGAAATCTACCGAATGGATGTTCCATAATCCTTCAACAATATAAAGGTCGCCCGATACAAGCTGCTGACTTTTGCGCTTAGGTATGACTTTAATTTTGTTTACAGTTACATTGCCATCTTCAAAGAAGCCTTCGTAGCGAAAGTTATAATGCCTCAAGGCACGTGGAGAAAGCGGAGATATAACCATTTCCTCATCCGATGAATCGTAAAAACTACTGTTGATGTATCCCATTAACCCTGACTCTTCGCGGCCGGGGAACGAACTTCTTGATGCTTTAACCTGGTGTACAAAGGAATCGGGAGCCGAAAAACGAATGATATTAACCGATTCGGAAGTATATGTTTCGCCCGGTTTAATTTTCTCGCCATTAACTTCCAGATTTTTCTGAATGATTTTTGGTATTTTTTTCATGTTGAGCGAGCCCTTCAGGTAAACCTCTGCTTCGTAATTTTCGGCTTGGCGCAGATGATATGGAGCCCTGGCAATGGCTTTCCGCATAATAGCATAAGCCGGGTCCTCGCCTGAATAAATTCTTACTTCACGCAAACTATATTGTATGGGTTGAAGCGTAATATTATGGATAATCCAATCGCCGTTTACTTTTACCACAAATTCACGTTTAGCAAATCCCAACGACTGAAACGAAATGTTGTAAGTCCCGTTCTCGAGGGTATACTCGTATTCACCTTCCAGGTTTGTGGTGGTACCGGTGCGGGTTTCTGTTATAAAGATTGAAACTCCCGGCACAGGATTCCCATCATTATCGGTAATGGTGCCACGAATTCCCTGTGCTGGTAATATCTGAAAAGAAAAAGATACTATTAATGGAAGGATTAATATTGTACAGCGGCGGATAAGAGATGAACTCATATTAAAGTGGGTTTTTGGGTTAAATGTCGGACTGTTTGTAACAAATAAAATGCCGATTTTTATAAACCATAAGGATGAATGGGATATTTCATTATTTTTGTGAGACGTTCAAGTGGCTGTTTCGTTACAAAACAATGACAAATGTTTGTTGAGCGCCAGATAAATCAGAAATATTTTATGGATACCACTTTCTTGGATCGGGAGACTCATCTTCCTGTTGTATTTAATTCTATTGTTAATCGAGCGCGTTGGCTCTTTTTTCTAAATGCATTGTTTGCCAATGCGTGAAGAATGCTTTTAGTCATATCTTTTGTTGTAATTTCCTGTTAAGTTTGTATAAAAACAACCCCATACATATGCCAACTATTTCAAAACGAGGCATCCATATGCCTGCATCGCCCATCCGGAAACTCGTTCCTTATGCCGAGGCTGCTAAAGCCCGTGGCATAAAAGTTTACCATCTTAATATTGGTCAGCCCGATATTAAAACTCCCGAAGTGGCCATTCAGGCTATGCATAACCTTAATTTAAAGGTTATTGAATACAGTCACTCGGCCGGAATTGAGTCGTACAGAAAGAAATTGGCCGGGTATTATCAACAGCATGGCATACATGTAAATTCCAGCCAAATTTTGGTAACCACAGGTGGTTCCGAAGCCATTTTGTTTGCATTTATGAGTTGTCTCGATCCCGGCGACGAAGTTATTGTTCCCGAACCTTTTTATGCCAATTATCTTGGCTTTGCCGAAGCTGCCGGAGTTAAGGTTGTTCCGGTGGTTTCAGATATTGATTCAGGATTTGCATTACCTCCGATTTCTAAAATTGAAGAAATGATAACTGCACGCACCAAGTCCATTTTTATCTGCAATCCTAATAATCCTACCGGCTATCTCTATTCAAAGGAAGAACTTTTACAATTACGGGATATTGTACTCAAGTATAAGCTGTTTTTGTTTTCTGATGAGGTTTATCGTGAGTTTTGCTACGATGGGGAGTCGCATTTTTCAGTCTTACAAATGGAAGGCATGGATGAAAATGTGGTGATGATTGATTCAGTTTCGAAACGATACAGCGAATGTGGCATTCGTATTGGGGCTCTTGTTTCGAGGAATAAATCAGTAATAGAAACTGCCCTGAAATTTGCCCAGGCACGATTAAGTCCTCCATCGTTGGGTCAGATAGCTGCTGAAGCATCGTTGGAAACTTCGGCTAACTACTTTAAGGAGGTTTATGATGAATACATTAGTCGGCGCGATTTTCTGGTAGCCGGTTTAAACAGGATTCCAGGTGTTTACACGCCTAAGCCCAAAGGTGCTTTTTATACTGTAGCACGTTTACCGGTTGACGATTCCGATGAGTTTTGCCGCTGGATTTTAAGCGAATTCTCTTATAAAAACCAAACTGTGATGATGGCCCCGGCTTCGGGTTTTTATGTTACACCGGGGAAGGGGAAAAACGAGGTACGCATTGCTTATGTGTTGAATGTTAGTGATTTGGAAAGAGCTTTGGAAACGCTTGAAAAAGCGCTGGAAGCCTATCCGGGGCGAACTTTTTAAAGAATTTTGACCGCAAAGGTTTCTAATGCTTGCGTAGCTAATCTTTTATGAATGGTTAACGCAAAGGTTAAAACCAAAAACTTTTTACCTTTGCCAAAAACAAATGCATTTGAAGCCTGAATATTTTATAGCAAAGAAGATTAAATCGGGGGGCGTTTCCGGAAAACGCTTTGCTGGTCCTGTTTTAAAGGTTGCTGTTGGCGGCATTGTTCTCGGTATGGTGGTTATGATACTTTCCATTGCCATTGGAACCGGCTTTAAAAAGGAAATAAGGGAGAAAATTATAGGGTTTGGCAGTCATATTCAGGTGGTGAGCTATGATTATAATTTAAGTTACGAAGCCAATCCCATTCCACACGACCCATCATTGCTGGCATTACTCCAATCGGTTAAAGGTGTTAAGAATGTTCAGCGTTTTGCCACTAAGCCGGGTTTAATTAAAACAGAAGAGGAGATGCAGGGCGTTGTACTCAAAGGTATTGGTCCCGATTACGACTTCACTTTCTTTAAAAAAATATTGGTTAAGGGCAATCTTCCACAATATTATACCGATAGTACATCGGTTGAAATTCTCATATCCGACGATTTATCCGGAATGCTCAATCTCGAAGTTGGACAGGATGTGTTTATGTATTTCTTTCAGGACCAAATCAGGGCACGACGATTTAAGGTTTCAGGTATCTACGACAGCAATCTCCCCGATTTGGATAAAATGTTCATTGTGGCCGATATTCGTCAAATCCAGCGCCTTAACGATTGGGCTTTTGACCAGATTGCCGGCTATGAAATTCTGATCGACGATTATGACAGCATGAATGAAATTGGGGAAGAAGTGTACACGCTCAGTGCCACACAGATTTACGATGATGGCACTATGTTGCGTACACGCACCATACGGCAGGCACAACCTCAGGTTTTTAACTGGCTTGATTTACTCGATATGAATATCGCCGTCATCATCATTCTGATATTGTTGGTTGCCGGATTTAACATGATTTCGGGTTTACTGATTCTGATACTTGAACGAACAAACATGATAGGGATATTAAAGGCCATTGGTATGGCCAACTGGCCCTTACGCAAAACATTTTTATATCTTTCTACCCATATTGCTATTCGGGGATTAATCTGGGGTAATATTCTGGGAATTGGAATTTGTTTAGTTCAGCAGTATTTTGGTTTGGTAAAACTCGACCCGGCCAATTATTTTCTCGAAACAGTGCCAATTGCACTGAATCCATTACATTTAGTTTTATTAAACACAGGCGCCATTATTGCAATCTTTTTAATGATGCTGGGCCCTTCTTATTTGGCTGCACGGATTTCACCTGTTAGAGCCATTTTATTTGATTGAATTTGCATATTCGAACACATTGTGTCCGTTATCGGGCGCTTCCCTGTATTAAAATTCATTTTTCTTTTTACAGAATTCAAAAAGTTGAAATGTATTTCAATCTGGCTTGTTTTTATGTTCTTTGAAAGCCAGGCGGTTAGCGCTGTGTTTGACAATATTTTTTTATTAAGAAACATTTTTAATCTGAGCATCGTATAATTTCTAAACTTTGGCACGCTTTTTAGTATGTATAAGTTTAAGGTTTAGATTAAAAATGGGACAAAAA
>CALEUX010000064.1 GCA_937920475.1 uncultured Marinilabiliaceae bacterium
TTAATAAAAATTAAATCTATCTCAAAACCATTTGTTTGGTCTGAATATTGAACACTTTCTTTGGTTTATGCATCAATAGCAATAAAACCGGATATTAAAGCGTTTTCTTATACTTTTTAATTTGTATCTTTACATTTAAAGGACTTTTATTGGAGTGAATATAAGATACTCGAAAGTTTATTATCAGGATAAAACCACACTGAATTAATTTTATAAAACTATTTACGGATGAAACGATTTGTTAAAATCTTTTTAGGTGTTTTGGGAGGAATTTTACTCCTGCTGTTTCTGCTTCCTTTTTTATTTAAAGGAAAAATTGAGGCAAAAGTTAAAGATGCCATTAATGAGCAGGTGAATGCTACTGTTTCCTGGAATCGGTTTTCTTTATCGATGTTCCGTCATTTTCCCAATTTAGGTATGGGATTGGATGGATTACTAATTGTTAATCAGGAACCTTTTGAGGGTGACACCTTATTATATGTTGGTAACTTTGCCCTTTCGGTTGATGTTTGGAAAGCTGTTACCGGAAAAGGCATCGAAATCAATTCCATCCTCATTAATCAACCTCTGGTAAACCTGAAGGTTAATGGCGATTCCATAGCCAACTGGGACATTGTTCCGGTTTCTGACGAAGTTGCCGTTGAAGATACTACTGCGACCGAAACTTCCGATTTTCAACTGAAGCTCAAATCCTTTGAAATTAGAAATGCTTCATTGGCTTATTCTGATAAAACCATGAACTTTTCAACCGCTATTACCGGGTTAAATGCATTAATAAAAGGCGATATGAGTGCATCGTACACCAATTTGGATATAGCAGCCAAAGTGGATGCACTCAATCTGACTTACGATAATGTGCGGTATCTTAGAAATGCTTTCTTCGATTTAAAAGCACTGGTGGGTGCCGATTTGGACAAAATGGTATTTACCTTTCAGGATAATGAGTTGAATTTTAACAAGATTCCTTTGTTTATGGAAGGTACCTTTGCCATGCTTGATGAAGGTTATGACATGGATTTAAAACTGGCTGCCCGCGAAACTCAGTTTAAAACCATTCTGGCCTTGGTACCTGATGTGTATATGAAGGATTTGGACGGGTTAAAAACAAGTGGAAGCTTTGTACTTGAAGCAACAGCTAAAGGGGTTTATGTAGATACCGACCGTATGCCTGCTTTTAATGTGCTTCTCGATGTTAAGGATGGCTTTATTCAATATCCTGAACTGCCTAAATCTATTGACAATATTGGCGTTCACCTATTAGTGAATAACCCGGGAGGGTCGATGGACCAAACTGTTACCGAAATTAAAACCTTTCATTTTGAGTTGGATAAAAATCCTTTCGATGCCCATTTGCTGGTAACCAATCCAATATCCAATGCCACTTTTAAAGGGGGGATGAAAGGCAACATTAACCTGGCTTCGTTGAAACAGGCCATGCCAATGGATAGCATTGAAATGAAAGGCATTGTTCGTTCCGATTTGAGCCTGGAAGGGAATTATGCCATGATTGAGAAGGAACAATACGAAGATATTAAGGCCAATGGCAATGTTGTTTTGGAGGGATTTGAATTTAAAAGCCCCGATTTGCCCAATGGCATTGTGATTAGTGAAGCCAATATGCAGTTTTCACCAAGATTTGTGGAATTGAAATCGTTTCAAAGTCAGCTAGGCGAAAGCGATTTCGGTTTAACCGGACGTTTGGAAAACTATCTGGCTTATGCATTAAAAGATGGCGTTTTAAAAGGTAATCTGGCGCATCATTCTAAGTTTATCAATGCCAATGAGTTAATGGGTCTGGCGCCTGCTGAAACAGAAGAGCAGCCCGAAACTTCTGAGCCAATTGGCAAAGTGCTGGTACCTTCAAACCTTAATTTTGTAATGACCAGCAAGGTTGATCGCCTTTTGTACGACAAACTGGAACTAACCAATACCATGGGTAGTGTTAAAATTCAGGATTCACGGATTATTCTGGAGGGTTTGAAAACCGACTTATTGCGCGGTCAAATGGTGATGACAGGCGAATACAATACCCGCGATACACTAAAGCCTTTTGTTGATTTCAATCTGGCTATTTCTTCCATCGATATTAATAAAGCGGCTTATTCCATCAGTATGGTTGAAAAAATGTTGCCCATTGCCAAAAATGCCAGCGGTTTGGTTTCAAGTAATTTCAGATTTAACAGTGTTATTGGCGACGATTTTTCACCGGTTTTAAATACAATAAATGGCGGTGGTATGCTGAAATCAAGTGGCATTGAAGTAAAAGGTGCAAAAGTTCAGGATGCACTTACATCGGCACTTAAAAATGATAAGTATAAAGTGGCTGCCATTAACGACTTACTGGTAAATTTTGCCATCGACAATGGCAATTTAATTGTTCGTCCGTTTGATGTTAATGTTTTTGGAAAGAAAATTAATATGTACGGTCGCCAGAGTGTTGATCAAACCATGGATTTTAATATTAAAATGCCGGTTACCCGCTCCGAAATAAGTAATGTAGCCGGCTTATTGGGAGGCTCAATACCAACTTCAGGAGATGATTTAATGGTTGGCGTGGCAATTGGTGGCTCAATTACCGATCCCAAATTAAGGTTTGTTTTGGATGATGCTAAATCGCAGATTAAAGACGAGCTCAAACAGGAAGTTGAAAAAGCCGCCGAAAAAGCTGCCGAAAAAATCATGAGCGACCCTGAAGTGCAGAAAAAGGTGGATGAAGTTGGCAACAAATTAAAACGGTTACTGAGATAATACTTGTCGAAAGATTCAAACTTAAAGGAGATTGTTAAAGGTGGCAATCTCCTTTTTCATTATCACAAGTGATTAACAATCTGTTTAAATTTTTTTTTAGAAAAAAGACTTTTAAACACGTGTTCCGGTTCATCGGAAATAGATATAAAATGCAACATGATTAAAATAAGCAAAATAACTCAACAATCTTGTTTGTCTTTTTTCTATTGAGTCTAATCCCGATAAACCGGGACACGTCTATCTGTCTGTTTCCGATGAACCGGAACACGAGTCTAAACTTCTAAAAGTCTTTAATAAAAAGAGAAAACTAAATTTAAACAGTTACTTAAAGCCCCGGAAAATGATAGCCACAAAAAAACCGTTGTTTTTTTTGAAACAACGGTTTTTTATTTTGTAAAGAATAAAGCTATTAAACTCTTTTCTCTTTAATACGGGCTTTCTTACCGGTAAGGTCACGCAGATAGTAAATTCTGGCACGACGTACTTTACCAAGCCTGTTAACTTCTACCTTCTCAATAAAAGGAGAATTCATGGGGAAGATACGCTCAATTCCCACGTTATTGGAAACTTTACGAACGGTAAACCGCTTGTTGTTTCCTGTACCTTTGATTTGGATTACCACTCCTTTGAAAATCTGAATCCGTTCTTTGTTACCTTCACGGATTTTGTAATGTACAGAAATGGTATCACCAGATTTAAATGCAGGCATTTCTACTCCGATACCAAAGGCCTCTTCAGCAACTTTAATCAAGTCCATTTTTTGGTGCTTTTGAAGATTTAACTTACCCGTGCAATATTATCTGACTCCTGTGTTCAGTAAGAGATTACACGAAACGGCTGCAAAATTATACTTTTTATATGATATTTCCATCATCTTGAATGCTTATTTTTAAATATTTCGTATGCATGCTAATATTATTGTTTTTATGCCCAAGTTTCGATGAATGAATATTCTAATAAAAAAAACATCTGTAAACACATTTTTTCAATCTCTAATTTTTGTGTAAAACTTAAATTTGAAGTATCATTGCATACACATCTAACTTTTTAATGAATATGGAAAATAAGAGTAACAACCTTCTGGTTGGCATGACCGTTTTTGGTGCAATTTTTTTCATCTTTGGTTTTGCCACTACGTTTATTATTCAATTAAGTGCGCCGGTAATGGCGGTTTTCGACCTGACTGAGTTCCAAGCTCAATTACTGACATCAGCCTTCTTTATTGCTTATCCCATTATGTCGATTCCAACAGGTATGTTGATCAACAAAATTGGATACAAATGGACAGTTAGTCTGGGACTTATCCTGATGGCTATGGGTAGTTTGGTGTTTATTCCCGCAGCAAAAATCCCATCGTATCCGTTGTTTTTAATGGCTACCTTTATTTTGGCCACTGGAGTGGTTTTCCTTCAGGTGTCTGCCAACCCTTATGTAACAGCTATTGGTCCCGAAAGCAGTGCTTCAAGCCGTTTGAATTTAACTCAGGCTTTGAACTCCATTGCAACCATGGTAGCTCCCTGGTTAATTGCTGTTGTAATTTTCCGTGGACTTGAACTTCCCGGTGTTGATGGTGATGCTCAGGCTTATGGTTTGCAGGTAGCTGAGCGTATTCCTTTCCCATTTATTGTTATGGCTTTAATTGTAATAGTAGTTGCGGTTTTATTGTTCTTAATAAAATTGCCTGTTATTGCTACCAGCAAAGGGAAAGAGAGTGGTAGTATTTACAAATATCCACATGTGCTTCTAGGAGCTTTTGGTATTTTCTGCTATGTGGGTGCTGAGGTAGGTAACGCCGGATTATTGGTGAACTATCTGCGCCAGGGTTCTTTAGGCATATCAGCAGAAGAGGCTTCAACCTATGCAGCTATTTATTGGGGCGGAGCTATGGTGGGACGTTTCTTTGGTTCCATTATGTTTTCTGATGCACAACAGTCTAAAAAGTACATTTATTCCTTCTTTGTATTGATTCTTGCCTTTATTTCAGGTGCTTTCGTTACCGATTGGAACTGGAAAATCGGTGCTATCTTTACCGGAATTGCTTTGGTTAACTTTATCTTTATGCTTGTTGGTAAAGGTCAACCAGCCCGTTCGTTAGGTGTTTTTGCATTGGTTGCAGGTGTTCTTGGATTGGTTACTACTTTTACCCAGGGCCACGTGGCATTATGGACTGTAGTATCAATAGGTTTGTTCAACTCTATTATGTTCCCAAATATCTTTGCGCTTGCTGTTAAAGATCTTAAGGGTGGAGAGTTGGCATCGGCTTCGGGCATCATCAATGCCTTAATTGTAGGTGGTGCCGTAATTCCGCCGCTTATGGGTTCTATTGCCGATAATTATGGTTATACATATGCCTATATTGTCCCGGCCATTTGTTACCTTTACATCTTCTTCTTTGCTGTAAAGGGTAGTAAAATCAGAAGAGCCTAATACAATAAACAGATATAGACCCATCGCTTTGGTAAAAAGTGATGGGTTTTTTATATTGAAATCATATAGTTAAATAATCTGGGACAAAGAGTATTCTTTGCAGCCAATTAATAAAGAAATCATATGAAAAAATTTGCAATTGGAATTGACATTGGTGGTACCAATACTGCAATTGGCGTGGTTGATGAAGATGGTAATGTTTTGGTAAAGGGCGGGATTGATACGCCTTCGCATGGCGACATTAACCAGTATGTGAAAGATTTGGCTGCTGCCGTTCGCGAAATGATTAAATCGGTTACCTTACTGAACCCTGAGTCGGAAGTATTGGGTATTGGCATTGGCGCACCCAATGGAAACTACTACAATGGAACCATCGAATATGCACCAAACCTTTCATTTAAGGGCGTTATTCGTTTGGTTGATTTGTTAAAAGCTCAGTTTCCTGAGTATAAGTATCTGGCTTTAACCAACGATGCAAATGCTGCTGCTATTGGTGAAATGGTGTATGGTGGTGCCAAGGGGATGAGAAATTTTGTAATGTACACTCTGGGTACAGGTGTAGGAAGTGGTGTGGTAGTAAATGGTGATTTGGTATATGGTCACGATGGTTTTGCCGGCGAATGTGGACATACCACATTGATTCCCAATGGACGCATGTGTGGTTGCGGTGCTCGCGGGCATCTCGAGGCTTATTGCTCTGCGCCCGGTATGAAACGTACCGCTTTTGAACTGATGGCCCATTACAATGCCACTGATAGTCTTTTGGCCGATAAATCGTTTAACGAATTAAATTCAAAAATGATTTACGACGCAGCTGTGAAGGGAGATAAAATTGCGCTGGAAGTGTTTGAATTAACAGGAAAGTATCTTGGACAAGGGTTAGCAGATACAGTTCATCATCTTTCACCTGAGGCCATTTTCCTTTTTGGAGGTCCTACCGCTGCTGGTGATTTCATTTTTAAACCTACCATCGAAAGTATGGAAGCACACTTACTGCCTATCTTTAAAAATAAGATTAAGGTGCTGCCTTCAAAACTGAGCGCAGGCGATGCTGCTATTGTTGGTGCTAGTGCTTTAGTATGGAAAGAACTTGAGAAGTAGTTTTTATATTCATGAATGGAAGGAAGGTTGCACTGCGGTGCGACCTTTTTTTTCATATTTGTGACAGAATTATGATAATTGGTAATTTTTGATAAAAAACCATTACATGATGGGAGGTTTCTGTTTTAATTTTTAATTTTACGATAATTCTTAAAAATTACTCGGTAAATTTTAAATTACCGCATCGTTATTTTTCTGATGGGATATTTTGAATTGACTAGAACCCAAAATTTTATAAATATGTCTGAAAATTATTTTAAGAAGTATCCATCCAAAGATGGGTATTATAAGGAGTACGGAGGTGCTTTTATTCCTCCGGTGCTGGAGTCTGAAATGAAGAAAATTAACGATGCCTATTTTACTATCAGTAAATCGCATAATTTTATTTCAGAACTGAGAAGTATCCGTAAGCATTATCAGGGACGGCCAACGCCTGTTTATTATTGCAACCGCTTGTCGGAGAAGTACGGAGGCCGTATCTATCTTAAACGTGAAGATTTGAACCATACCGGCGCTCATAAACTCAACCATTGTATGGGCGAAGCGCTGTTGGCAAAATATCTTGGAAAAAAGAAACTTATTGCCGAAACAGGAGCCGGGCAACACGGTGTAGCATTGGCTACTGCTGCGGCTTATTTTGGTCTCGAGTGTGAAATTCACATGGGCGAGGTTGACATTGCCAAGGAACATCCAAATGTGGTTCGAATGAAGATTTTAGGCGCTAAAGTTGTACCCGTATCGCATGGTTTAAAAACACTTAAAGAGGCTGTAGATTCCGCTTTCCAGGCTTATCTGCAAGACCCTGTAAATACCATTTATTGTATTGGTTCGGTGGTGGGGCCGCATCCGTTCCCTATGATGGTTCGCGATTTCCAACGTGTTGTGGGCATTGAAGCCCGCGAGCAGTTTTATGAAATGACAGGTGAATTGCCCGATAACGTTGTGGCTTGTGTGGGAGGTGGTAGCAATGCCATGGGGTTGTTTTCAGCTTTCCTCGACGATGAAGAGTGTACCATTTATGGTGTAGAACCTGGTGGAAGGTCTCTAAAAAATGGCGACCATGCCGCAACCATGACTCTTGGAAAACCCGGTGTTATTCATGGTTTTAAGTGTTACTTGTTGCAAGATGAAAAAGGTGAACCCAGCCCTGTTTATTCTGTTGCCAGCGGTTTGGATTACCCGGGTGTTGGGCCGGAACATAGTATGCTTAAAGATTTGGGACGCGTTAATTACGATGTTGTATCGGATAAAGAAACTATCGATGCTTTTTTTGAGTTAAGTCGCTTAGAAGGCATTATTCCTGCGCTCGAAAGCTCTCATGCAGTGGCTTATGCGCTTAAATTAGCGCAAAAACATCCACAAACTTCAATTCTCGTTAATTTAAGTGGCAGGGGCGATAAGGATATTGACTTTGTTTTGGAAAAATACGGCAAAGATTACATGTAGTTATTTGAAATTTATAAAATCGCTGCCCCAAAGCTAAAAATGCTGCCGGGCAGCGATATTTTTTTAACTGATAGTCCAGAAATGGCAATTGAGAAGGTGCCTGTATTTTAACTTAAATAGCCCAAACATCGACAAAAGAATATTATATTTGTATAAATGAACTTGTATATGACAACCAAGGAATTTATATTGAACGCATTAAAATCAAAGCAAAGTGAGATTTCAAAGTATGGAATCAGAGCGATTGGGTTATTTGGGTCATATGTTAGGGATGAGCAATCTGAGAATAGCGATATTGATATATTGCTTGATTTTGAGCCGGATAAAGAGAATTTTGACAACTTTATGGCGGTTTACGATATGATTGAAAAAATGTTTAAAAATCAGCGAGTTGAGGTTGTGACTAAGAATGGATTAAGTCCTTATATTGGGCCAAAGATTTTAAATGAGGTGCAGTATGTCTAAAGAACCTGTTGAATATCTGAAACATATCCGCGACGAAAGCTTGTATATTCTTTCGGTTATTACTCCTGATATAACAAAGGATGACTTCATGGCTGATGAAACATTAAAACGTGCTGTAATAAGGAGTTTAGAAATTATTGGAGAGGCTACAAAAAAGATTCCTGCAGACTTTAAAGTTAAATGGAGTACAATTAAATGGAGAAATATGGCTGGCATGAGAGACC
>CALEUX010000065.1 GCA_937920475.1 uncultured Marinilabiliaceae bacterium
GCTATATCTAATTTAAAATCTTGCAAACGAATAATTATTGAACTTTCATTGCGATTCCAGCATTCCAAAAGACTTTACAACTTCCCACAAAACAATGCCTACCGACACAGAAATGTTTAAAGAATGTTTAGTACCAAATTGAGGAATCTCAATACATTGATTGCAGTTATCGATTACCTGCTGCTGCACACCTTTCACTTCATTTCCAAAAATCAACGCATATTTTTGCTCTTTACTGCATTTAAAATCAGTTAACAAAACGCTATTCTCAACCTGCTCAATACCAATAATGGTGTAGCCTTGCTCCTTCAACAAATTAACCGCATCAAGTGTGTTTTCGAAATATTTCCAGGCAACAGAATCCTCCGCACCCAAAGCCGATTTGTGAATTTCGTTATGAGGCGGTGTTGCAGTAATGCCACATAAATAAACGGCTTCTATACAAAAAGCATCGCCAGTTCTGAATACACTGCCAACATTATGAAGGCTTCGAACGTTATCTAATATAATAACAACAGGATGTTTTTCAGTTTTTTTAAACTCTTCGACCGTTAATCTGTTTAATTCAGTAATAAGGAGTTTCCGCATATTATAAAAATAAAGGTGGATGCAAAAATAACACTATTCCACTTTATAATGACACAATAAAAATTACATATAAGAACCAATCTGTTGATGTTATGAATATTCACGAATATCAGGCTAAGGCTATTCTTAAAAACAATGGTGTAACCATTCAGGAGGGCATTGCTGTTTCCTCTCCATCTGAAGCTGTTGACGCTGCAAAGAAACTTCAGGAGCAAACCGGAACCCGCTGGTGGGTAATAAAAGCGCAAATTCATGCCGGTGGGCGTGGAAAAGGGGGTGGAGTTAAACTTGCCAAATCACTTGAAGAGGTTGAAACCATTACTTCTCAAATGATTGGGATGAATCTGGTTACCCATCAAACAGGGCCAAAAGGAAAAACGGTTCATAAAGTATTGGTTGCTCAGGACGTATATTATCCCGGGTCATCGAACCGGTTGGAATTTTACATGAGTATTTTGCTCAATCGTAAAACGGGTAAAAACATTGTGATGTACTCGCCCGATGGAGGCGTTGACATTGAAGAAGTCGCCGCCACCAATCCGGAAAGAATATTTCGTGAAGAAATTGGTATTGCTTGCGGCCTGATGCCTTTTCAAAGCCGTAGAATAGCTTTCAACCTTGGATTATCGGGAGCTGTGGCCAAAGAAATGGTAACATTTGTAGAGAATTTATACAAAGCTTATTTGGCTGCCGATGCCACACTGGTGGAGGTGAACCCGGTTTTAAAAACTACCGATGATAAAATATTAGCAGTTGATGCCAAAGTGAATCTGGATGATAATGCTTTATTTCGCCATCCGGAGTTTGTACCTTTAAGAGATTTATCGGAAGAAGACCCAGCCGAAACCGAAGCTACCAAAAACAATCTGAACTTTGTTAAACTCGACGGGAATGTGGGTTGCATGGTAAACGGAGCCGGATTAGCAATGGCCACCATGGATATTATTAAATTATCGGGCGGCGAACCTGCCAACTTTCTGGATGTTGGTGGTGGAGCCAATGCTAAAACCGTGGAAGCCGGGTTAAAAATTATCCTTTCCGACCAAAATGTTAAAGCCATCCTGATTAATATATTTGGCGGCATAGTGCGTTGCGACCGGGTTGCCAACGGAGTTGTAGAGGCCTATCGTAATCTGGGAAATATCAATGTTCCCATAATAGCCCGACTTCAGGGAACAAATGCCATTGAAGGAAAGGAAGTAATCGACAATTCCGGCTTAAAAGTATATTCTGCCATCTCACTTCAGGAAGCTGCTGACCTTGTTAAAAAACTTGTATAATTTTGACAGGATTTTTATATTGGAACAATATTATCTTTCCATAACTGTTTGCAATAAATAGTTATCGGGAAGATAAGGCTGACCTATTGAATGTTAATATTTAACCATGACAAATCATCACAAATATATTGGAGCTCATGTAAGCGCATCGGGGGGTGTAGAAAATGCACCGTTAAATGCAGCTGCCATAGGAGCCAATGCTTTTGCCCTTTTTACAAAAAATCAGCGTCAGTGGATTGCAAAACCGCTTGCAGCAGAAAGCATTAACTTGTTCCGCGAGAATTGTAATAAATTCAATTTTAAACCAGAATTTATTCTGCCACACGATAGTTATCTGATTAACCTGGGACATCCACAAAACGAAGGATTGGAAAAATCGAGAATGGCCTTTCTCGACGAAATGCAGCGATGCGAACAGTTAGGTTTAACCATGTTGAATTTCCATCCGGGTAGTCATCTCAACGAAGTTTCCGAAGATAAATGTTTGCGCACCATAGCAGAATCGATTAACCAGGTGCTCGATAAAACCAGGGGCGTAACTGCAGTAATTGAAAACACATCGGGCCAGGGCTCCAATGTTGGAAACAGGTTTGAACATTTGGCTGCCATTATTCACCAGGTTGAAGACAAAACCCGTATTGGCGTGTGTATTGATACCTGCCATACTTACACGGCAGGTTACGATTTAACAACTGAGTTGGGTTACCAACAAACATGGAATGAGTTTGATCGAATAGTTGGCTCAATTTACCTGAAAGCAATTCACTTAAACGACAGTAAAAAAGCTTTGGGTAGCAGAGTTGACCGCCATGATAATATTGGAGAAGGGCTGATGGGCTCAAATTTTTTCGCTAAATTTATCAACGATTCCAGGTTTAACCATATTCCAATTATTCTGGAAACTCCCGACGAGAGCAAATGGGCCAGTGAAATAGACTGGCTAAGAAGCCAGATAAACTCATAAAACTCTTCAACGCATAAAGCCTGAAATATTATGCTTAGACGCTGTTTTTTTATTAAAGGCTAGCTATTAGACAGAAAGACGTGTCCCAGTTTATCTGGAATAGAGGAATAGAATTAAATTGGTAATTTTGACCAGTTTGCTGACAGTTAAACAAAAAAGATAATTATTGTAATCTATTTATTATATAAGCATTAACATTGCATCTAAAGTCTAATAGTATTTAGTCCAAAAAAAGCTATTTAAATTAGCAAAAAAAGGGCTCAGTTTTTGAGGGCTTTTCTGATTTTGATACCCAATATGTAATGAAAACTGCTCTTGTCATACTAATAACCATCGCGTCTTCAATATGGAGCATTCCTCTATTATCGCAGGTGCAAACACCGGTTAATAATTCGGACCAGACAGTAATTTTGAGAGGTAAAGTGATTGAAGGTGACACCCTCCCCCACGTTTATCTGAAAGAAGTAGTTATAATTCCGCCGTGGAAATTTGCCAACCAACGAGAATATGTACGATATACCAGATTAGTACATAATGTAAAAGTCACCCTGCCTTACGCCCGCATTGCATCGGCAAAACTGCTGGAGATTAATCAGGAAATGGCCAAAATAAAAGGCGATAAAGAACGTAAAAAGTATCTGAAAGAAGCCGAGAAAAAGCTATTTGCCGAATTTGAGGCCCCGCTTCGCAAGTTAACATTCTCGCAGGGGAAATTATTAATCCGACTTATCGACAGGGAAACAGGCAATACCAG
Source organism: uncultured Marinilabiliaceae bacterium (assembly GCA_937920475.1). Lineage (GTDB taxonomy): Bacteria > Bacteroidota > Bacteroidia > Bacteroidales > Marinilabiliaceae > CALEUX01. Next base: position 3,587 of record CALEUX010000065.1, read on the forward strand.
TTTTGAACTGATAAGGCAATACAAAGGCAAAATATCAGCCTTTTTCTGGCAAGGTATTGCCCGTATTTTTGGGGCCAATTTAAAAGATGAATACGATGCCGATAGAGACGATAAAATGGTAGAACATATTATCCTTTTAATTGACAACGGACTAATATAAAAACGAAAAGCAGCCAGAATAAACGTGGCTGCCTCTTTATATTTCAGATAACCTACTGAATTCATAAACTACTTCATCAATTTCATAAGCTCCCGAATAAGGTTTTCTGCGCCACGGGCAATTTGGTCAACCCGGGCATCAAGCATATAACAAGGCGTTGAAACTACTTTGTGCCGATAGTCAACAATTACTTCCTCATGCGCGGTGATGATGTGCTGGCCATTCATTTTTTGGATGGCCATTGCTGTTGATTCATCGCTACCAATAGTAACCTCAACCCCACCAATTATTTTTGGAATCATAACCGGTGCAATACACATAACACCAATCGGTTTCCCTAAAAGGTGCGCTTTTTTAATAACCTGTTCAACTTCGTGATTAATTGAGAAATCAACACCTTTGATGGCAAATGTGCAAAGGTGTTTAGCCACACCAAACCCACCGGGAAAAACAATTGCATCGAACACATGTACATCAAGTTCGGAAAGCGGACTGATATTGCCACGGGCTATGCGCGCTGCTTCTATTAAAACGTTGCGCTTTTCGGGCATTTCGGCACCGGTAATATGATTCACCACATGGTACTGGTCAATGTCGGGAGCAAAAATATGATAATCGGCCCCTGCTTTAGTTATTGCCAGCAATGTAAGCACTGCTTCATGAATCTCGGCCCCATCGTACACTCCACAACCGGCTAAAACAACTGCAATTTCTTTTCTCTTTGCCATAATACAGTTTTTATAGTTTACTATACTAATTTACCCAATTAGGCTGGTAGTTGCAAATAAATTAAACAGCCGCAACGTTTGTCTTTTGCTACCATAATCATAATGAGGCTACCAATTGGTATTTTCATTATAACCAAATATTAAAAGAAAAACCTTGCGGCTGTTTAAGCCTTATAAGAATATCTTATTTCTCTTCAAGAAGTCCTTCCAGAACTTCCATCAGTTCCTGTCCACGAAGTTGTTTATGGATAATTTCGCCGTCAGGATTGAGCAACCATGTGTTAGGTATAGATTCAACGCCATAAATCTGGGCAATTTCTCCCTTTGGGTCGTGCAAAAGTGTCCAGTAAAGGCCATCCTCTTTAACAGCCTTTTTCCAATCCTCTTCGGTACGGTCGAGAGAAACACTTACGATTTCAAAATCTTTACCTCCAAATCTTTCATAAACTGTTTTTAAAACCGGATTTTCTTCACGACATGGACGACACCATCCTGCCCAGAAATCAACAAACACATACTTCCCCCTGAAACTTTCGAGATCAATGGCTTTACCATTAATGTCATTTAAGCTGAACACCGGAGCTACTTTGCCTAGTTCCAGTCTGGCTTCCATCTCCTTCTGCAGCTTAACCACTTCCATCCGTTCGTTGAACTGGGTAACATATGGATGATCTTTAAGATGCTTATTCAGGTTTTCAGATATCTCATCAAGCTCTTCGGATGAAAAGGCTCCCATCATATCTAGAACCAAAAATGCACCTACCACATTGTTGGAATTGGTTTTAACAAAGTTCATAACATAGTCCTGCTGGTCTTTGTTAATTTTCTCCATATCAGCCATCAGACTTTCCATTGTTTTCTGGTCGCCACTCATTTGAGCACGATAAAAGTCCTGATTCATTTTTTCCGATTTGTCCTGATGAGGGATGCCTTCTTTAAACTTTGTGAAAATATCGTTTAGCTTAGAACCCTTAATTACAGCATCTTCTAATTTTTCAGGATTTGCTGTTATCGATATTTTGCTGTTATCGAGGAACAAAACAATAGGATACTGCTGCTGCTCGTAGTAAATAAGATATAACTGAGCTGTATCGGCTTTACCTTTAAATGTAAAAGATCCTTTTACAACTTCTGCGGTATCAACAGTAACAATACCATTTGACTCCAATTTTCTCAGAAAAACTTGACCGGATGACTCACCTTCGAATTTACCGGTAATTTTATAGCTGTCTGATGTACAGGCGGTAAGCCACCCAATTAGCGCCAATCCAATAATTAACTTCTTCATTATCATTCTTTTAGATTATTTATTATAATAGAAATCCAGCAAAACTCTTGCTGCCTCAAACGAACTTATTTCATTATTCAATAGTTTTTTTTCATAATCAGCAATTTTATGCCTTATTTCTGAATTATGATAAAAGCTGTTTTTCAGTTGCTCATTTATTGTTTCAAACATCCAGTACCGCGATTGTTCGTTACGGTGATTGATAAAAAACCCATTATCGCGTGTAAATTGTACATATTCGCCTACCATATTCCAAATGGTATCAATACCTTTTGAATACAATGATGAACATGTTTCAACGCGAGGTTCCCAGCCCGATTGCGAAGGAGGAAACAAATGCAGTGCATTTTTATACTGTGCTTGTGCCAGCATGGCTTTATCAATGTTCTGCCCATCGGCTTTATTGATGGCTATTCCATCGGCCATTTCCATAATTCCACGCTTAATTCCCTGCAATTCATCGCCTGCACCGGCCAGCATAATGAGCAAAAAAAAGTCGACCATGGAATGTACAGCTGTTTCACTTTGCCCAACTCCAACTGTTTCAATAAAAATGGTATTGTAACCTGCGGCTTCACACAGGATGATTGTTTCTCTTGTTTTTCGTGCAACTCCTCCTAACGAACCTGCTGATGGTGAAGGACGAATGTACGCATTTTTCATGGACGACAACTGCTCCATACGGGTTTTGTCGCCCAATATGCTACCTTTTGATCGTTCACTGCTTGGATCGATAGCTAACACAGCCAGTTTAGCACCTTGCGATAAAGCATGTAAACCCAATGCTTCAATAAAGGTACTTTTACCAGCTCCCGGAACCCCTGTAATACCCAGCCTTATGGACTTTCCGGAATATGGCAGACATCTCATGATGATTTCCTGGGCCAATTCGCGATGCTGATGCAACGAACTTTCAATCAAAGTAACCGCACGACTTAAAATGGTGATGTTGCCACTTAAAATCCCCTCGATGTATTGATCGGCTGTTAAAACAGGTCGCTTCTTTCCAAGAAAACGCTTAGCGGCATCGGGGTTAACCGATGGCAATTGCTCAACACCCCTATTAACAATTAATCCTTTGAATGCCGGATCATTTTCGATATGATCGTGGCCTTCCATTATACTCATGATTCTGCTTTACTGTACTTTTAACAAGATGTGCTATTATTTGTTCGTCAGAATTACCTGCTTAAGCAACTCATCACCAACACTATTAGCAAATAGCTATTAATCCATTTGAACAAAAAACATATTCAAATATTTACAAAGGTAAATTTTAATTCAGCCTTTCCGAATTAAATCAGACAAAAAAAGAAGTCAGAATCTCTATCGCTTGGAGACTCTGACTTTTAGAAACTGTTTAAATTTATAATCTAAAAATATTCAGACAAAAGACATAAGACTTTAAGACAGAAGACAAACAAATGGTAATAACAAAATATCAAATAAATATTTCAAAACACTATTGTCCGGTAAAAAATACATTCTTCGTTTAAGTGCTCTCCCGATGAATCGGGATTACTTTTTTTATTCATTCGTGTTTTCTTTTTAAGGCATTCATGATCCGCTTCGCTCCACTGCAGCAAAAAAAAGTAAG
>CALEUX010000066.1 GCA_937920475.1 uncultured Marinilabiliaceae bacterium
GCAAATGGCAAGGCAATTATGCATTGAAGTCTTCAGAATTACAGTAGAAAGCGATCTTCGAAATGATTTTTCTCTTAAAGATCAGATCAAACGCGCTTCAGGATCTGTTATGGACAATATTGCAGAAGGCTTTGGAAGAGACGGCAACAAGGAATTTATTCAATTTCTTTCATTCGCAAAAGGATTCGCATCTGAGGTCTAATCACAACTATATAGAGCCCTTGATTTTAAATATATTGAAGAGCCGGCTTTTAATGAATTATACAATCATGCCAAAAACATAATAGGAAAAATCACAAACCTTATGAAATATCTTTCCAAATCAAATTTCAGAGGAACTAAATACCAATAACCTAACATTGAACCATAAACATTAAATCATCAACCTTGAACCTTGAACTTCAAAACCATGAACTAAATAATTACGCGGGAAAAAGAAGAGGAAGCAAAACGCTTTCCAGGCAACCGCTCCCTCTTCCGGTGCCCTCCAAACTTAAAAAGAAAGGAGGTAAAAAGTTTATGAACAGATTGTTGATGTTATGCCGAAATGCTTCAGCATAACATCGCAAAGATAGTGAAATAGCAAACAATGTATTCAATCCATTGAATACGAACAATACTTCTTGCCAGGCAGGTGGGTATTGATATAATTCATTGGTAACAAAAGCAATGACTTTAATTTACTAATTTTCAATTGTTTTAATTTTAAAAAAAAATGAGAAAAAAAATAATTATTGCATCAGCAACCGTGTTTAATATGAATCTGTTACAAGGTAATAATGCCGGTGACATTACACTGGATGCAATTGAGGTGATGGCACAGGCGCAAGCGGAGAAAGGCGATACCCAATCTTGCAGTGTTTCAAAATATGATATGGTTTTTAATCCAGGAACAGGGAAATATGAAAATGTAATAGTTTGGTCATGTACCGCAACTTGCGTCTTCCCACAAAGGCCTGATTGTCACGAGTCTTTTGGATGTAGATGTCTATAACAAATGAGAATTACAGGAGAAAGATTCTTTCTCCTGTAACAATTTTTACATAGTATTTCACATAACTTATAAAGAAATTATGAAACCTTTCACATATCTTCTATTGATTATTATTATTGCTATTCACATTGGGTGTATACAACATAGCAATTTAGAAAATATCAATTCGGCTAAAACAATATTTATCAATCCTTTATCAGCAAAAGATGAAATTAATTTGTCTGAATTTGTTGATTCAGTGACCTACATAAAACTTCAGACAGACTCAACATGTATTACCGGCAGAATATATTCCATAATAATCACAAACAAATATGTTTATGTTTGTGATGCAGGACAGATGACCGTTTTGTTGTTCGATAAAAAAGGAAATTTTGTATCAAAACTTGATAAACAAGGTCCAGGTCCTGATGAGTACAAGAATATGTCAGGTTTTTTCGTTGATGACAATGAAACATATATTGAAATTGCCACAATGGATAATCATTTCTTTAAATACTCCATGAACTCTTTTAATATCATTGCAAAACAACAAATGGCGGCTATCAAATCTAGTACGTCAAAAAAAATAAATTCTTATTACTATTTTGACACACAAAAGGCACCAAACCAAATTAGCAATGAAACAACTAATGCCCATATAATTATTATGAAGGATGGCCATATTGTAAAAACATTATTTCAAGACAAAATTAAGAATCCAACAAATTATTATGGCTCTTTCGGTGAGGCTTTCACAGTAAATAATAATCAAGAGCTCTTCTTTTCCATGAGGAGTAACAACACAATTTATCAATTATTGGATTTAGAGGCTCAACCTTTATTTTATATAAACTTTGGAGATATGGGTTTAGACACCACAATTACCAGTCAAAAACCGTTTAGCGAACTACAGAATATTGTAGAAAACCAAACAGCTGGGAAAGCTTTTTTCCCAGCTTTGGCAATAAACAACAGTAAATTATTAGGGATTAATTATTTATTACATAAGCACAATGAGCCAATTGTATCTCAATTCTATATTCGAATTAAACGAAATAATGCGGAATATCACACCTCTAGAATAAAAAATGATATTACATCAATTCCAAAATACATTAATCTAAGTGCAAATAGTGGAGGTATTAGCCATGAGATATGGGACAGCAACAATTATATGGTCCAAGTCGTTAATCCTCATGAGCTTTTTTATGGTACTAACTCCGACTATATTTTAACAGATGAGGTTGGAAGAATTGAAATTACCGACAACCCAATACTTGTATTGATGAAACTTAAATCATATTAAGTCATTAATTTTCCGGATGAATTCCTTAGCTCTAATGTATTAAAGAGCCATAGTCACAAAAATAAAATAACCAAAAAGCTTAACATTAGCAATAATAACAACCGCTAAACAATGTTATCAGTAATCAATTAACAAAAACAATGTCCTTAACAAATCATTAAGGCAAGGGAACAATAGATGTAAAGCACATCGAGACTTGTAAAAGGTGTTTCATATTACAGACACAGGTATTGTAGCCAAGTGTCTGGATTGACAGAAAAAAACCAACAAAAAAAAGGACCTAACCATCCTTTCTGGATGTTACCCTGAATACATATTTTTTTTAAATTATGGACAATGAAACTAACAGTATTTAGCCTTTTAGGTTTCTTATTTTGGCATCATGTCAGCAAAACGTTTCCAAAATTGACGAAGTAGTAATGAACTTTAAACCTTAAACCATAAACCTCAAACTTAAAACCATAAACTTTGAACTTAAAACCTTGAACTACTAGAATGATAAAATTCCTCATCCACCGTCCCATTGCTGTTATAATGACATTTCTGGCAATTCTTACCCTGGGCATAGTATCGTCCCGCTTATTGCCTGTATCGCTAATGCCCGAAATTAACATACCGGAAATTACCATTCAAATAAATAGGCCGGGCGAATCGGCGCGTCAAATTGAAGAAGGCATTGTTGGCACCATGCGTTACAACCTGATGCAGGTTCCGTATCTGGAAGACCTTGCCTCCGAATGCTTCGACGGAAGAGCCACCATTCGGTTACGATTCAGCTATGGAGCCGATATCAACTACGCATTTATTGACATCAATGAAAAGACAGATGAGTCCATGCGTTATTTACCGTCAGATATGGAACGACCTGCCATTATAAAAGCCACGGCATCTGACTTACCTGTGTTTTATATTAACATTTGGATGGAGCATGCCGATAAGGATAAGTTTCTGGAATTGAGTGAACTTACACGTTCGGTTATTATTAAACGTCTCGAACAGCAGGAACAAGTGGCCATGGTTGATGTAACCGGACATTTACTGCCCGAATTATACATTGAGCCAAACGAAACAATGCTTCGCTCGTTAGGCGTATCGCATCAGGTTATAATAAATTCTCTGGAGCAGAACAACCTGTCTATGGGGTCTATTGAAGTTGCCGATGGTCAGTATAGGTTCAACATACGATTTGCAAATAGGTTACGCACGGTGAATGATGTTAAAGATATTCGCCTGAGTATTGGCTCGCGGCTTATGCGGCTTGACGAACTGGCAAACATAGGTCTGCGCCCCCGCCAACAGGAAGGTGTTTTTTTACGTAATGGCGAACCGGCAATATCGCTGGCTGTTATTAAACAGGCTGATGCCCGGATGGATGAGCTTAAAGAACGGGTTGACGAGCTTATCAGTTTTTTCAGGCAAACCTACACAGGTATTCAATTTGAAATAGTGCGCGACCAAACGGCTATTCTTGATTACTCTATCAGTAATCTTCAATCGAACCTTATTTTTGGAGGATTGCTGGCCTTTTTAATACTTTTCTTCTTTCTAAAGGATGCCCGTTCTCCCTGGCTTATTGGCATTTCGGTTCCAACATCGCTCGTCATTAGCCTGTTGTTCTTTCACCTAACCGGTTTATCCATCAACATTATTTCCCTGTCGGGTTTAATACTGGGAATTGGTATGATAATCGACAATTCAATAATTGTAATTGACAACATAACCCAATACACCGAAAGAGGTGAAACACTTTCGTCGGCGTGTATTAAAGGTACCAACGAGGTTATCAGGCCTCTTATTTCGTCGGTGTTAACCACCTGCGCCGTATTTGTACCGCTCATTTTTATAAGTGGCGTATCGGGCGCCTTATTTTACGATCAGGCTATGGCTGTTGGCATTGGGTTGGTGGCTTCTCTAATTGTTTCTGTTACGCTTATTCCGGTGCTTTACCATTTGTTCAACAAAAATAACAACAACAGCAAAGAACTAAAAAAGGGAAAAATCACCCTGTTACTCGAAAAAATAAATCTTTTTAAAACCGAAGCAATTTATGAAAAAGGTTTCCATATAGCTTTTCGGTACCGGCGGGCAGTTGTTATTTTATTTATCGCACTCTTATTACCAGGGCTTTTCCTGGCTGTTTTTTTGCCAAAAGAACGGTTTCCCGCTTTTACTCATGATGATGTATTTGTTTTAATTGACTGGAATAAAAACATTACCCTCGACGAGAATATTAATAGAGTTAATACTATCAAGGAAGAAGTTGGCCAATTAGCCATTTTTAGTAATAGTTATACAGGAACGCAAAAATATATCCTTCATAAGGACCTGGATATGTCTGTCTCTGAATCAAAAATGTATTTTAAATGCCCGAATAATGAAAATATAAACATCATAAAAGAAAAAGTCACCTCGCTAATAACCCAAAGATGGGCCGATGCGGTGTTTTCGTTTTTAGCGCCCGAAACTGTTTTCGAAAAATTATTCCATCAGGATGAACCTTTGCTGGTTTTACGCGTCAGCGACCAAACAGCACGCGGAATACCCGAACTTTCAACAGCCACTGAAATAACCGGTTATTTATCGGGTGTTTTACCCGGTATTGATATCATGTCGCCTGCTTCAGAATCTCACTTAGAAATAAAGGTTCAAAGTGAAATGATGGCCTTATATAATGTTGACCACCAAACCCTGTTTAACAGGGTGCTTTCGGCGCTTAATGCCCAACAAGTTGGAGTATTGCACACCGGTGCCGGGTATCTGCCTATGATTATGGGAAATACACCTCTATCGGTTAACCAATTGTTTAGAGATTTAAAGGTTAATAGCCGCGATAATGTTGAAATACCAGTAACTGCACTTATTACAATCAGTAACCGAAACGATTATAAAGTGCTTTACGGAAGTTCGCAGGGTGCTTTTGTTCCGATTAACATCCCCGAGCTAAACCAAAGGAATGTAAATCAATGGATTCAGTCAACCGCTCGTAATTTAAAAGAAAAATTTGATGTTAATGTCTTTTTTTCGGGCAACTGGTTTGGAACCCGTAAAATGCTCAAGGAGATGGCCATTGTACTTGCAATATCATTGATATTGTTATATTTTATTCTGGCAGCACAGTTTGAATCGTTACTTCAACCAATCATCCTTCTTTTGGAGGTTCCCATTGATGTTTTTGGGGCCTTATTCCTTTTATGGATTTTTGGTGGCACCATTAACATCATGACCATGATTGGTATTGTGGTAATGAGCGGTATTGTTATTAACGATTCAATTTTAAAAATTGACACAATTAACCGACTCTTCAGGTCGGGAATGCCCATAAAAGAGGCCATTAAAGAAGGCGGTAAACGACGCTTAAAGCCTATTATAATGACCAGTATTACAACCATTCTGGCACTTACCCCGGTGTTGTGGGGAGGCGGAATGGGCAGTGAACTGCAGAAACCATTGGCTCTTACTATTATTGGAGGCATGATACTGGGAACTATTGTGAGCCTTTACTTTATACCGCTTTGCTATTATTATTTGCATAGGATTAAACCCTGAACCATCAACTCTAAGCCTAAAACCTTGAACCCAAAACCATCAACTCCGGTAATCGTCACCTGTTTAATTACAGCCATTGTTGCTGCTCTTTTTGCCACCGTTTTTCTGGTGAAACCCGAATTTTTTAATGGGTTGGTAACATCAAAACAATGGGGTATTGAAGTGGTTGCAATTATTCCGGCTATGGTTTTGGTTGTTACACTGCCTTTTAAAAGAGCCGTCCTGTTTACCGTTTTCGACTTGCTGTTTATACTTTTTGTTATTTGGTCTGTGCTCAGCGAAATCATGATACATACCTCTCTCTCCTATTTTATAAAACAAAATTTATTTAACGTGTTTCTGTGGCTGATAGTTTACCTGTTTATTCGAAGCATTGCCATCAAAAACAATTTGGTATGGGGCATAGCCATTGTGTGGATGATGGTTTCTCTGCTTCAGGCTGCTCTTGGACTTTTACAGTTGTATGGTTTTGAACATTCTCACCACGCACTCTTTGGAATTACAGGTACGTTTCACAACCCGGGGCCTTTTTCAGGCTTTGTGGTATGTGGATTGCCGCTGACTTTGGGGATTATTTTGTTACACAGAGAACAGTTATCAGTGAACAGTGAGCAGTTAGCAGTGAGCAGTAGACAGTTATCAGTGAATAGTGAGGATTTATCAGTGAACAGAGAGGAATTAACAGATAGCAGAGTATTTACAGGTTATGCCATCGTTAAACATTTTAGGGTTTGGAGTTTGGGGTTAGTGTTACGACACTGCATTCAGGCATTGGCATGGATTACACTTATAGTAATTTTACTGGTACTTCCTCCGGGGCAATCAAGGGCAGCATGGACTGCGGGTTTTCTGGGGTGTTTATTTATTTTTGTATCATTTCCCGGTCAACTGCCGTTCAGAGACAACCTTATAATGCGATTTAAAAACAGCAGCATCACCGCCCGTTTGCTGGTTTCCGTTTCATTGTTTTTAATAATCATAACGTCTTTAACGGACCTCTATTTTATGAAAAAGGGCTCAGCCGATGGTCGCCTGCTTATGTGGCAGGTTTCAGCTCAAATTATTAGCGAAAACCCAATATGCGGTCATGGTTCAGGAGCTTTTAACACGCTATATATGAATCACCAGGCCAATTGGTTCGAATCAGGCAAAGGATCAGAAGCCCAAGCCATGGTAGCCGGCAACCCTGAATCGCCATTTAATGAATTAATAAACCTGTTTATCGAAAAAGGGTTAATTGCCATATTACTGGTAGCAGCAATGCTTTATGTACTTTTTTCGTCCCGAAGAACCGGGCAGAAATCTCCAACTAAGGCACACTGTATCAATCCAATACTTATAATCAGTTTTAAAGGAACACTCATTACGTTACTAACGTTCGGCATGTTCTCTTATCCTTTCAGCATCAGCTCTTTCATCCTGCAGCTGATTGTTTTAGCAGCTATATTATCGCCATCCTCCATAATTGTCTTAAAGTCAACAGGTAAAAAAACTCTTTTCATCACAATTCCATGTGTTATTGCAATAATTATGGGAGTCATATACTTTTTTCCACAACGCATTGAACATTATAAGGCGCTGAAAACGTGGCGGGAGGCTGACAGGTTTTACACCCTGGGTACCTATAACGTTGCTGTTGAAACCTATGCCAATGCCTATCCTGAATTACAGTTTAACGGCCTCTTTATGCAAATGTATGGCAAAGCCTTAAACATGGACAAACAATACCACAAAAGCATTGAGATTCTTTCCCAGGCAAAACACCATTTCAGCAGCCAGATTATTCAGAATGCGCTTGGCGACAGTCATAAAGCTCTGGGCAACTATTCGGAAGCCGAAGCAGCATACAAAAAAAGCACACAGATGGTTCCTTCATTGTTATTACCAAAATACCTTCTGGCCAAACTCTATTTCGAAAGCGGTCAACACCTCAAGGCTAAACAAACAGCCCTGGAAATCATTAACAGCCCGGTTCGGGTTGAATCATCGGCAACCAAAGAGATTATGAGAGAAATGAATAGTATTATAACCCAAACTACCACTGAGCCGTCGCAAAGCATTAACCCCGAAATAAAACAAAGCAGATGATAATTCTAAACTTACTCAACAAAAGCAAGTCCCTCACAAACAAAGAAAATCTTAAAAAGGCAATGCACTTTGTTTTCCTTTTAACAACAATGGTGCACCTGCTTATCGGAATGTTTTGGATGGCAGTGCTCTTTAGTGTTGTATGGCTAATATTTTGGATGTTTACGTCGCAAACAAAAGTGATGGTTCGTTTTCGGAAAATATCCTATTTGGTTTACCCTATGCTATTTATTGGGATTCTTTTAGCTGCTATTACTTTTAAAACGCTCTTTTTTGGAATTTATACCATACCATCCGGATCCATGGAAAGAACGATTGTCCCGGGTGATATTGTCTGGGTTAACAACCTGACCTACGGACCTCGCCTGCCTTACTCTCCCTATGAGATATCCTGGATCAATATTTTGGTTTGGCTATACGAAGGAAAGGGTGCAGATATTAAAAAACGATGGTGGAATTATAACAGACTCAAGGGTTATTCTTCACCAAAAAGAGGTGATATTACCGTGTTTAATCACCCCCATATTGGTATTGTTTTAATAAAACGGATTGTTGCACTGCCGGGCGATACACTCCAGATTGTTAAGGGGCAGTTATTGATTAACGGATTGGAACAAACCAGACCTCAAAATTCAATCTTCTATTCAAAGGCACGGTTTATAAATCGCAATCAGGCATACGTTATTCTGGACAGTTTACACATTAATATGTTTCAAAAAGAAACCCTTCAGCAGGAGATTCAATTCAACGGACATATTACGCATGCTGAGCTTCAGGCTTTGAAACAACATCCACAGGTAATTGAGGCATCTATTGATCCCTGCAGACCCGACACAGCCTTTTCCGTTTACCCACACTCTGAACATCTTAATTGGAATATCGACAATTACGGTCCATACATGTTACCCTTTAAAGGCATGGTTATTGAAAAAAACCCGGAGAACTTGTGGGTGTATGGTCCACTTATCGACCATGAAGCTCAGTTTCGGCCCGAAAGCGAGAGGGACAGTTGTGGCCATTTCAGGTTTTATAATGATTATTACTTTATTATGGGCGATAATTTTCACGACAGTGAAGACTCCCGCTATTTCGGACCTGTAAAAGAAGAACTCCTAATTGGAAAAGGCTCTTTCTTCTTGTATTCAAAATCGAATAAAAAAAGTATGCTTTCCAGGTTTCTCAGAAAACTTAAATAATTAAAACCATACAACAGAACGATGTGTCCAAATATTATAGTAAACTATAAACCCATTAACCATTAACATTTAACCCGACTACCACTGTAGTCAAAAAGCTTTTAGTAATGAACATTTTAATCAAAACAAATCACGTTAAAGGAGTCGCTATGTACTTCTTTATTTTAGTGGTGATGGCCTCCTGCTCTCCCTGGTCATCTGAAACACAGCAAGCCCTGAAAATGGCTGGTGAAAACAGAACGGAACTGGAAAAAGTATTAAATTATTACCACAAAATAAATCCGGATCCGCTCAAGTTGAAAGCTGCCGAATATATTATTTCGAATATGACCTATCAATACTCACGATTTGGATCAGGAGTAGAAAGTTTCAATGAAAGCTATGAGTATGTATATGGCATCTATATAAAAGACAGGAATTCGGTATTAATGTCTGACTCTGTTACCCAAAACAGAACAGCGAAAACGGAATCTGAATTTGATGTTAAACGGCTCTCCTCAACCCATATAATAAATCAGATAGAAGCAGCTTTTGACACATATAACCGTTTTGAATGGAGCCGGTTGTATCCGTTTGAGATTTTTTGTGAATACCTGCTCCCCTTTAAAATCGGACATTCCGACACTGCCAGTTGGAGAAATTTTGCATACGCAAAATATGGCCATTTATTAGATTACGCAGCATTCAAAGGCTCTGACTCACACTTCGAGGCTGAGAATTATGCAAAAGCAGACTCCATGATTGTCAAAGTCGAGAGTGCTTCCGGAAACGCTGCCCTTAAACTTGGAAAGGATGGCCTGCAAATGTTTGAATTAGAATTCCAGACCAATAGAAAAGGGTACCAACTATTCAATATCCATTATTTAAACGGCCATTCAACAGGTGCAAATATTCGTGTAATGATTGATAACCTTATTATTGGTGATTTGGTATTCCCTTCAACAGGCAAATGGAATTTGGTTGATAAGGATGTTAAACCCGTTGATTTTACAGTGCCGTTGGACTCCGGCAAACACACACTTAAATTAATGGCTCTTAACAAGAACATCCTCCTCGATTATATCAATATACCGGAGTACATATTCATGAAATTCCCGGAATCGGTTATCACCGAAGGAGAATACTATTTTTCAAATGCCTTTGGTAAGTTAACAATTGCCAAAGATTCTCTGATTAATGAAAATAATATTAGCATTTGTTCAAATCCGGCCAAAGAATGGCCGGTCAGAATTGTTGCAAAGAACGATAATCTGTATCAATTGTTGTTCGAGAGCAATGGAGTGGTAAAAGCCATCGATGCCTTCCCTTTTGGAGAAAGTGAATGGGTAATTACCTTTAACGATCACGGATACGCTAACCAGCTTTGGGCCTTCATTCCCATGCCTGATGGCGGCTATCAAATCAGAAATAAAGAGACCGGCAGAATACTGGCCTTCTCGGAAAAAGACAGTATTCTGATTCAATTACCGCCAGATAGAATGCGAAATGAATATTCGTGGCACCTGGAAAAAATCGTGAAAAAGAATGAGAGCAGCCATGATAACAACCTGGATATCAGCATTCGTGCAGCCCAGAAAATAAGTGAAATAACCAATCGTTTTCATTGGTCTGGCTCGCATGTAGAGATTGGACCTATTGATCCCACTTTAATTTTAAAACATGCTTATGGTTCCTGCTATGAAGAAACGGCATTCCAAACCATGGTATTACGATCGTTGGGCGTGGCTTGCACTGTTGATTTTGTTTTTAACTATCCCGAGCGGAATGCGGGACACAGTTGGAGTGTGGTCTTTGATTTAGAAGGAAAAACTGTTCAAAACAATTGTCACAACCCTGTTGGCGCAGGTACCTGGGTTGATGTTTTTGCAAAAGGGAAAGTTTATAGAAATACTAATTCAATAAACAGAAACAGCTTGCTTTTTATGAGTAATGGAAAGGAAGATATCCCCGCTCAGTTCAGAAATCCATACTTTATTGATGTTACAAAAGAATACTGCCAGGTTAAAGATGTTGAAATAGACATTGCTCCCGATAAAAAAACTGCGAACAAGTTTACTTACCTCATGGTTTTTAACAATGATCAATGGGTGCCAATTGCCTGGGGTAAAACCACTAAAAGAAATACAGCGCTGTTCAAAGATGTTGAGCCAAGAGGCATGTATTTGCCGGCATATTACATCAACGGTTCATTTAAAGCACTCAATGATCCCTTCTATTTTGACTCTACCGGAAATATACATCACATTTCCATAGCTGATAAAAAGTTTCAAACTTTGGTGCTGAAGCGGAAATTTCCAAACCGCCTGGTTGATGATAATATTCGAAAAATGAGTATTGGCGGAAAATTTCAAGGAGCCAATCGCCCCGATTTTTCTGATGCAAAAACACTTGGTACCATTACTGCTGAAATGACAGAACCTCTTTTTCATAGAATATACGTTGACTCACACAACACCTTCCAATACTTAAGATACATTGGACCGGAAGGCGGACGATGTAATATTAATGAAGTGGTGTTTTTTGATGTTAATGGTGACACCATTAAAGGAAAAATAATTGGAACTGAAGGTAGCTTCGAGAATTCAGGCAAAACAAAAGATTTGGTTTTTGACGGAGATGTGTTGACCTATTTCGACAGCCCTGACGTTTCTGGCTCGTGGGTAGGATTAAAGCTCTCCCGCCCACAGAAAGTGGGTAAAATCCTATTCGCAACCCGAAACGATGGCAATATGGTTGAGATAGGAGATGAATACGAGCTAAACTATTGGAAAAATCAGGAATGGGTAAGCATGGGCCGTCAAACGGCCACTTCTGACTCCCTGACGTACAAGGATGTGCCCATGAATGGCTTGTATCATTTACAAAATCACACAAAGGGATGGGAAGAACGTATCTTTACATACGAAAATAATAAGCAAGTATGGTGGTAGAAAATGGAGCACGGGATTCTGCATCATAACAGCCCAATTCATTAATATCTACCTGAATTTAATTTTATTACAACCCCCTGTTAGCGCGAGGTTTGCTGTGAGAAATATCGTAAGATATTTCTCACAGCAAATAAGATGGTGGAACCGACCCACCAGAGTCTGCTTACAGAGCCTGTTCCGATTTATCGGAAAGCCGGCTTTAAACAACTGTTTTAGTGCA
>CALEUX010000067.1 GCA_937920475.1 uncultured Marinilabiliaceae bacterium
ATCATTTTTATTACCAGAAACCTCAATAGCATGTAACAAGAGCTTACGGGTTTCTTCCGGCTCAATTACCGAATCGATATAACCTTTGGCTGCAGCTACATAAGGATTTGCAAATCGTTCAATATACTCCTGAACTTTAATTGCACGCATAGCATCTGGATCCTCAGCTTCGTCAATTTCCTTTTTGAAAATAATGTTGGCGGCTCCTTCTGGCCCCATAACCGCGATTTCGGCAGTTGGCCAGGCAAACATAAAGTCGGCACCAAGGTGACGGGAGTTCATGGCAATATACCCACCGCCATAAGCTTTTCTAAGAATCACAGTGATTTTGGGCACCGTTGCTTCAGAGTAGGCATACAACACTTTTGCTCCGTGACGAATAACACCGGCATGCTCCTGGTCAACTCCAGGCAAATATCCGGGCATATCTTCAAGAGTAATAATAGGGATGTTAAAGGCGTTACAGAAGCGAATAAACCTTGCTGCTTTATCGGAACTATCGCAATCGAGTACACCGGCAAGTACCAGTGGCTGGTTGGCAACAAAACCTGTAGTTTGTCCGTTCATGCGGCCAAAACCGATAACGATGTTAGGTGCAAAAAGCTCCTGAATTTCAAAGAAATCTGAATCATCAACAATGGCCCTTACCACATCACGTACATCGTACGGTTGTTTTGGATCGGAAGGAATGATATCTTCAATGCTTCCTTTAAACTTAGGCTCGCGCGGTGGGAACACTTTGGCTTTTTGTGTATTGTTCCAGGGAATAAACGTGATCAGTTTCTTAATCTGGTCAAAACATTCTTGTTCACTTTGCGCAAAGAAATGAGCATTACCGGTAATTTCGGCATGAACGCGGGCTCCACCCAGTTCTTCCATCGAAATTTCTTCGCCCAACACAGTTTTTATAACACTGGGGCCGGTAATAAACATTTTTGAAATATTATCAACCACAAAAACAAAATCGGTCAAAGCTGGGGAATAAACAGCTCCACCAGCACATGGACCAAGGATAACCGAAATTTGGGGAATTACACCGGAAGCAATGGTGTTGCGATAAAAAATCTCACCATAACCAGCCAATGAATTTACCCCTTCCTGAATCCTTGCACCCCCTGAGTCGTTAATTCCAATTAAAGGAACCCTCATTTTAAGTGCATGATCCATAATTTTGGTAATTTTTCGGGCGTGCATAAGCCCTAATGAACCACCGGCTACAGTAAAATCTTGTGCAAAGATACAAACTGGAGCGCCAAAAATGGTACCAGTTCCTATAATCACACCATCACCGTGCAGTTCCTTCTTGTCCATCCCAAAATCGCGGGCTTCGTGCTCAACAAAAAGGTCATACTCGGTAAAAGATTCATTGTCCACCAGCGAAAGGATACGGTCACGGGCAGTCATTTTACCCATAGCCACTTGTTTCTCAATGGCTTTTTCGCCTCCACCCTGCTGAACTTTTTCTTTTCTTTGCCGAAGGTCAAGGATGTGCTTTTTTAATGACATACTCAAATAGTTTTGGTTAATTTGATGTCAATCAATTAAATAGATAATATTTTAATTGAAAAGACCGGGTACATAATTACAAATTTTCACCTCAATGACACACATATTTTGTCATTATTTTTTCAAATTTAACTCCATACTTATGGATATCAAATAGTTGTTACAACATTTTTTTAATAAAAAAAACACTCGTATTTATGTAACAATTGAACAAAAAAAACAAATAAATCAGACGCTTGTGCGTAAAATAACTGTTAAGTGATAGTTTAATTTAGAAACAAGATATTTAGAAGCGCAGCAACGCGTAGTCCCGAGAATCGGGATAGGATTTATCCATCAGTCTAATCATCTTAATAAAAAATTTAAACAGCTAAGGCTAAAGTTTGAGAAGTATAAATACATGATATTTTCATAAAAGCATACAGCAATTTATTCTATCACTTAGGCGCCTTATAATAAAGAACCCCTGCTATAATAGAAAAAACAAAATTGGGTATCCAAACGGCTATCCAGGGCGACATATTGCCATTTACGGCAAAAGTGGTTGAGATAGTCATAAAAAGAATATACGAAAAACTCAAACCAATACCCACACCAATATGAAGGCCCATGCCACCCCTAACTTTACGTGAGGCCAGCGACACACCAATTATTGAAAGAATAAAGGCGGAAAAAGGAGATGCATTTCTTCTATGAAATTCAATCAGATATTCTTCAACGTTACCAACTCCGCGCTGGCGAAGTTCTTTTATATGTTTTTTTAGTTCCGAATTTGTCATGGTTTCATAAAACTTTCGCTCCTCCTTAAAGTCAGAAGGCTTCATGTTCAGCAAAGTATCCAATTCGGCCCCTTCGGTGATGGCTTGTCGGTTTTCCCCGGTAAAATCGCGCCTAACAAATTGCCTCAAACGCCATCCACCGGTTATTGAATCATAGGCTGCTGATGCTGCCGAGAGCTTCATTACCAGTTTTTTGTCGTCGAACTTTTCCAAACTAAAACCATCACCCACCTCTCGCAAAGAAGAATACCGGCTTACATACACAAATACGCCAGGCTCTATCTGCATATGAATATTGTTCATGCCGGTTTCGCGTCGCTTTTTAATATAAGTATTCTCGAAATCAAGGCGTACCTTGTTGGCAGGCGGTATAACAAAAGAGCCTAAAACATAGGAAAACGCACCAATAATGGCCGCTCCATATAAATAAGGCACTACAAGTCGTCTAAAACTTACTCCGCTCGATAAAATGGCAATAATTTCGGTTTGGTAGGCCATTTTTGAAGTGAAGAAAATAACCGCTATAAATACAAATAAAGGGGTAAAAAGATTGGCAAAGTAGGGGACAAAATTCATGTAATAGTCGAAGACTATAGCCTTTAAAGGTGCTGTATGTTCCAGAAAATCGTCGATTTTCTCGGCCATATCGAACACAACTGAAATGCTTATTATCAGCAATATAGCAAAAAAGAAAGTTCCCAGGAACTTGCGAAGAATATACAGATCGAGTTTTTTCAAAGTAATTTGATTATTAAATTCCAAATCTTCAATGGTTACAGCCACTAAATGTTCGTCGGTTACAAAGGAACAAAAAAGCTTCGAAATTAACCTATAATCTAACAGCCAAACGTTTTACCATTTGATTTTTCCAGAAAATAAAATTACCCTCAATAATCTTACGGCGAGCTTCACGCACCAACCACAAATAAAAGGCCAGATTATGTATGGAGGCCAACTGGGGCCCCAACATTTCTCCTGCCACAAATAAATGCCTTAAATAGGCCTTGGTGTAAATCATATCTAACGTACAAGGTCCATCAGGATCAATTGGAGAAAAATCATTTTTCCACTTATTATTACGAATATTGACAATGCCATTAGCCGTAAACAACATCCCATTGCGTCCATTTCGGGTAGGCATTACGCAGTCAAACATGTCAACACCGCGTGCAATGGCTTCGAGTATATTAACCGGAGTACCAACGCCCATGAGGTACCTTGGTTTATCAGCGGGAAGAATTTCGTTTACAACCTCAATCATTTCATACATCACCTCTTCCGGTTCTCCCACGGCTAAACCTCCAATGGCATTCCCCTCTCTCCCAAAGGAAGCGATATATTCGGCCGATTCTTTTCTTAAATCCCTGAATCCTGCTCCCTGAACGATTGGGAAAAATGCCTGCGAATAACCATATAACGGTTCCGAATTATCAAAATGCGCAATTCCCCGCTTTAGCCACCGGTGGGTTAAATCGACCGATTGGCGGGCGTATTGATAGTGCGAATCGCCCGGAGGACATTCGTCAAAGGCCATAATAATGTCGGCCCCAATTACCCGCTGTGTATCTACAACATTCTCGGGCGAGAAAAAATGCTTCGATCCATCAATGTGCGACTGAAATACCGCACCACTTTCGCTTAGTTTGCGCCTATGACTGAGCGAGAACACTTGAAAACCGCCACTATCGGTCAATATTGCACGCTTCCATCCGTTAAACCTATGTAAGCCACCGGCATGCCTCAATACCTCCAAACCCGGACGCAAATACAAATGGTAAGTATTACCCAAAATAATTGGCGCGTTTACCTGCTCTTCCAGGTCTTTAACGTGTATACCTTTCACCGACCCTACTGTTCCAACAGGCATAAACACAGGTGTTTCAATCTTTCCGTGGTCGGTTGTTATTTCACCGGCACGTGCATTTGATGCCTTATCTGTATGTTGTAATAAAAAATCCATTTTCCCTATTTCAAAATCACCTGCAATTATCTACTTATGCTCACACCAATTACATTTATGTTGCAAACCTTTAGCGCCAGCAAAGATAGAAAAAATAAAAGGTACATAAAATTAACCATATTGAGACAACAAACATCAATCCCTTAAAAACACTAAGCGGTTAATAATTGGTAATAATTTATTCTTATTTTAACTGATTATTCCTTTTGATTTTTTTGAAAAAATTGCAAATTTGGCCAAACATAATTTGATTTATGGATTTTAACCAGCTTACCATTACAGACATTGTTCTGTTGTCCGTTTTTTTTCTAACATGGCTGTTCCAATTGCTTTTTCTGTTAATCAGAATAAGACCGTTTGCTTTTCAAAAAGCCCAGGCAGTTAGTTCAGCATCGTTATTCCTGCCTAAGGTATCTGTAATTATTTGCGCAAAAAATGAAGCCGAAAATCTTCAAAAGTTCTTACCATCAGTTTTAACACAGGATTACCCCGACTATCAGGTTGTGGTTGTTAACGATTGTTCTGAAGATGATTCAGAAATGGTGCTGGCCCGACTAAAACAGCAATACCCCCGGTTATATTATACTACCATTCCGGTTGACAGGCGCTACCACCATGGCAAAAAACTGGCACTTACCATTGGAGTTAAAGCTGCTGTTCACGATTATCTTGTTTTTACTGATGCCGATTGCCAACCAGCGGGCGACCAATGGCTAAAAAACATGATGCAAGGTTTCTCATCGCCCGAGAAACGATTGGTTTTGGGATTTGGCGGATACCTGAAGAAAAAAGGATTTCTAAACTTTCTTATAAGGTACGATACTTTTTATGTGGCCATGCAATACATGGGTTTTGCCCTCAGCAAAAAACCTTACATGGGTGTTGGCCGTAATCTGGCATATACCAAGGAGCTTTTTATTAATAATAATGGGCTTAAAAGCCACAGTAAAATTGCTTCGGGCGATGACGATTTGTTTGTTCAGGAAACTGCAACGGCATTGAATACTGCAGTGGTGAGCCATCCTACAGCCCACACATACTCTATACCACCCAACACATTTCGCAATTGGCGATTGCAAAAAGCACGGCATTTAACAACTTCACCATTTTATAAATGGAGTGTAAAATTTGAATTGCTTACCGATGCTTTAAGTCGTGAAATATTTTGGGTACTGGGTATTCTTTTGATATTTTTTAATACTTTTGCTTTAGTCGTTGGAGCATTAATGCTTATAAACCTGATTCTGAAATTGATCTTTTGGGGCAAAGCGGCTCAAAAGCTTCAACAAGGAAGAATATATTGGGGCTTACTAATATTCGACTTTTGGCATCCATGGTTTTTATTTTGGGCTCAAACGGCTAATTTATTTCGATCAAACAAAAACAAATGGAAATAAATCCAAACCTATCCGATAAGGCGAAACACGACCTGGAGCTGGTTCATAAGGCTACTAACGGTGATCAGAAATCGTATGCCGAGCTAATGACCCGTTACAAGGATGCCATTTATTTCATGCTATTAAAAATGGTTAATAATAAAACCGACGCCGAAGACCTTACTATTGAGGCATTTGGCAAGGCGTTTAAAAACCTCGATCAATATTCTCCTAACTATGCTTTCAGTACATGGCTGTTTAAGATTGCTTCCAACAACTGCATCGATTACCTGAGAAAAAGAAGATCTAACCATGTTTCCATTGACGGAAGCTTCTCTGAAGACAAAGAATCGGAGCCACAGATTCACCTTCGCGATGACACTCCTGATCCGGAAGAAAATCTAATTAGAGACCAGAAGGCTGTTTTAATGAGAACGGTGGTTAAAAAATTGAAACCACGTTATCGCACCCTTATTGAACTGAGGTATTTTAAAGAATACTCGTACGAAGAAATTTCTGAAGAGCTTGGCTTACCGCTTGGAACTGTTAAAGCACAGCTTTTCAGAGCACGGGAATTGCTCTACCACACTTTAAAAAACTCAGAAGTTAAACGCTAACGCCATTCATATTTGGGCCATACCAACAAAATAAATATCAATCCATTTCTGAAAAAGAGCAGAACATTAAGTTTATTTCTTTTTAACCACAAAAGGCAATACAAAAAATGGTCGTTTATTTTCCTGATTGCTCTGGTGGCCTTGAATGTACTCTCCTTTTTCATAGTCGTTAAAAGAGATTCTCTCCTTGATGATCATTGGCATTTCTATCTGGTTTTAAGCATCATATCCGGCATTAGTAATTTGTTTCTGGTTTCAGGAATTGTATTAACCACCCTTTTTCTTCTAAATAAAGAGCATAAAGACTATCAATTTTTCGCCTCAATTTTTAGGATATCCCTTATTCCTTGTTTTATATTTGCTGGCCATTATTGCTTAAGTCAGGTGGCAGGCACAACAACCAATGACAAAATTCTTTTTTGCCAAACTGCACAAAACATAAAGAAATGGAATTAATCCTGAAATATTTCCCCAATTTGGATGAAATACGCATCCGGCAGTTTTCAGAAATGGAATCGCTCTATCTCGATTGGAACAGCAAAATAAATGTTATTTCCAGAAAAGACATGGACTCGTTTTACCTGCACCATGTGCTACACTCACTGGCTATTGCCAGGTTTATCACATTCACTCCAAACACCAAAATAATTGACATTGGCACCGGAGGTGGATTTCCTGGCATACCGCTGGCCATCTTTTTCCCACAGGTTGAATTTACGCTTTTGGATTCCATCGGGAAAAAAATTAAAGTTGTTAGCGAAGTAGCCCGCAGTCTGAGTTTAAAAAATGTAACAGCCATCCAATCGCGTTCTGAAGATTTTAATGGTAAATTCGATTTTGTAGTTAGCCGAGCCGTTACAACCCTGCCCGAATTTGTTAAGCAAGCCCGCCATCTGGTATCAGTAAAACAGCAAAACGCCATCACAAATGGAATTCTTTACTTAAAAGGCGGCGATTTGAGTGCCGAAATTGCTCCCTTTAAAAAAATGGTTTCCTTAACCGAACTCAACAATTATTTTGAGGAACCTTTTTTTGATACCAAGAAACTCTTGCATCTTTCAATGTAATCAATAATATAATAAAAATTTTGCATTGAAACTTTTGCAAAGAAGAAAAAACATGTATTTTTGCAGTCCCAAATATGAGCAGTAAGGCATTATTAGATAAATAGAATTAAAGATAAAACGAGCCATGAGTAAGCCTTACTCACACAGGGCAATGATTATTGGCGAGTGGCATCTGACTAAAAAAATCAAATTATAAACAGATGAAAAGGACATTTCAACCATCAAACCGTAAAAGAAGAAACAAGCATGGTTTCCGTGAGCGGATGGCTACTGCCAATGGCCGTCGAGTGTTGGCAGCAAGGCGTGCCAAAGGAAGAAAAAAACTGACTGTTTCTGACGAAAAAAGACATAAAGCCTAGTTTGTTATTCAACCGGCTTCTCCAAAAAATCGACCCTGCCATGGGTCTTTTTTTTTGCTTTATTGTTTAGTTGATGATTGCCATCAAAGACTTCCTTAGTCCTGGCCATTATGCAATCAGCCTTTTTAAAGGGATTTTCTGGAAAAACAGCTAACATGCATATTAAAAAGAGTTTAGAGACTGTTTGATTTTTTTTTAGACAATAGACGCGAAGTCCCGAGTATCGGGAAAAGAACATAAGACAATAGATGTAAAATGTTTAAAATATGTAAAATAACTAAACAATCTTGTTTGTCTCTTTTTTCTATTGAGTCTAATCCCGATAAACCGGGACACGTCTATCTGTCTGAAGTCTAAACTTCTAATAGTCTTTAAAAAAAAGAGAAAACTAAATTTAAACAGTTACTTAATCTTAAACCCTTTACAAGGAATGGTTTCTCTCTTTGTTCGGCCTGTTTTTCAAGAAATCTACCCAACTAAAACACAATTGCAGATTTTATATTATTTTTGATGCTAAACAAAAACTGGAATAATATGTCCCGTTGGAAAATACTTCTGAATAAAACCATATGGAAACATGTTGGGATAATAACAGGTATTAGCATTGTGTTGCTCATACTTGTGTTTTCCTTCCTCAATATTTACACGCATCACGGCCAAAGCCGGCCATTGCCCGATTTTACCGGATTAACAGAAGTCCAATTGAAGAGCCTTATTAAGAAAAGTAAGGTACGTTACACTATTATCGACTCGGTGCACATCGACAATGCTCCACGCGGAGTGGTTATTGAGCAGGTACCCAAAGCCGGTGAACGTGTCAAAAAGAACCGCCTTGTATTTCTTACCATTAATGCATGGACTGAAGAGCAGGTTGCCGTGCCCAATCTTATTGATTACAGTTTGCGTAATGCCAAGGTGATTCTTGAATCGTTTGGATTAACTGCAGGCGAATTGGTATATATTCCGTCAGAATACACGAATTTGGTATTGGGGCAACATTATAAAGGAAAACCGGTTCAACCTGGCACGCTTGTCCCAAAAGGAACCACCATTGACCTTCTTATTGGAAGGGGATTAAGCAGTGAAACAACATCGGTGCCCAGCCTCATTGGACTTGATTTGGCCAATGCCCGAAGAATGGCACAAGGGGTTTATCTGAATATTGGGGCTACCATTTTTGATGAAGATATTAAAACCACAGGAGATTCCATAAAGGCTTTTGTGTGGAAGCAAAGCCCACCTGCTGCCCCCGGCTTTTTCCTGAATCTGGGTGCTTCAATTGATGTTTGGCTTACTCTTGATGAGTCAAAGTTATTGGAAAACAATGACGATTCGGAAACAGACTCTTCATTCGAAGATGAAATACTTTAATTCGGGGCAACTTATTTACATTCAGAATTATACATATTCCAGTTATGAAGGAACCGGTGGAAGCGTTTGACGACCTGGATGACCCCGAATTGCCCGATGATGTGGAAAATGGCGATACGGGTGAGATGTTTGAGCATTTCAGATTTGTTGCCGATGCCGGTCAGGGATTGTTGAGAATTGACAAATTTCTGGTGAACAGGATAGAAAATGCCTCGCGCAGCAAAATACAGGAAGCTGCTGATGCAGGAAATATTCTCGTAAACAATTTACCTGTAAAGCCCAATTACCGTGTTAAACCCAACGATGTTATATCTATTGTAATGTCGTATCCTCCACGCGAAATTGAAATCATTGCTCAGGATATTCCATTGGATATTATTTACGAAGATGACGCGGTGGTGATAATCAATAAAAAGCCCGGCATGGTTGTACATCCCGGCCACGGCAATTACACCGGCACCCTGGTTAATGCTTTGGCCTGGCATTTTAAAGGTCAGCCCTGGTTCAATAGCCACGACCCTCGCCCAGGACTGGTTCACAGAATTGATAAAGACACGTCAGGACTTTTAGTAGTGGCCAAAACCGAAGAAGCCAAAATGAACCTGGCACGGCAATTTTTCGATAAAACCAGTACGCGTACTTATCAGGCACTTGTTTGGGGAAATATGACCAACGACCATGGCACTATAACCGGGCATATTGGCCGAAGTGTTAAAGACCGAAAGCAAATGGCCGTTTATCCCGATGGCGAAACAGGCAAACATGCAGTTACCCATTATTCAGTTCTGGAAAGACTTGGCTACATCACACTGGTGGAGTGTCGGCTCGAAACAGGTCGCACGCATCAGATAAGAGCTCATTTTAAATACATTGGGCATCCATTGTTTAACGATGAACGTTATGGCGGCAACCAAATTCTAAAGGGTACTACTTTTACCAAATACAAACAATTTGTTGAAAACTGCTTTAACCTATTACCCCGCCAGGCCCTTCACGCCAAAACATTAGGATTTACACATCCCACAACAGGAAAATATATTGAGTTCGACTCCGAACTGCCCGACGATATGGCTCAAACCATTATTAAATGGAGAACTTATATTGCAGGCCGCGACCTGGAAGATTAACCCTTTAAGAAAACCTTGATTATAATGGCAAAAAAGAAAATAGCAGTTATTTATGGCGGATACTCATCAGAAGTAATCGTTAGCCGTAAAAGCGCCGAAGGTGTACTATCCTTCATTGATAAGAACCAGTACGATGTTTATCCGGTATTGATTGAGCCTGACAAATGGGTAACCATCTCTAACGACATAGAAATTCCTGTTAACAGAATGGATTTCTCGTTCGAAATAAACGGTGAGAAAATTATTCCCGATTGTGCTTATATCACCATTCACGGAACTCCCGGCGAGGATGGATTATTACAGGGATATCTGAAAATGACAGGTATTCCGCACACCACCTGCGATGTATTACCGGCTGCTATTACTTTTAACAAATTTACCTGTAACCACTACCTTAAAGGATTTGGAATTAATGTGGCCAACTCGGTATTGTTGCGTAAGGGCAAAACTTTCAATCAGGAAGAAATTGTAAAGAAAACCGGTATTCCCTGCTTTGTAAAGCCCAATGCGGGTGGGTCAAGCTTTGGCGTTTCAAAGGTGAAAGATATGAGTCAACTCGCCAACGCCATTGAAAAAGCATTTAATGAAAGTGATGAGGTTATTGTTGAGCAATTTATTGAAGGTACTGAAGTAACTTGCGGCCTTTATAAAACGGCTTCTAAAACAGAGATTTTTCCTTTAACAGAGGTTGTAAGCCACAACGAATTTTTCGACTTTGAAGCCAAATACACACCCGAGAAAGCTACTGAAATTACACCTGCCAGAATTGATGATGAATTAACTCTGCAAATACAAAAAACCTCTTCGTTTATATACGATTTATTGGGATGTAAAGGGGTTGTAAGGATTGACTACATCATTAGCGAAGATTATTTCTTTCTGCTGGAGGTTAATACCACGCCGGGAATGACTGTAACCAGCTTTATCCCTCAACAAATTAAAGCAAAGGGACTGGATATTAAGCAGGTGTTTACAGATATTCTGGAAGATGCCATGAACAGAGCCTTATAAAATAAAAAAAGTGTATCCTTACATTGTGGGGATACACTTCTCAAAGAGACGACAGCGGTTTTTCTGTCGTGGCGGGGCTGTCTGATTACTTTTTAAACTCATAATTAAATACCTTATTTCCAGAAACAAAGCTCAAAGAGTAGTTGCCTTTTGGAAGAGATGAAACATTGAATTTTCCAGAATAAGTAAGTTCTGCAGGAATAGATTTATCATAAATCACGCTGCCTCTGGAATCAACCAAACGAACAACCATACCATTTAAATTACGATTTAAATGACTAACATAAACAACATCACTTTTTTTCCAGATTTTTACATCTTCTGCTGTTACATCAGCTTTTAAGTCACTTGGAACCAAAGCGCCGCCTTTTACTGTAAAACGCTCCTCAACAACCGGGTTACCTTTGCTTCTTAAGCGAATTTTGTATTCTCCATCTTCCAATTTAGAGAAATCAAAAACCTTTGAGAAAACAGCACCATTCTCAACTTTACTGCTTGAATAAACAACATCGCCAGAAGCGTTAAAAATGGCAATTGAATAAAGTGCCTCAACAGAAGGCTCTACAGAAATAACAGCATACGAACTTTTCGGATAAGGAGAAACTGAAATTTTTCCCTTGGCGAAAACCGAAGCGCTACTCAACACAACAGCTGCTAAAAGCAACATCCCTTTTACTACATTTTTCGTTTTCATAATTTACAATTTAAATTAAACTTGGTTTTTACATTTACATCTTGTAATTGATATTGCAAATGTATTTTCACTTTTTTCGATAAAAAAATTTTTAGGGCTTGCTTTAGAATATTTTACTAATCGTTAACCTATGAGACTACTTTTTTAGGGGGTATATACAATTTTTCACTAAATAATTTGCATTAAATTAACAAACAAAGGGGTTTTTCAAGTTTCAACACAGTTTTTAACTAAAACTTTTGATTTCTTGAAAAACCTTGCAAAAAACAATTTCAAACAATTATCAACGGCAATTGTTATATCAACAATGTTAAATTATGTGCGCGTAATTTTAAACTAAACGCTCATCATAAGTCTCTAAAAAACATACATTCCATTTACCAATTAAAATAATTATATCATTAATAAACACAACTTAGAACATGAGCAATAACAAAACCAAAGTAACCTTTAAGGGTAATCCGGTAACCCTGTTGGGAAAAGAAGTTAAAGTAGGCGATAAAGCGCCCGACTTTACAGTATTATCATCAACCCTGACACCTACCACACTTGCCGATTTTGAAGGAAAAGTGAAAGTAATTGCTGTTTATCCTTCTATTGATACTGGTATTTGTGCTGCACAAAATCGTCGCTTTAATCAGGAAGCTGATAAGCTTAAAGATGTAGCAGTACTCTCGATTTCTGTTGACCTGCCGTTTGCCCAATCAAGATTTTGCGCTGCCGAAGGGCTTAACAGTATTGTAACCCTTTCGGACCATAAAAGCCTTGATTTTGGTATGAAATATGGCTTTGTAATTGAAGAGCTACGTCTTTTGGCCAGAGGTACCATTATTATTGGAAAAGATAACGTCGTAAAATATGTGGAATTTGTGCCCGAGATTGCACAAGAACCAGATTATGAAGCAGCATTAAAGATTATTAAACAACTGGTTTGATAAATACTTGCATTGTTTCGAAACTCCCTCACTATTATAGTCAGGGAGTTTTTTTATTCGTAAATTTGATAAAACTTAGGTTAGAATTATGTGGCGTTACCAAACATACATAATGGCTGTTTTTCTGTTGCTAACCACCCTTCTATTTTTAGGTTGTGAAAAGGAATACATAAATCCGGAAGACGAACCCACCGAAGAAGAAAAACCCGAAGAAACCTTAACCAGAGGTGAACTGATTAAGCTTTATTTATCGGACATACGAATTGACTCGCTCGAAAGTTATGTCAGGTGGATGGAACAAATGGGCACACGTTATACTTATGCCAATAACAGAAGGAATGTTGCAATAACCATTCGCAACCGGTTTAAAGAGTTTGGATATACAAACGCTTACCTCGATTCCTTTAAAGTAATTTACAATAGTAATGAAATGTGGCAATACAATGTAATCGCCACATTACCTGGCACTGTTCATGAGGACAGTATTTATATTATTGGCGGGCATTACGATTGCACTAATACAAAATCAGACCCCTTAATTTTTGCTCCCGGTGCAAATGATAACGCAAGTGGCGTAGCTACCACTTTGGAGGTAGCAAGAGTTATGAAAAAAAGAAATTTCAAACCCCGATGTACCATTAGGTTTATAGCCTTTGGTGCAGAAGAAAAAGGACTGAGAGGAAGCTGGGATTATTCAAATAAAGCTACCCAGCACGAAGAAAAAATCAGCATGATGCTGAATAACGATATGGTAGCTAATTGGCCGGGATATGCTCCCGGAACCTGGACTATTAATATTATCGACTATCCCGATTCCGAACCAATCAGACGATCGGCTTATGGATTTTGTAAAGCATATACAACTCTGCGCCCTACCACCGTCAACACTTATCGCGATTATAGCGACAGCCTACCATTTTCAGTTAATGGGTACCGGGCTCTTTTTTTTATTTCAGATGCCGACGATCCAAATTATCACACCAGCAGCGACATAGCTGACAATTGTAATTTTAGCTTCTGTGGAGAAGTTGCCAGGCTCAACTATGCCATTTTATTGGAAACAAACATCCAAATGCCGGGTGAATAATGATAGTGTTAAAGAAAAACCTACCTTTCAACACTCACATGGCACTTTATTTACCTTTGGTTATTTATCCAACATGAATAAACTGATCTACCAGTTTTTTAATTTCGGCGTTGTCGCCATAAAGTTTTTCGCTTAAACCCTTATCGTTATAACCGGTTAATTTTCGAATCAAATTATCAATTAAACCCGATGGGAATACATGATTGCGTTCAAAAACGCTCCTTTTCTTATCCAATGTGTGGGCCGATTCAACACACGAAAGCGGCAATTGCTTGAGCGATAACAGCTTTTCTTTATACTCTGGTTTAAAGATGTTGCCATCGACATATAATTTCTGTGCCGACTCCAACGCATCGGGAGTATTAATACCTTCCAAGGCAGTAACAATGAGTCCCGAAAGGGTTAAATAAATATCTGCCGACCCATCTGAGACCCGATACTCGAAAGTTTGTTTCGATTGTGACTGCCTCATTGTAGTGGGCTCTTTGGGGTTGGCATCGTAAATCATTTGTGTAGCTCCTGTCCAACCTAACGGTACCCGTATAACCACAGAACGATTCCGGTCGCCCCAACAGATATTGGTGGGCGCTTCCTGATGAGGAACCAATCGGAGATAGGATGTTGGAATGGTATTCCCAAAAGCAGTTAATGCATCAGCCGAATCGAGAATACCGGCAATCATTTTACGTGAGGTATCACTTATTTTACCATTATTGGCAGTTACATTCTCTCCGTTTTTAATCACCATAATATGAAAGTGCATACCGCTACCAGCCTTGCCTACGGTAATTTTTGGGGCAAAACTAATGTTAACGCCATATTTATACCCAAGCATGCGAAGTATCCATTTGGCTAAAACCATCTGTTCTGCGGCCTGCTCAACCGGTGTTGGCAAAAATTCAATTTCATGCTGCTCATAATAAGTATCTCCATCGCTGAAACATCCAACCTCCGAATGTCCATATTTAATGCTTCCACCCGATTTGGCTATTAACAAAAGGGCTTCCTTTCTAATATGCTCGAACTTTGCAAATGGCTCGCTTGCATGATAACCTTTTTGGTCGATACCCGGGAAAGCCTCCTCTTTTGGAGCCACAACATAATACTCCAACTCGCCGAGTGCAAAAAAACTCAGTCCCGTTTCACAGGTAAATAACTCATCAGCTTTCCGCAAAATAAAATCCGGGTCGCTCTCCAATGGTTTCCCCTCATTGTTATAAAACGAACATAAAATATCTAATGAGGGTATTTCCTCAAATGGATTTAAGAAGGCAGTGCGGTAGCGGGGCACAACATACAAATCGCTGCTGCCCGACTCAATGAATGAGAAAAGACTGCTTCCATCGACCCGCTCACCGTGTGTTAATATGGTTTCAAGATAAGCTTTTGATGTAATGGTAAAATTCAAAGTTTTCAATCTGCCATCTTCAGCAACATACCTAAAATTCACCATCTCTATCTTATACTCCTCGCAAAAGTCGATAATATCGTTTCGGGTAAATTCGCTGGCAGGCTTCTTCAAATAACGAACCAGAGGATTTGGGCTCATTGAAATAAATGAATCTTGCATCTATCTATGGTTTTAAATTGATAAAGTTGTATAAAGTTGAATAGAAATTTCAAGCAAAACCATGATTAAAGCTTTATTGTTAAATGACTTTCATCAATGTTGAGCGTTCGCCAAAGTGACAAAAACAAAAAATCCCGACTCTCAACTAAAGACGGGATTTTGATTACAATAAAATGATTTGAAATCAGTTCTTTACTATTTTTTTAATCGTTGAAATACTATTTGAAAACTCCATCTTCACAAAATAGGTTCCATTTGATAAGTGTTTAATGTCAATAACATTGGAATCGGGGTTGTTTATAAAAAGAACCCGTCTTCCAGCCAAATCAAAAATTTCATAACTTAATAAAGACATATCATTGGGATAAACCTCTATTTTGGAATGAGATGGATTTGGCGACAAGACAACATTGCTTTCGAATGTTTTATTATTGACACTTAATGGCTGATTAGAAGCTATCCAGTTACCGGCAACATTATTATCGCTGTTTAAATTGTTTAACTTTAAATAGGAGCCTTTACCATCAGCTTCTGTTGGCCAGGGGGTCGTGTCAAAATATTCAACTAAATCAATAGTATTGCCAAAACCATCTGCTAAAACCAATCGCTGCGTTTTATTTGACAAATTGCGAGTGTACTGGCCAAAAGGTGTAAATCCGTAATACTGACGAAAAGCGGCGCTATTACTGGCCAAATAAATAGTGCCATTTGGTCGTGCAGAGGAATTTGCCGGGAATTGATAGGATAACCCAAGCTCCCTGAAATAAACTCCTGTTAGTGAAATAACCTGATTACTGTTATTGGTGATTTCAATAAATTCAAGATCATCGCTGCCAAATTCAGTGGAATTTGCAGGATTATAATTAATTTTTGAGATAACCAATGGCGGAATATCCGGATTTGCACAGGCTTGATAATTATTCAAATGTGTATTAATCCAGTTCATCCTTGACTGTAACCATGTTTTTATGGCCACAATATGATTTGAATGATTACCGATGGTATTCCAACGAGCTTGCTCTCTTGCCTTTGACTCATTTATTACAGAAGCCAGAGAATCTATTTTTGCAACTATTTTATTGTAAGATAAAGGCTCATTAACCGCTGTTAATTCTTTCCAACGACGCGACAAATAACATTTGAATGTGGCATTATTGTATAAATCCTTCCAGAATTTTGAACCGGTATTGTCGCCATTGTCGAACTGCCATACATTCGTAAAGCTTCGATCATATCCATATAGAAACAAATCGTTCCCAAAAGTTAGATTAAAATCCCAGATTGGACCCGCCCTAAGTTTTCCTTCTCTGTCTTTATGGAAAAATGTACTAAATTGATATCCATCAACATTTGCCGCAATCTCATTGATTATAATAAAATCGACAAAACTGGGAACGTCTATAATGGAAGGATACCCATCGGTTAAAGATTCATTTTTTGCCGTTATTTTATTTTGAAGAGCATTAAACTGGTTTTGAATATAAGCGTGCTGTTGAGAAGTTATATCAACAGGTTTGGGGTTTTCGTGAATATATGCTGTTGTGCCATTATACGATGCCATTGTCCAGGCCACCGGATCTCCACCTGTAGTTTTATCGGCTTTAGTAATATATCCACCTGAAAGTTCTGGTAATGCATTGTCATTCTTGGTCATCTTCAATATATTGATTCGGTTTGAATCAATTTTGAGTTTCTCCATAAACACATATACCCCTTTATAATCGCCGTTAACAATAACTTCGCAATATTTTCCTCTGGCAGCATAATTTCCCATACCCGAGCCTAATTCGTATGACAGAACATCCCTAATCATTGAAGGGTCGAATGCCAGAGAATTTAAAACCCAGTCATTCTCTTTGGGCATTCCCAAAATGCTTACATTATTATTGCTTGTATTATCAGCCAATAAGGTGGTTAAGCCATAAGGCTTTTTGGGCAAATCTTGCGAACTAGATCCTCTTAGTTCAATGGCTATTCGTCCATTGTAATTTAAAAATGCGGCTGTATTCTGGTCCGTTATAAAATTACGGGAACCATCAGTCCTGAAAATGATTTTCATCGTAGCCAATATCTTGGGCTCATCAGGAATTTCAAAGGGCTGGCCGGTGTTTGGATTAATATCGGTATTGATAATAACAATAGGTAGATTACTATCGGTAAACACCTGAGAATTAACTGATATGAATAAAAATACCAGAAAAACAACCATATTAATTCTTTTCATATTTATAGCTTTGAAAGTTCTGCAACTCCATCAAAAAAATGCAAAACATGCAGTTCTCAAAGTTATGATATTTTTGGGGGCCATCCCAATTAAAGTTCATTTAAAAACCCAATCTTTGAGGCATAAACCACAATATACTTTCTTGCTATCCAATCTATCAGCCTAAATATCTTTAAAAAAAATTCACTATTGTCCGATAAAAAATCCATTCTTCGTTTAAGTGCTTAAGCCGCACGGGCTCTTACTTTTTTTATTCATTCGTGTTCTCTTTTTAAGGCATTCATGATCCGCTTCGCTCCACTTCAGCAAAAAAAGTAAGTACATTTTGCTTTGAGTGAGCGCAGTGAGCAAACTTGTTTGCATCAATGCCGAGCGTAGCAAAATTCAACGGAGTTAAAAAATGCCGCCGCTGCAGATAATTTCCTAAAAATCAAATTTATTGACTAAAATCCGGGAACTCG
>CALEUX010000068.1 GCA_937920475.1 uncultured Marinilabiliaceae bacterium
TTATCAAAGTCAGTAAATCTGTCTCCTCCTCCTACCCCCCCCTCGTTCGGAAAGCGGCTGCAAATGTAGCCCTTCAAGAATCCCTTTCCAAATGTTTTAACACCTTTTATCTGTTAAAAAATATGAAGAGGCTGGAAGACAATGCATATGAAGTTCAATTTTATTGTTTATTATAGATTATGAACAAAAACAGACGGGTTTATTGTACTATCTTTGCAGCCTAAAACAATGCAAAAAATGACACATAAATCGGGGTTTATCAGCATAGTTGGGAATCCAAACGTTGGAAAATCAACCCTTTCGAACCTTTTGGTGGGCGAAAGGCTTTCTATTATTACATCGAAAGCCCAAACTACCCGTCATAAAATACTGGGAATATTAAACGGCCCCGACTACCAGCTCATATTCTCAGATACACCCGGAGTGCTGGAGCCAAATTACAAACTTCAGGAATCCATGTTGAAGTTTAGTAAATCGGCTTTGGTTGATGCAGATGTTATTCTTTTTATTACCGATACAGTTGAAACTGCCGGTAAAAACAAAGGGTTTATTACAGATGTATCAACAACGAATGTGCCTGTATTAGTTGCTATTAATAAGGTTGACCTTTCGAGTCAGGAAGAGTTGGAAAAATTGGTGTTAATTTGGAAAGAGTTGCTTCCAAAGGCTGAAATATTTCCAATTTCAGCGTTAAAAAAATTCAATACCAATAACCTGATGTCGAGAATTATGGAACTTATTCCTGAAGCACCGCCGTATTTCGACAAAGATGCTTTAACAGATAAATCAGAGCGTTTCTTTGTGTCGGAAATCATTCGTGAAAAAATTCTTCTCTATTATCAAAAGGAAATTCCCTACTCGGTTGAGGTAGAAATTGAGGAGTTTAAAGAAAAGCCAGACCGGGTTGATATACGTGCTATAATACACGTTGCCCGCGATTCGCAAAAAGGTATTATTATTGGGCATCAGGGGAAAGCATTAAAAAAACTTGGAACCGAGGCACGAAAAGAAATAGAAACCTTTCTGGACCGGAAAGTGTTTTTACAGATATATGTTAAGGTAAGTAAAGACTGGCGAGATAAAGATAACTATTTGAAGAATTTCGGCTACGAGCACTAGTAAAGCCCCGATGTGATACGTTTAGCCGTTTCCCGGCAAGTTACCGTAACCTGCTAAAATTGTCAGTTACTCCATTTTTGTATACCTTTGCACGATTTTTTTTGAATTTAAACCAATTAACATGGGAAATATAGTTGCCATTATAGGGCGTCCGAATGTTGGAAAATCCACCTTGTTTAACCGGCTTACCCAAACCCGGCATGCCATTGTGGATGAAGTTAGTGGCGTTACGCGCGACCGTTTGTATGGCAAAGCCATTTGGAATGGTGTAGAATTTTCGGTAGTTGATACCGGCGGATATGCCATCAACTCGGAAGATGAGTTTGAAGAAGCCATACGCGAACAGGTTATGATTGCGATAGAGGAAGCCGACCATTTGCTGTTTGTGGTGGATGTTACAACAGGAATTACCGATTATGATGAAGCTGTAGCAGAAATCATCCGAAAATCGAAAAAGAGTGCTTTTATAGTCGTCAATAAGGTTGACACCCCCGACAAATCGCCTGAAGCAGCCTATTTCTACTCATTGGGCATTAAAGATTTATTTACTGTTTCATCAATAAATGGTTCGGGCACCGGTGATTTGCTGGACGATCTGGTTCGTGCCCTTCCCAGAAAAGAACAAAACATTGACAATGAAGAGGAAAAACTTCCGAAATTTGCCATTGTAGGGCGCCCCAATGCAGGTAAATCATCCATTATTAATGCGTTTATTGGCGAAGACCGCAATATAGTAACACCCATATCGGGAACCACGCGCGACAGCATTCATACACGTTACAATAAATTTGGACACGATTTTCTTTTGGTGGATACCGCCGGCATCAGAAAAAAAACTAAAGTTCATGAAGACCTTGAGTTTTATTCAGTAATGCGGGCCATCCGGTCAATTGAAGATGCCGATGTTTGTATATTAATGATAGATGCAACCAGAGGTTTTGAAGGGCAGGATTTAAAGATTTTTGGTTTGATTGAACGCAACCGTAAAGGTGTTGTTGTTGTGGTAAACAAATGGGATTTAGTTGAAAAAGACACACATACCACCAAAACGTTTGAAGCAGAAATCAGAAGCAGAACAGCGCCTTACATCGATTACCCTATTATTTTTACATCGGCTACTACCAAACAACGTATTTTAAAAGTATTGGAAGAGGCAGTTAGTGTTTATAAAAATAAAGAACTACGGATTTCAACTTCACAACTCAACGAAGTGTTGTTGCCTGTAATCACTGCCACTCCGCCACCTTCTTTAAAGGGGAAATACATTAAAATAAAATACGTAACGCAATTGCCCGGGAATCCACCTTCATTTGCATTTTTCTGCAACCTGCCGCAATATGTAAAAGACCCCTATAAAAGGTTTCTTGAAAACCAAATTCGGGCAAGGTGGAAAATAACCGGGGTACCCGTTAATATTTTCATGCGTAAGAAATAGCCTTTTCGCAATAACAGTTAGGTTTAAACATAATTAACAGGGACAAAGCTCATTTGCTCCCTTTTTTTATTATTTTTACCGCGTCTAAATAAAAACAACACTATGCGAATCAGTGCTCAGATGAAAATGGCCGATTTGGTCCATATAAATTTCGAATTATTATCGGTATTGCAACGCCTGATGATTCCATTTGGCTTTAAGGATAAATCGGTTTCAACTGTTTGCAATGAGAATAATGTGGATGTAGATTTTTTTCTGGCATTAACCCAATGGTTTCTGAACCGCGATGAATTTCCACAACAGGAGCTGATGAATTATCCCCCGGAATGGCTCATTGGATATTTACAACATACCCATAAATGTTATATAAACTATCAGATTCCCAGACTTGAGAAAGAAATTGAACAACTTGACCAGCTATTAAATGCACCTGACCATTCGGCACAGGTTATGATTCACTTTTTTAAAGAATACATCAGCGAATTTTCTGAACATATTGAAGAGGAAGAGAGAGTGGCATTTCCTTATATATTGGGTGTAGAGAAAGTAGTGTCAAATAAAATTACCTATAAGGAATTTGTTGAAGAATATAAAGACTACTCCATTGGTAAATATTTGGAGAACCATACCGATTTAGAAGAGAAAATTTTCGACCTCCAGAACATCTTGCTTAAATACGTTCCGCCGCCAACCAATAATTGTCATTTTACCAATTTATTAATTGAGATATACCGTTTGGGAAAAGATTTAAAAGACCACACGCTGCTCGAAGAAAATGTGCTGATTCCGAAAGTAAAGGAAATGGAAATAACATTGGCAAAACTGGCTGGTAAACAGTAATTCAATCAGGCATATGATTCGAATATTGATAGCAGAACCTTCATATATTCTCCGAAAAGGTTTAATTCAGCTCATAAATGAGCTCCCCGATACCTCAGAAATTGAGGTGGTTGGCTCTCATTTGGGACTGATTGAAGTGTTGAATCATTTTTCTCCCGATTTGGTTATTTTAAATACATCGATTGCTGTAGCCATCCCAATGGAGGAAATCAAAATACACTTACCCGATACATCCAAGATTATTCACCTGATTAATACACCTTTACCACCCGACTCCACCAGTCAGCAAATATCCATTTACGATTCGAAACTTGTGTTACAGGAAAAGCTGTCGCATTATATTAAACCGGAACAAGTACACGATGACGAAGAAAATTCGGAAGAACTTACCTCTAGAGAAAAACTGATTCTTAAACATGTAGCTTTGGGCCAGACCAATAAAGAAATTGCGTCATCGTTATTTATAAGCACCCACACTGTGATATCGCACCGCAAAAACATTACACGAAAACTCGATATTAAGAGTGTTTCGGGCTTAACTGTTTATGCCATTCTAAATGGGATTATAAAGATGGAAGACATCAGTTAAACCATGTTCCAATTATACTTATTCCAGATTTGGAAGAAAGATAGAAAAATGTATTTTTGCGGTCGTAAAAAACAATAAAACAATTATATAATGGAGTTTTTAACAGAACATATGGCCAATGCCCATATATTGAATCAATTCTGGCTTACTTTTCTTTTGGTTATATCAATGGTATTGGTTTCGCGCACTTTTGTAGCCGGTACCCGCTACTCTCCAATTTTAATAATTGTAGTTTTTGGCCTTTTAATGGGCTATGTTATGGTTGCTACCGGCATGGGAACTCCGGGACTGCGTGAGTTTCCGGTGGTTGACTTTACCAGCAAGGTAACCATTACTGCACTCATTGCTTCCTTCTTTATGGGTGGGCAGGAAATAAAAAAACTCATTTCGAATCAGGAAATAGATAAGGAAGACATAGTGGAACCATCAACCGAAGAGATGTTTTTAGGTACACGTTTCACGCAGTTTATGTTCCTGATAAGGGCTTTCTTTATATTGATTGGCATAGAATCAATGAAAAGAGTCATCATTGGTTTCAACAATAATGAAATTCTGGATAATTTTTACCCACTGCTTGGATACATTGGTTTAGTAGGTTCCATTATCCTTATTGATTACAGGGCCAAAATTATTAACAAGCCGGTTTACATCCGCAAAGGCATTTTAGAAACCGCTGTTATTCTTGGAATACTGGTGCTTTCATACCATCTTGCAGTATTGATTCGTCCATTAATTGCCCTCCCCGAAATATTCTTTGCTATGGTGCTATCGGTAACCATGGGAATGATATTTTCGAACTGGAAATTTGGCCCAACCATTCGTTCATTATTATTTGCGGGTATACCGGTTGTGCTGGCTGCCAATTTTATGGTTGGCGGGTCGCGCATTGCCGAGGCTTTTTCGCTTACCGGGATGACATCTGTTTTATCGTTCGGTTTTTTTGGGCAATTGCTATGGATGTTTGGCGGATTAACGCTGCTGATACTACTTGGGCGTGCCAACCATATGCGTAATCTGGCTCCGGGGATGGCCGGTTCGTTGTCGCACTCGGGATTAACCGGTGCTTGTACTGCAGGCGACCTTGGCCCCGAGGCTCAAATAAGAGCCCCTATAATGATTAATATCCCTTTTATAGGACACATATTTGTTTTTTCAATACTGGCGGCCAGTGCCACCAGCGGAAAATTATTGATACCATATACTCTGCTGGTTATTGCTGCTGGTATAACCTTTACCTTTATTGCGCTAAAAACACTTCGAAAAGCCAACGGCATTGAAAAGAATGAAATTAGAGGGCTAATGCTGTTTTCACTCGGATGGCAATTGGTAGCGGTTTTTGGGGGTTTGTTTATTCTGAATGTTGGGGGTATGGGACTTAACGATTCAGTTATGGCTAATTCTTCGGCCATTTCGCACTTTGGGTTGTTTGCTGCCATACAAGGAGGAATGTTTGGCGAGCAGGCATCGGGGCTTATTGCCTTTGTATTTGCCATGCCATTTCTGGTGCATCCTTTGGTGTTTGGCATTTTTGGCAAAACAGCTGAGAACAATGGGGTTATGCCGACAAAAATTGTTTATGCACTTACTTTAATAGGAGTTGCCGGAGTTTTATACTCCATATTGTTTTAACTGATATCTTTGCAAGAATTAAATTTGGGGTGTTTTTACGAAGTGGTGAAAACAACCAAAATGAATTATTAAGAAAACCCATTGTTGATTTGAATGAACTCTACTGATTCAACTTTAAAAGCACCTCTTGCCGAGCGCTTTGTTGCAGCTTTTATCGATTTTGTTATAGTATGCGGTCTGTGTATGTTTCCGCGTGTTGGATGGTTGTTTGGACTTATCTATCACCTAACGCGTGATTCGTTGCCATTTCTGCAAGGCCAAAGCTTTGGAAAAAAATTAATGCACCTTAAGGCCGTTGCCAAACCTCATGAAACAACACTCCCTCCCGAGAAATCGGTTATCAGAGGCATTGTTTTCCTTATTCCGATATTGAATATTGTTGATATTTGGCATCTTTTTTCAAAAGGAGAACGCCTGGCCGATAAATGGGCCGAAACTGATGTTCTGGTTTACAAAGAGTTCGACAATTGAGGCAATTCTGCATAGAAGGTAGAGCCTTTGCCTTCTTCAGTTTCAAACCAGATTCGGCCACCTGCATTTTCAAGAATTCGGCGGGCAATGGCCAATCCTAATCCCATACCACCGGTTTTTGTTGTAAAACTGGGCACAAAAAGATTTTTCCGGATATCCACAGGAATACCCTTCCCATTATCGCTGATGGCCACAGTTGCCTTTTCGTAATCGCTGGTAATTACAATTTTTATTTCACCTTCTGCTTCGTTCGGAATGGCTTGAATGGCATTTTTAATCAGATTATTAAAAACACCAAGCAGCTGCTCACCATCGGCATTAACCGGAATATATGAAGCGGTTCGGTTTTCGAGAACAATTGGTATTTCGGTTGAATTTTGAAACAACAACCGGCTATTCTCCACCTTTTCAACCAAATTGACCACCTCCTGACGTGCCGAAGGCATTTGCGCGAATTTGCTGAATTCCGATGCAATAGAAGACAGCTTATTAATTTGTTCGATAAGTGTATCTGTAACCTTTGTTAAGTATGAGCCAAAATCCGGTACCTGGTCGTTCCATGCCCGTTGCAAATATTGGATGCTTAATTTCATTGGGGTTAACGGGTTCTTGATTTCATGGGCAATTTGCTTAGCCATTTCGCGCCATGCCAGTTCGCGCTCAGTTCTGGCCAGTTTGTCGGCACTGTCGGATAAAGCATCGACCATGCGGTTGTATTCATTAACCAAGCCGCCAATTTCATCGTCGCCCTTATAATCAATTTTCTCGTTATGGTGGTCAAGTTTTAATTCCGATATTTTAGTTTGCAGAGTTAATAACGGCCGGGTAATTTGCCGAGCCAAAAAAACAGCAAACCCAATTACAACAAAAGAAAAAACCAGGTAAAAATTAATTACAGTAACAATAACTGAAGAAATTTCTTCCTTTAATTCGTTGTTGCCAATAAAATATGGAATATTCACAAAACCTGCCAAACGATTATCATGACTCAACAATGGAACATAAAACGATAGATACTGGAGGTCACCAATTCTTTCTTCCTCTAAAAATCTTACAGCATCGGTATAAACTAAACTCATATAAGCTCTTGGGTTCATCTGCGTTCCGGCCAACCCCTTCTTAAACAATTCCTGTCTTGAAGTTCCAATGATTTTTCCATCAATGCCATACAGGTTAACATCGCAATAAAATACGCTTGAAATCATTTGCAACTGATAGTTCAGATATTCTGCCGGATTGGTTGTTTCAGGCCCCTCAAATCCAATTTTGTATTCAAGTTCCAATAAAACCGATTGTATTTTATTTTCGAGCAATTCGCGATGTTTTTGCCTGAATTGTTGAATAGAATAATAAACCGTTCCTGATGCCACAACTACCAACATAACCAACATAAGCATAACAAAAACCACCTGAATTCGTTTCTGTATGGAAAGTCGGAAACTCAGTCCCTGGTATTTCAATTGAAGCAATAAAATAAACAGAGCACCAAACAAAAAGAAGAAAATAAAAAAGATGGAAAAAGCCATTAAAACATCAGAAACAGAAAAATCGAGACGGCTAAGTACCACTATCACATCTTTTTCGGGTTGATACACCAAATGTGAATAATCTCCTTCCTTTAAAAACACCTTGCCATGTAAAATCGATTTTGCCGGATGAAATGTTCCCTTGTAGGGATAATCGCCCGAGCGCTTCACCAGCTGACCGTTGACATATTTTGCATGAGAGTACTCATTGAAAAGTCTTACCCGGGCTTGCTCCCGCTGACTCACCAGCAATTCAGGGTATCCTGTGCCTTCAAAAAAAGGTTTGGAATGAAGTTCTATAAATAAGGATGTTTCCTTTTCCAAATCGTTGGTAAAAAACCTGAAAACACCAAAGTAAGATACCCGCCCGTTGTGATTATCCAAATAATGAAAGTGATTACTTCCATTAATCAGATAGCCATAATTCTCCAGCATTTGAAAAAAATACTTGTAGCAGTTTCGCATTTCAGAAGTCTCCTGAAGATATAAATCACCCTGTGGCCAACATGGTATTATTTGCAAATCGTACCTGCCCCAATATCCATAAAAATAAAACTTTAGGAGATGATTGCGGATGGCATCCTGATCGAGCTCGGGTTGCGATAATAAACGGATTAAAGTGGCATCGTGCTGTAACTGCTTCTCAATATCAACAAGGTACATTTCAGCCACAGGGTCCTCATCGCGCAGCAATTGAAACGATAAATTTTCGATGAGCAATTCCCTGCCCGATTCCTCCTTACGAATGGTTAAATCCATCATTACCGCACCGGCGTATAGTGCAAAAAGCGCTGCAAACCATAAAAAGGTGGCATATGAGTAGCCCATGTGAGGTTTGCGTCGCGAATAAATAAGTAGAACTCCTGATAAAAAGTAAAACAGAAAGGCCCAGTCGCTGTCGTTCACGCCAATTCCGCTAAAAAGAATGAACATAAAAATGGTAACTGCCAACAAAGAAAAAAAGATGTAGCGGGCAGGAAGGTAGAATAAAAAAATAAGGACTACACGTTCGTAAAGCAATAGAAAGGAGAGTAACAAAAAGCCAACAATCAATATTTTTATTAGTGCAATCCAATCTAAATCAATGATTTTAATAATCACCATAGGCCCCGAAGAGTGCTCGGCCAACAGGTAAAAAAGCTGATTAATATATATCAAATAGAAAACCAGAAGCAATAAAAAAATAACCAAACCAAAGGTTACTCTTATTTTTTTGTGTTTTTTCCCTGAAAATAACCCTGGTAATCTGAAGAATTTAAAGAACCAGAAACTGATTGTAAATAACCAGAATGAAAAAATCAGGAACATACCAAGTGAGGGTAACCATTCTGACATGGCAAAATGAACAGGAGAAAATATTTCATCATGCTCAGTCAGCAACAATCCCCCTTTCCAGAACACCAAATAATAAATAACTGAAAAACTCAATACTGAACCCAACCAGATGTAATTCGACCATTTGGTACCGGCAAATTTTTTCTGCAGATTATAGAAAAACCATAATATGCAAATAATCATTAGCAAAAAAATCCAGCTGGCCATAATACCCGTAACTGAAACTTCCTTTGTTGATGATGGTGGTAGTAAGTAAAAAAGCGTTTTACCTGCACTATTTTTAACAGCTACTGCATCGTCATCTCTTTCTCTAAGAATTTTTACTGCCGGGTCTAAATCGTAACCCGAAACAAAACCATCCTTTA
The DNA here is from genome assembly GCA_937920475.1 of uncultured Marinilabiliaceae bacterium. GTDB lineage: Bacteria > Bacteroidota > Bacteroidia > Bacteroidales > Marinilabiliaceae > CALEUX01. The sequence continues at coordinate 9,310 of CALEUX010000068.1, forward strand.
AGAAATCGTTTTGGTAGGGGTACTCATATTTTAATACGCTAAAAGTTAAAATTAATACATCGCCCACTTGCCGTCCCGATGTCAAATACCAACCATTATCGAGGCGGATGACAGGTTGGTTTAAATATTGAGGATTAGTACCTTCAACCGGCAACAACTGATTGGTCCAGGCCACCATTTCAAACCCCTGAAAAACTAATATGTCGATATCACCGGCTTTTAACGAGTCGAGATATCGCCAAAGCTGTTCGTGCGACTCAAGCGCTTTTGTGGGAAAATCATTCAGAAGATTTTCCATGCGTGTTTGAACTCTATTTACCTTTCTTTCAATTTTTTCAACTGTAAAAGGCTTGTCAGGTTTTTCGCTGAAAAAGAAACGTAACGACACCCCCATCAGAAAAAAGAACAGGGTTAGTACCAGGGGAAATAAAAGATTAAAATGACGCCTCATGAAGGTTCTGTTTTCAGTTACTTCGTTACTAAAAGCGATTATATTACAATAAACGTGCAGAAATTTATACCTATTGCTACCATTTCAAATTACAAATGATTATTAAAAGTATCAGGACTTTTAACTTTTGAGTCTTTAATCGTGATGATATGGTTCATTATTGATTATGGATAAAGCACGGTACAACTGTTCAGTAAAAATTAGTCTTACCATTTGATGAGAAAATGTCATTTTCGATAAACTAAGTTTAAAATCGCACCGCTGATAAACCTCATCAGAAAAACCATAGGCACCCCCAATAATAAAAAATAAATTTCGGATACCGCTGTTCATCTGTTTCTGCAGGAATCCTGCGAAATCGCGCGAACTATAGTTTGTTCCGTTTTCATCCAGCAGAACCACTACATCGCCGGGTGCAATTTTCTTTAAAATCTGGATGCCTTCTTCTTTTTTTAAAACTGCTTCAGGTGTTGTTTTCGACCTTTTAATATCCTGAATTACAACTGTCTGAAAAGGTATATACCGGCCAATTCTCTTAACGTACTCATCAATACCTGAATAAAGCCAGGGTACATCGGTTCGCCCAACCATAACCAAAAACGTTTTCATACGTATAAACCATTTTAACCTGCCACATTAAAAACTATGATTACATTTGTGGTTTGGTTTTTGTATTATCATTTAAAAGGTACTAATACAATCTAAAAGTAATCAAACCTTGCGGCATAACAAAAACGACAACTTAAATATGCTAAAAGATATTTAATAGATGGTGTTGAAAAAAAATGTGGATAGGTTTATACTACCGCTTCATTTCTTTAACAATTGAAAACCAAAAGATAAAATCATCATTACCCGGTTTTATCTGCAACAAATAATTTAAAAATGAGAACAACTATTTTAACTTTGGTTTACCTGATGATGATGCTCAGTTTTACATTTGGGCAGTCAAAAAACAGTTTCCCACAAGGAATAACAGCTGCAACTCAACAAGGTGATGCAACTGAACTGGCCAGCTATTTCAACAATAAAATAGAACTGATTATGCCATCAAAATCAGGTGTTTTCAGTAAAGAACAAGCCCAATACATGATGAAGGATTTCTTTGACAACAACACACCTACATCATTTCAAATTATTCACCAGGGAATTCGTGATAATTCGTCCTTTGCTATTGGCCGTTATTCATGTTCAAAAGGCCAATACAGACTTCAATTTCTTACTAAAAACATCGACAATCAAACATTAATTATTCAAATAAGGATTGACAAACAAGATGACTAACGAACAACTAACTACTTTTATTGAAAATGCATTTGCCGAAGACATTGGAGATGGCGACCATTCATCTTTAGCCTGTATCCCCGAAAACGCTTCCGGAAAAGTACAACTGATTGTTAAGGAGGAAGGCGTATTAGCTGGAATGGATGTAGCTCTGGCCATTTTTCAGCACCTTGACCCGGAGGTGAAAATTGAACGCTTCTTGAAAGACGGGATGGTTATAAAACCGGGAGACATTGCATTTACAGTTGAAGGCAAAACCAGAACTATTTTAATGACCGAACGGCTGATTCTCAACGTTATGCAGCGAATGAGCGGGATAGCCACGCGTACCAGAGCTTACGTTGATAAACTTGAGGGGCTCAAAACCAAAGTACTTGATACCCGAAAAACAACGCCGTGTAATCGGATGTTGGAGAAAGCTGCCGTAAAAATTGGCGGTGGCGAAAACCACCGGATGGGATTGTACGATATGATAATGCTTAAAGATAACCATATTGATTTTGCAGGTGGCATAGAAAAATCCATAAAGTCGGTGCATCAGTATTTGGCTAAACTTGGGAAAGATTTAAAAATTGAAATAGAAGTCAGAAATTTAGACGAACTAAAAGAGGTATTGAGGGTTGGGGGCATAAACCGCATTATGCTCGATAATTTTGATATTGAAACCAGCAAAAAAGCAGTCAGCATGATTAACGGTGCTTACGAAACCGAATCGTCGGGCAATATTACACTGGAAACTATTAGAAGCTACGCCGAAACCGGTGTTAATTATATTTCAGTTGGCGCTTTAACACATCACATTAAAAGCCTTGACTTAAGTTTAAAAGCTGTTTAAAATTCACGATTTAAGAATTTTATTCCAATGCATTCAGGACTCTTATAACAGGAGTCCTGTTTTTTTAAATTATGTTCACTTAAGAACATTTTGCTCATCTGACTGTTTAAGTTAAATATTCCGATAAATTCTTAAAGGAAAATAGTGGCAATATTTATCTTTACCTCACGTTTAAAACTTACCCAGCCCATGTTTTTGAAGCTACCATCTTAGCAAACTAACAAAAACAATTAAGAGTTTAAGCCATTAATTTATAACACTCAGTTAATGAATTCAATATAATTTTTAATTGACTTGAGAGTTATTACCACATAATTTTAGATATGCAGGCAATTAAATTCAGAAAATTATTAACCATAAATAATTAAAACCATTTAACTATGAAAACTATGAGATTCCCATTTCTCCTATTGGCAATACTTGGATTATTGCTATCGGGATGTAAATCGATGACTCGAACTCAAAAAGGAGCAATTATAGGCACCGCAGGAGGAGCCGCCGCAGGTGCCGTTATTGGACGTGCCTCGGGCAACACCGCCCTGGGAACAGTAATTGGTGCTACGGTAGGAGGAGTTACCGGTGCCGTAATTGGTAACCAAATGGATAAACAAGCTGAAGAATTAAAAAAGAAAGTGCCCGAAGCCAATGTTGAAAGAGTTGGCGAAGGTATTGTAGTGGAATTAAGCAGCAGCATTTTATTTGGTTTCGACAGTTCAGAACTTTCGGCTGAAGCACGAAGCAACCTCGACAAAATGGTTTCAGTGTTCCAAACCTATCCCGACACCAATATTGAAATACAAGGACACACCGATAGCAAAGGATCAGAAAACTACAACCAGAAACTTTCTGAGCGACGAGCCTCAGCGGTTACCAATTATATTATGGGTAAAGGGATTCCTTCTTCGCGCCTAACAATAGTAGGATATGGTGAAAATGCACCAAAATATACCAACGACACTGAAGAAGGCAGAGCGAAAAACCGTAGGGTTGAATTTATGATTACTGCCAACGAAAAAATGAAGGCTGATGCTGCCAAAGCCGCTGGCAGGTAATATGGTATTTTAAAATAATCAGTGAAAAAAACTTAATACTAATTACACATGAAAAAACTATCATTATTAATTGCCATTGTTCTTGTAATGACATCAATGGCCCACGCCCAAACTACTTTTGGGGTACGTGCCGGTATAAATTTCCAGAATATCAACGGAAAATCTGAAGGTAAAAATTTGGAAAACAAACTAAAAACCGGTATCAACCTTGGTGTTAACGCAGAAATTGGAGTCGCTCCCGATTTTTATTTTCAACCGGGTTTGCTCTTTACAACCAAAGGCGCCAAAATAGAGGGCAGTGGTGATGTAAAGGTCAATCTTAGCTATCTGGAAATTCCGATGAACCTTGTTTACAAACCAGTTTTGGGAAATGGCAACCTTATTGCCGGGTTTGGCCCATACATGGCTTATGGCATTGGTGGAAAATGGAAGGCTGATGGAGGTGACGCTGATGTTAAATTCGGAAACGGCGATGACGATGATATTAAGCCTTTCGACATGGGCGCCAACCTTTTGTTTGGTTACGAATTTGCCAGCAAGCTATCTGTACAGATGAATGCTCAACTGGGTTTGTTAAATCTGATGCCTAAAGGCGATTCAGACAATAGCCTTAAAAATACCGGCTTTGGCATTTCACTTGGATACAGATTTTAATTAATCTATTATTTTAAATTTTAATAGGGAGAAAGCTCCGTTGTGAGTTTCTCCCTATTTTTCGTCAATCTCCTTTTAGGAATTTTCTATTCTTCCCCACTATTGTCCGATAAAAAATCCATTCTTCGTTTAAGTGCTCTCCCGATGAATCGGGATTACTTTTTTTATTCATTTATGTTTTCTTTCAATGGCATTCATGATCCGCTTCGCTCCACTGCAGCAAAAAAAAGTAAGCACATTTTGCTTTGAGTGAGCGCAGT
>CALEUX010000069.1 GCA_937920475.1 uncultured Marinilabiliaceae bacterium
TTTACTCATACTGTATGTTTGTAAGATTTATTGCTGATAGGTTGCTCCCCAGCAGAGCCTATTTCCTCATCCACCTTACGACCTGAATATACCACATTAAAACAAAAAAGTCACCAACTATTATTTGCCACATTACCATAAATGTATTTCAATGTTTATTTCATAAAAAAGGGGTAACAGAATCTGATATCTGTTCCCCTTTATAAGTAACCCAATTTTAATAAGGGCCAATCAGGCCAGCTCCCATTGCTCTTTGATTAATTTAACGGCTGCCGGGATGGTTTCAGTACGTTCTCCATCGCTGCCACACTCTAAACTTATATAATTCTGATAATCAATATACTTCAAGGCTTTAAAACCATCAAGATAATTATCATTGGCATCTTCTCCAGGCATTTTTCTTCGTTCGCGACTGGCTATATGCATATGCTGCAAGTATTTACCTGCAGAAATAATAGCACCCATATCACTGGTTTCTTCCCATGTCATATGCCAGAAATCGCCCATTACCCCAACGCCATCGCTGCCGGAATCTTTGGCCATTGCCGCAGCATCGGCTAATAGTCTGAGAAAATAAGCTTCGCGTCGGTTAAGCGGTTCAAGTAAGATGCGGGTATTGTGTTTGAGGGCAAATTCCCCTAATTCATGAAGTTGTTCAATCAGAATCGCTCTCGACTCATGATGTGGTAACGAAGTCTGATGATTAAAAGCTGGCACCATTATCAGACCTGTTGAGCCTAATGCACCGGCAGCCTCGAGAATTTGCTTCATCGAGTCCATGGCTTGCTGGCGGATGGACGAATCCTGTGCTATTAAGTAGCCATCAAAACCAGCCACAATGGCACTAATTTGTATAGACCGGTTACGCAATGCATCCTGAAACTCGTTAATTCTGTCGGCCAAACCTCTGCCACCTGGTTCCAAACCTGTAAAACCATTGGCCTCCAGAAAATCAAGTTTTTCATTTAAGGTTTCACCAAGAGCAACCCCTTCCTGACTTGAAAGCTTTAAAACTGCCTTGGTCTCCTTTTGGAGCTCTTTAGATTCAGAAGTTCTGCAACTCCCTGCAAATAATGCGCCTGTTCCTAAGGCTGATAAACCAATAAAACTTCTTCTTTCCATAATAACTTCTTTTTGTAGGATTAAACACCAGGTATAGGAATCTCTGCTTTAATGTTTACCGGCCCCATGGCAATGGTTTCAGGCCCCAGTTTCAAACTGGAGTTCATCATTTCGTCCCAGGTTACCTCTTTGCCTGTATAAGCGGCAATTCGTCCCATTATGGCTGTTAATGAAGAAATGGCGCATTGTTCGGCCTCATTAAGCGGTAAGTTTTTTCTAATGGCTGTAATTAAGTCAATAATCTCCTGGTCGTAAGGACTAACATTTTTAACTCCGGTTGTTTTCCCGTTATTGTTATCGCCTTCTTCGGCATATTTAAATTCCCAAATGGTATTTCCCTTTAAGTCCTGAATAAGATTAGCGCAATTGGAAGAACCTTTGGTTCCTGAGATATACTCTGAAACATTATTGGCACATCCATCAATTTGCCGACACATACTGTGTAAGTGCATGCCATCTTTATAAACAAAATCAACACTGAAAAAATCATATTGGTCGCCGGTTGGTCGGCGCATTCTGCCACCAACGCCCACAGCCTTAACCGGATGATCGCCTTTAAACCAGTTTATAACATCAATATTGTGCATATGTTGTTCCACAATGTGGTCGCCCGACAACCATGTCCAATTTACCCAATCGCGCAGCATAGCTTCCATATCAGTCCATCCAGATTGGCGATTAACCGACCACAATTGCCCCTGGTTCCAGTAACAATTGGCGCCTGTTATTTCACCAATAGCACCTGCTTTTATATGCTCGTAAGTGGTAACATAATCGCGCTGATGATGCCGCTGGGTTCCTGTAACAACTTTTAATCCGGCAGCTTCGGCCATTTTTGCAGAAGCCATTATGGATTTAGCACCAACAGGGTCAACAGCCACCGGTTTCTCCATAAAAACATGTTTACGGGCACGTACTGCTGCATCAAACAGCATGGGACGAAAGTATGGAGGTGTTGCCAGAATAACCACATCTACATCGGAGTCTAAAACATATTTATAGGCATCGAACCCGAGGAAACACATATTATCGGGAACATCCACATTATTCTGTTCCTTAAGCTGTTTTCTGCAATTATCCATTTTATCCTGAAACACATCGGCCAAAGCTGCAATTTGGATATTTGGGCCCGCGTTTAAAAAATTAACCGCAGCACCAGTGCCTCGTCCACCGCATCCTATCAGGCCAACTTTTAAAAGTTTACCATCCGGAGCCTTATCAAGAAATGATGGCGTTGTTACTTTTTGGCCCTTTCCGGAGCTGCATGAATGAATGAAGGCTCCGGTTCCGATGGCACCCAAAGCTGTTAATGCGGTTGCTCCTTTCAGAAAACTACGTCTGTTAGGTAGCGATTTCATGGAATCCATATTATTATTATTTAGATAGGTGTGATTTCTATTGATTTTCAGACCATGACAATACCACTCTAAAACCAACTTCATTATTATCAGAATACCACCAAATACTTTTGGGAATTTGCGGGTCGGTTTGCAGCCAGGCATCGTGTCGGGTTTGATCTCTCCGTGCTGCACGCACATCGAAAGCATCACTTTTAAAGGAGCCGCCTCTAATAACACGCTCTGTTCCGGATGATGGTCCTGTTGGGTTTTTAATGATGTCGCTACCAGAATATTGTTGCAATATATCCTCGGCATAATAATCGGAACAAAACTCCCAAACACTGCCCAGCATATTTTTCAGGCCATACGGATTGGCTGTAACTATTTCGGGCGATTGAATTCGTTGCTGACTATTTCCTGAATAAATAATATGCGTGTTGATTGTGGTTGTATCGGCTCCAAACAATCGGTTCCAAAAAGTTCGTTGAGTGTATTTGGCCGGATTACCATGGAAAAAATATGGTGTAGTGGTACCCCCTCTGGCTGCAAATTCCCATTCGGCTTCAGTAGGCAACCGATAAGACTTGCCCGTTTTAACACTTAACCATTTACAGAAAGTCTCGGCAGCATGATGCGTCATGGTTATTGCCGGGTTGATTCCGAATCCCCAACCCTGATCCGGATTACCCCAGGGAGGCGTTGGACCGGATATGGCATCTACCTCAACAGGTAAATCGGTCGAAAAAGGTTTTGTCTGTTGCACCGAGCGCCCTTCCGAAGCAGTTTCTTTGAAAAATGCCATGTACATATCCCAGGTTACTTCTATTTCAGCCATAAAAAAAGGACTCACTTCCACTTTCCTTACAGGGCCTTCGTTTGGTAAACGACCGGGTTCATTATCAGGGCTTCCCATCTGAAAAACACCGCCAGAAATAGGTAGCATTTTAAATTTAACCGAGGTTCCGGGAATATATTCGGTGAATTGTTCAAATTGCTGAACAACTGCTGCTTCGGCATAAATTTCAGCGACTTCTGCTTCTGCTTTAAAATAGCCAAAATCCATTTTATGTCCTGAATCTTCAGAATAATGCCCAACATGCAGGTGACAATTCAGACAGTTTAAGTCGGATTCATTATTTGTGTAATATAAATGCGCCTGCAATCCCTCGTTGGAAATCTGACGCGGAAAAAGATTCTGGTGACAACCTTTACACGATTCCTGATAGGTATGCTTTACTGCGTTCGAGAGCTGACGCTTGGCTTTCCAGTTTAGTTTCTCCTCATCCTTAAACAACTTACCATAAACATCTCTGATGCCGGTAGTTGTTTTGGCCGTTAAATGTCTGACTGTGCCTGGCGGTGGCAAGTGACATTCAACACAATTAACAATTATGCCGGATTTGTTGTCGTAATGAGTTGATATCTTCCATGAATCTTCTGCATGTGGGTGAATATGACAACTCATGCAAAACTGATTGGTTGATGTATATTTGATTGCCTTATTTGAAAAAATAATGAAGGATGCCCCAAAAATAAAGCCAATCAATACAGTAATAAAAAAACGCTTCCTGCCATATGGCAACTTATTACTAATCTTTTGCCTGGGAAGTAAACTTTTAATTTTTGCAATAAATCTTACGAAAAAACTCATGGTTAATCTTTGCTTGGATATAGAGGTATCTAAGAAACTGTTTAAAATTATTTTTTAGACATAAGACGCTAAGTCCCGAGTATCGGGGAAAGACGCTTAGACACGTGTTCCGGTTTATCGGAAAAAGATGCAAAAAGTAACATGCCTAAAATAAGCAAAATGACTTAACTGTCTTATTTGTCTGTATTTCTATTTAGTCTTTTCCCGAAAAACCGGGACACGTCTTTCTGTCTAGTATCTAAACTTCTAAGATTCTTTAATAAAACCAGAGAACTAAATTTAAACAGGTACTAAATTAATTAATTTTATAACGGTTCCTCTTTATTGTTCTTATAAATACACCACAGAAGCTAAAAATACTCATCCATAAAAACTAAAAGCCTAGCCTAAAGACTCATACAAAAAGTATTCAGCGACTTTGGAGCAACCTTTACCGAGAAGGTCTTATTTTCAAATGAGAAGGTTGTATCAAAGTCGGCTTCACTCCGGTTGTAATACACAATAATCAACTCGTTTCCGGGATTAAGAAAAACCATACAATCCTCACAACTATTAGTTTTTATATAGTAGGCGTCAGGCTTTACAAAGGCACTTAAATGCTTCATCAGGTAAAATTCCGGGTTGTAAACAATCTCCTTTTGTTCAGTAATGGTAATCATTGAGTTTTGTTTCCAACCCCACTGACTGCGCCCTGTATTATCGAGCACCATATTCCAATACATATAGCTATTGGCGCCATTATTAAAATAATGCCTCATTAAATCAAACGTATATTCCATGGCCTTCCAATCATTGCTCCCATCGCCACATTCGGTTTCGGTTTGCATTAATCTAAGGTTAGGATAATTCTCGTTTACATGTGTAATAGCCCCTTTGCCAGCCCATTGAAAACCAACACCCTTAATAAACTGTTTGGATAAAGAGTCCTGCAAAATAACGTCAACCCGCTCGGGATTTGGCCGTTCAATTGTACCAAGCCACAATTCAACTTCGGGATGATCGGTTTCGAGTTGTGGGCCCAAATAAGCGCCAATAAACTTTGACAAACCATTTGGAGTCCAAACACAGGAAGGAAAATTCTGACATGAGTTTGGTTCGTTTTGAACATGAACCGCATATATATCAATACCTTCTCTTTTATATTCCGCTAAAAATTTTGAAAAATAAATTGCATAAGCAGACATGGTCTGATTATCGAGAATAAACTGATCAACCATTTCGTCTCCCTGAGCAGTTTCGGGCAAATCATTGACATTTGAATCGGCCCGGCAGGCATAATGCCCATTGGTTTTCATCCATGAGGGAGGACACCAGGGAGATGCCCAAACCTTTAATTCCGGGTTAATATCTTTGGCTGCTTGTATATAAGGTATCAGGCGCTGACGGTCGCGATCAACCGAAAAATTCTCCATCAGATAATCGCCTGACATTTCGTTATGGCTGTACCAATCAACCGCATAGTCGTTGGCTCCAATAGGCATTCGGCAAATATTAAATTTACAACCTTTGTCCAAATCAAAAAGGTTAAATAATACGGTTTGCCGTTCTCCTTCATCCAGTAAATTCAATGCCTCCCACCCCAATTCGTTGAAACACCCTCCAAAACCATCTATCTGTTGGCGAATCCGGGGCAAATCAATTTCAATTTTTATTTGATCATCAACCTGCTTATCTTTCTTATAAGGGATTGCGTACTTTACCCATTGTTCAGTCTGGGTGGAAGCGACCCATTGAATACTGCTTTCCTGACTTGACTGGTTTCGGCAGGAAAATAAAAATATAAAACCTAAAGCCAAATATAAAAACTTTGATATTTTCATAAGTAAATAATTTTAATAATAAGGCCGGATTGTCTGCCCCGATTTATCGGGGGAACTCGCATGATGGATTTTGGCTTCGCCGATTTTCAATTCATCCGTGTTTGTCCGCCTATGGCGGATGCTCGTTTCATTTTAATAATGAATTGCTTAAAGTAAGGACATTATTTAAATCGATACCGAATACCGCCACTGCCTCTTAGAACATCAATATCACCCAAAATAGGGGCTAACTCAATCTGAAAACTAAATTTTTTGTTTTCGAAAGGATAAATGCTTACACCCAAAGGTATTACCAAGCCATTAAATACTTGAGTTCTGCCTCCAAGTCCCATATAAAGCTCATATTGGTCGTTGGTCTCAATCTTATACAATAAAACAACTTCAACCGGAACATCAGTCAAAAAATAATCAACCGACAAACGAAATTCAGGGCGTATTTTATTACCCATATCGTATCCTATTCCCACAAATGGCATATTAGATTGATGATAACTAACTGAAAACTGGCCAAAGGCATAAATTGGAGCCAGCCACATAAACAAATAAACTAAAATTCTTCTCCTTAAACATTCTTGTGATTTAAGAAGAGACAGAGGGTTAAACCTGACGGGAATTACTCGCATAAAGGAGTTCGGAAAACGATGGAACTCATCAAATTTCAACTGTTTCATAATAAGGGTAGGGTTAAAATTTATAGAATTAGTAACTACTAAAATTAATGTATAAAAACTTATTTCACTGGCTGCTGCCAAACCAATCCATCCTGATTAATGAACCAAATGGCATCCCCATTTAACGATAGAGCTTTTGCAGTAAAACCAATATCTCTGACATCCATTTCGGGTTTATACAACAATGCTTTTGGAATAAAGCCTACTTGCCTTAACTCTCCAAAACGTTTGGCATACCGTTCATTCTTCTGATAGAAATGCTGTTGTGCATAAAAAATGTTACGTAATTCCCATTTCAAATCTTCATCTGGGTTGTAAACAAACACTTCGCGCCCATCACCGGCTTTGATTTCCGAAAACTGAACATATCCCCACAACTCAGGTTTGTGAACGTTATTGTCGCCAACTGGTGACCAAACCCAACGTTCGGGAGGATAAACCAACCCTGACTCAGAATCAATAACCTGCTTATAATAGCCATCCACCACTGTAGCATTCCATTGGGTACGTTGAAAATTCACGCGCCATTGGATGCCTTTATCCGGTTCTAAGAAATCTCTGGCACTAATAAGCTGATGTATTGGCAAGGCTATTTCCAGGCTCCAGTAATGGTCTTCATCAGAAGGATTGTTCAATGAACCTTCAAGGTGGATGGCATTGCCAATCTGGGCTGATTTTCCATCAGACCAAAACGTTCCGGCTTTATTATTTGATTGATATGCTTTCACATAATAAAAACCATTAGCATCAAAAGTTAATTCGAGATAGTTATGAGTAGAACCCTCAATATCAATAAAAACCGAGAAATGATTATCCAGAGTAATTTCCTCAACCCGGCGCGAAGCCCTGATGTGAGGCTCCATCATTTCGGCTGCAATGTAAACGTAATCATCATCCCAAAGCATTTTTGCCCTTGTAAGGTAAGCCGATTTTGAAGTTTGTTCGCCCAACACATCAGAAAACTCAATATTCCAAGGTATTATTTGCCAAACCATTTCATCGGCTTTACCATCAATAGTTATTGGCGCATTGGTTCGGTAACAAACGTATCTCTGCGGATGATAATTTACCAACTGGCATGGATTACCATATTGATTCCTGCGTAAATCATTATCGTTGGTTACTTTTTGAGTGCAACCCGCCAAAACAACCAAAATCAAAAAATACAGCTTTTTCACCGTGCTTATTGAGTATTAACTATCAGGTTATCAATTAATTAAAAACCACCATCCTTTAGCACCTACTTCTCAAAAGAGCAGAAAAAGCTCCTGAGGCTTTGTTTTTATTAGCTGAAAGATAGCATTCTTTAGAGAAACCATTACTAAAAAAAATCATCAATAAAAACGTCTCCCAACTTCTTTTACCATTTCATAAATCTCTTTCTGAAAACCCTATTACAACAATTTATTAAAATCTCTAATCACCTCATCTAAAAAGCGGTTATTGGTTTCACTGATTTGTTGGCGGCTATTATCAGCCTCAAACCATTTAATAGTATCGGCAATACCACGTGAAAATGGTATTTTAGCTGAGAAATCTGGCACAAACCGCTTAATTTTTGAATTGTCGAATACTGCGCTGTGCGATTTATCGCCCAGTAAAGTGCCTTGTAAATCGGGTCCATTATATTTTTTTGAGTAACGCACCAACCAATCGGATGGAATATGAACCAAATTGGGTTTAACACCCAATGCTGCTGCAACCATTTCATAATAGTAATTCCAGGGCATGGCTTCATCTGAAGTAATATGAAAGGCTTCACCTATTGAACGCATATCGCCCGATATGCCATAAAATGCCTCGGCAAAATCGGCTGCATGAGTGATGGTCCATAGCGAAGTTCCATCGCCGGGAACCACTACCGGCAATCCCTTTTTTATCCTGTCAACCGTGGTATATTCCTTAAAAGCAGCTATGGGCAAAGGAATTACCGTATTGTATGTTAACGATGGACGAACGATGGTAACAGGAAACCCATCTTCGCGGTAATATTTCATCAAAAGTTCCTCGCAGGCAATTTTATTGCGCGAATAGTCCCAATAAGGATTGTTGAGAGGAGTTGATTCAGTAATTGGCCCCGACAGTGCAGGCTTTTGATAAGCCGAAGCAGAACTGATGAAAATATACTGCCGGGTTTTGCCTTTAAACAATAAATAATCAGTTTCAACGTCTTCGGGAACAAATGCAATCCAGTTCACCACAACATCCCACTGGTGCTGCTGTAATATTTGTTTAACAGAAGGCACATCCTTAATATCACCCCGAATGTTTACCACTCCCTCAACCGGATTTTGATTTCCGCGAGTTAAGTGAAATAATTCAACGCCATTTTGCACAAATAACCGGCTAACAGCTGAGCTGATATTTCCGGTTCCTCCAATAAAAAGCACTTTCATATTTTATTAAATAGCTAATTAAAATTGATAACTTAAAAATCTACCGGGTATATGCCACAAAATCTTCTTCTAAAACATAAATGGTGCATCCACGTGCAGGTGCCTCTAGCCAAACCCGTCCATCGGCGGCAACGCGCGTAAAACCGCTGCTGTTAAAAGCGTTTACCAGTTTTTTGTTATTAAAGCTATTCCAACCCGAAGGAGTGGCATCAACCCATAAACCTTTTGATTCGTTGCTGTTGTTTATCACAATAATAGCTCCTTTTTTATGTCCATTTCCCTGCCTTCGTGCCACATATACATTTTTGGTATCCACATTGGGAAAAGGGTTCCCGGTTTGACTTAATACTTCAAGCGTTCCATCAAGATAGGTATTTCTGATAAAGATTAACTTCCGTATCTCTTCTCCAAGTTCAACCGGGATTTTAACCGATTCGTTTTTGTAGTGATAATCTTCCAGTTTAACGCCGTAAAAGTGAGGGTAAAAAATACAAGGTCGCCCTTCATGGGTTAAAAGGTAAGCATAACCCAAATGCCAATCTTTGGTTACCCACTTATCATGCTCCTTGCCGGTATCATGGTTTTCCAAAAAAGTAACAACGTTGGTGCCGGGTAAATGGTGATTGGAATTGTTGCGCACCATACCAGCATAATTGAGTACATTCATGTCGAAGTCGGTATTGCCGTTGCACATATCTGTAAGCACACTTTTAAGTGGAAAATCAAAGGCATTAACATGAGCCCCTAAATCGGCCATGGTATTTACCCATTGATGAATCCGGCGAGCATTTCCCCAATATTCACCCACAACAAACCGCTGATTACCATCGTTTTTTGGAAGATTATCCACCCAACTAGCAGCATAGGATTCCTGAAAACCCCGCACAAAATCGAGCCGAAATCCATCAAAACCAACTTCATTAACCAGCCATTTACCCCAATCGTTCATGCGGTGTTGCACCTCTTCAGAAAAGGTATTCAAATCGTTTCCATATCCCTTGGTATTGCTGATAATTTCATCGTCGGTGCCCCAGTCTCCAAGCCAGTCCTGCCCGTCAGAAGGATGAAAATGGGAAAAATTCCAGGAATAGTTTGGCTCACCCAAACCGGTATGCTCAGGATACTTTATGCCAGTGGCTGTATGAGCCTGCAAACTGGTTTCGGCTATATTTTTACCATCATACCATATTTCAAATGGATATAAGCCGCGTGTTTGGTCGCTCCACACCCAATTTCCTCCTGAAATTTCACGAGCCGTTAACCTCATCCGAATATCCGAAACCGAATCAACACGAATCATGTATTCATCCACATCATTCTGATAATGAACAAAACCCCGGCAGGTAATTCCCGAAAAAAGTACCTTATTGAACTGACCTAAGCCGTTATTAGGTTCCAGTTCCCACATGTAATTATCAGAAAAACCTTGCCCATTGTAATCAATTTGAAAATCGTACCCACGCATTTCAACAGGCAAGGAAAAATTATGATGATAACCCTTTATTATAATATGGTAATTTCCGGGTTTTGCATTGGGAATCACCCAGATAATTTCATTGGCAGGATATGGAACAAACTGTTTACCATGACGAAATGCCTCGTCGAATACATAACCTTTCACTGCAGGATTGGGTTCCATATTTTCGTCGGATCCATAAATGTGATTCAGAATAATATCGGCAATTAACTCTATTCGTGGTTTTCCTCCGGTAGTATCGTGCATGGCAGCCATCATGCGGCTTAATTCGTTGCGGCTCCCAAAACGGGTCTCAATGCTACCTTTCTGAAAATAATTACCCAGGTCGTAATGGTCGTAAATGCCATAACCCATATCCCAGATTCCCCAATTCCCTTTGGCGGGCGATGGCACCCATAGTGCTGTAATGCTAGCGCTTTTTAGGTCATTGGCCTTTACTGCCAGTGAGTCCCACCAGGTGCCGTTCCGGTTAATATCGTCAACCGGAACATCCCAATAAAATGCCTGCATCATAACATCATTCTGGGAATTAATAACCTGACGGCCATTCAGCAGAATAAAAAAGAAAAAACATAGTTTAAGATAATGAGACCATGTAACGCGTTGCATTGTTGTGGGGATTTTAACAAACCAATAATTATCTTACGTCATCGTTTATAAAGATGGTAAAAATTGGCTAAAAAGGCGAATTTATGAGAGATTTTAGCAATTGAATTATATTTAGTCCAAAAATCCTCTGCATTTTTTAATTAAACGGCAACACAATTCACACTATTATTTAAAAGCACCAACAGGCAATTATCTGAAAAACAACCATTCAGCTTATGACCAATAGATTCATAACAATAAAAAAATTGCAACAAAGTTCTAAAATGATTAATTTTTCAGACTTTTTTGTCAGGGTTAGCAGTCACAATATTTATCAGGCTCAATTAAATAAGCCAATCTTATTTGAGGTAACAGTTGTTAATAGAGCATTAATTATGAATATTACAATGAAGTTTAAAAAAATTTTTGCGGTTTTAGTAATAAGCAGCATTTCATTATTAGTCTTTTCTCAAAAGGATGATACTATACTGACCATTGGCTCACACAAGTTTACGGCTGGTGAGTTTTGGCATATTTATAACAAAAACAAGCATTTACCCGGTTTTAATGAGACTCCTGAGCAATTCTCGCAGCGATTTATTAACTACAAATTAAAAGTGGTTGAGGCCATAAATGAAGGATTGGATACATTACCCGATTTTATTTCGGAATTTACCAAATACCGCAACGAGCTGGCCGAATCTTATTTAATTGATTCTACCGCCATTGAACTATCGGCGCGCGAAGCCTACCACCATATGACCCGAATGGTTAATGCCAGTCATATTCTTGCGAGGTTTCCCCAAAATCCAACGCCTGCCGATACACTAAAAGCATGGAACAGAATTCATGAATTGCGTGAATTAATTGTTAAGGGAGAAGATTTTAACGCAATTGCTGTCAAGTATTCAGAAGACCCATCGGCCCGTCAAAATCAAGGCAAGCTTGGATATTTCACTGCATTTCAGATGGTCTATCCGTTTGAAAAAGCAGCCTTTAGCACACAGCCGGGCGAAATATCATCGGTTGTACGAACCGTTTTTGGTTATCATTTACTTAAAGTTCACGAAAACATTCCTAATCCCGGTAAAATTAAGGTTGCCCACATTATGAAGGTTTTCAATCAGCAGCCA
The DNA here is from genome assembly GCA_937920475.1 of uncultured Marinilabiliaceae bacterium. Taxonomy (GTDB): domain Bacteria; phylum Bacteroidota; class Bacteroidia; order Bacteroidales; family Marinilabiliaceae; genus CALEUX01. The sequence goes on from CALEUX010000069.1 coordinate 12,199, forward strand.
ACCCCCGAAATAGATGCTGCTGCCAAAGCTTCCATTGATTCTGTATATCGCTTGTTAAAAAATGGGGCCGATTTTGCCGAAATGGCCAAACTGCACTCGGGCGATGCCCATAGTGCATCAAACGGTGGTATAATGCAACCTTTCGGACTTAATGATATTGTTCCTGAATTTACAACGGCAGCCTTTAGCCTAAAATCAGATGGCGACATTTCGGAACCAATACGCACACCCTTTGGCTGGCATATAATCAAACGAATAGAATTGCAACCAGTTGAAAATTTTGAGGCACTCAGGCCCATGATTGGCGCTATGATGAGCAATGACGAAAGACATCAGGCCGGAAGAATCAAGTTTATTCAACAAAAGCGCCAAAGTAACGCCTTTAAGTTCAACCAAAATGAGTGGAACAAACTGATTCAGCCACTGATTGGTGGAAATATAACGAACGATGAGTTTTTTGGTAAAGTTAATGTCG
>CALEUX010000070.1 GCA_937920475.1 uncultured Marinilabiliaceae bacterium
ATTTCTTTGCATTTAGGAATTTTGATTATCAGAAAACCTATTTATATTGCAGAAAATCAATGGGTAATTTTTTTGGGCATAATTCTGGAGAATAGCCCAATTTGCTTAATAATTAATTTTTAAGGGATGTTGAAATTTAAAACGATTAGCCAAAAACAAATTGTAATACTATTCTTTAGCTTGATGGTGTTTATAGCCTCGTGTTCCAAAAATGTGTATAATGGACAGACTGTTAATCAGGTTGCTAGTTCTACCGAGATCAAACAATTGAAGGCTTTCAAGGAGGCAGGAGTAGAGAAACCTCTTAAGGTTGGAAATACTAATGCCGATGATATTATTAAAACTGCCAGAAATTATTTGGGCGTGAAGCATTGTATGGGTGGAACAACTAAAAAATGTATGGATTGCTCGGGTTTATTGTTTACCGTTTTTAAATCGCATGGAATTCAATTGCCTCACAATTCCGAAGAGCAGGCTCGTTATGGTAAAATAATTGACCAGATTAGCCAACTTAAAAAGGGCGATCTGGTTTTTTTTGTGCGTTCCTATAAAACCAATCGTTTTATAACCCACTCCGGAATCTATTTGGGGAATAACGAATTTATTCATGCCTCATCAACCAAAGGCGTAACCATTACATCCATTTTTGATCCCTGGTGGAACGAAAAATTCATTTTTGGTACCAGAGTTTTTGGTCGTTAATTGTTGGGATTTATTTTGTGGAGTATGTAGCCTAAAGCTTGCTTTTTAATCTGGTCGGAGGGATAAATGTGGAAGCCTTTCTGGTTTTGTAAAGCAATGCTAATCATGGCTTGGGCTACAATATCGCTTTTTATGGGCTTGTACTTTTTTAAACGGCCCACTAAAAAGAAGGATAGTACTTTGCTAATTGCAGCTCCCATTTTTTCAGCCAGTCTGAATTCACCTCTATCTCCAAGTAATAACGATGGTTGCAATACTGCTACCGACTTAAACGGAACCTGCCTTAAGAATGCCTCAATTTGTCCTTTGGTTCTGAGATAGAAATTTTTGGAATTTTCATTGGCCCCAATGGAGGTAATTATCAGGAATTGGCCAACATTATTCTCTTGTGCCAGTAATGCAAACTCTCGCGGATAGATATAATCAACTTTCGTAAAAGCCTCTTGGGAGCCTGCTTTTTTTATGGTTGTTCCAATGGTACAAAAGAAATCATCGCCTTTAATCAAATGCTTGATAGCGTTTAAATTATCGAAATCAATAATGTGCTGCTCCAGTTTTTCATGGGCTAAGCTCAAAGGGCGTTTTGTAAATGCAACTACTTTATCGTACTCAGTGCATCGGAGCAATAAGTCCAAAAGTTTTGAGCCTGTAAGTCCGGTGGCTCCTATAATAAGTGCTGTTCGCATAAATCGGCCTATTTTAAGCTCTTTTTAAATTCTATAATTTTTAAAGTATCGTTTAACTGACTGCCATCAGTAATGTTAATAACAAGAGGCAATAATTTGCCAATTGGTTTGCTTTTGCTGAATTGCTCTTTAATAACTCCGTCAATGGGGAGCGATGCAATTCCCTCACAATGCTTTTCGGTAAAGTAAAAGGCAATTTTAAAATACTGTTCCCAAACAGATAGCCAGAAAATGGTTTTCTTTTTAAAAACAACTTTACACAACCAGGCTTTGCCATCGTTGTAATAATGCCATTCGGGCACCAGCCCCAAAGTGTTGTTTGTAATGGCTTTAATAAGTTCGATATATACCGGGAAACTGTTTTTTAGAACATCCTGTAAAACTTCCTCTGAAGGTAAGATTTCAGGGTTTCTCAATAATTGGGTTTCCATGGAGTCAGAATTTTAAAGATATAATCTTGTAAATAAAATGTATATATGGCTTTTCCTAACGAGTATATAATTTGTTAGTTATTTAAAAAGGGTTGTCTTAATCAATTAACCCGAGTGTCTATTTACACCTCAATAACTCTGGTTTTAGAAATCCTATCGTGCCAGCCTGAATTTTCTCCACTCAGAAATGAGAACGGTTCAAATGGAATAAACCGGCATGCCGACCGAGCTAATATCGTTGTAAAACCTGGTGTATTACCGTTTTCGTCAACTACTTTTGTTCGGGTAACAAATTTTGCCAGTGTGCGCCCTGTTGTAACTTCCAACGTTGAATAGTATATCATACATGCAATAAAACCAAAAAGGTATTCAATTAATCGGTTGTCAGAATCAAAATAATCAAGTAAAGAAGGTGCAAATATGGCGAACATAACGGCAAGCATCATCCCCAATAAGAAAGAAAAAACCAATAAGAAAATAAAATCGAGGAAGTAATTAAGAAATCTTTTTTCGATGGGGGCCGTTTTATCAATTATTTCAAACTCTGTTTTTTCACTACATACTTTTCCTTTTGTAGGGTGTTCTCAGAATATGATTCACAAATACCATTAAACTCGGCTCTTTCATTGGTTAATCCACAAATTACTCCTTTTTTCAGGTCAAATTGCTGGTGATTACATACTTTGCAATATCGAAGACGTTCTTCGCGTGTCATAATTGTTAGTAGGCTAAGGATTAGGAAATAGGTTCATCCAATAAAGATACAATTTATTTAAAATATTTATGAATGGCCCCTAAAAACAAAAACGCAAAGCCTGAATTTTTAGCTTTGCGTTTTTAATATATTTTATCTAATGGCCCTTTTGTAGCCTTTTGTTCAATATGTAAGGCTTAATCTCTGCGGCCTAAGAAAATCATCACATAATAAGCCAAAGTAACCAATGCCGATAAAGCGGCAACTACATAAGTCATTGCAGCCCATTTTAATGCATCTTTTGCCTGCTCGTGGCCCTTACCATAAGTTATGCCACTGGTCGATAGCCATGCCAATGCGCGCTGACTGGCATTAAATTCAACTGGCAGGGTAATAAAAGCAAACAATGTAAATACCGAATAACAGCCAATTATAATTAACAAGGCCAAATCGAACGAAATAATATTAGGCAGCATTATTGCACCTAAAAACATGGTGATAAAAATAATGTTAAGCATTTTAGCGCTTACATTCTGAATTGGAACCAGAGCTGAACGCATTTGCAATGGAGCGTAAGCTTTGGCATGTTGAACGGCATGTCCGCACTCGTGGGCAGCTACAGCGGCGGCAGCAACGTTACGGCCGTTATGCACTTCAGGACTGAGATTAACAGTTTTATTAACCGGGTTGTAATGGTCGGATAACTGGCCAGGTACCGACAGCACTTTTACATCGTAAATGCCGTTATCGCGCAACATCCGTTCTGCAATATCTCTGCCCGACAAGCCGCTCTGCAAAGGTGTTTCGGAATACCTTCTAAAGCGGCTTTTCAGCTGAGCGCTCACAATCCAGCTCAGCAGCATAAATACAATGAAAATTATAAATAATGGTGATGTGAACATAGCTTTAAGTTTTTAAATTCCCTGAACTATCCACAAAAAGTTTGCCAATGCAATGAAAGGGTCTTTTTGTCAGAAATTACGAGCGCGGTTTAATTTTTAATTTTTGGCCGGGTTTGAGTTTGCTGGCATCGGTAATGTTGTTAAGTCGCAAAATGTCCTCGTTGGTAACACCTGGATATTTCTGGGCAATAGTCCACAAGTTTTCACCTGACCGAACAGTATGGTAAATATAGTCGGTATCTGACAGATTGGCCTGAATGCTGGCAGGTGGGGCAGAACTAAACGTACTGGGGGCAGATGAACGTCCCATGCGCGAATTGGCGATATTCTGATAATGGGCGGCTTTGTCTTTTGGCACATAAACCACTAAACGCTGGCCCACTCTGATTAAATTTCCGTTGATATTATTCCAGTATCTTAAATCAGAAGATGAAACATTAAACCAACCGGCAATTAACCCAACAGCATCGCCACTTTTTACTGTGTAATGTATGCCTTCCCGACCGGCAGGCGAAACAACCGCATGACGGGCATCTGAAGGTAACACTACCAATTTATTATCAGGAAAGAAATGGTAGCGTCGGTGTTTAAATATAGAATCTTCCAGGGAAGCAAAAACAGTTGAATGGTCGAATGCCAAACGCAACGGATAAGCTTTATCTTTTGCAGGCACTACATCGCGTCGGTATTGTGGGTTGAGTTCGCGGATAATCTCCACAGGTATTTGCATAACCTCGGCTATTTGACTAAAGTGCAGGGGTTGGCCAACCATAATGGTATCAGTGGCAATGGGTAAAAAGGATGGTTTGGTAACAAAATCGTGCTCGCGGGCGTAAGTCATCGTATAAGCGGCAGCAATAAATGCAGGAACATATCCCCGTGTTTCCTTGGGCAAGCGGTAATAAATTTCCCAGAAATCGCGTTTGCCACCCGAGCGGCGTATGGCCTTGTTAACATTGCCGGGTCCACAATTGTATGCTGCAATTACCAGATGCCAGTCGCCATAAATTTTATACAGGTCGTGTAAAAAATCAACTGCTGCCAGACTGGCTTTAACAGGGTCGCGACGTTCATCAACATATGAGTTAATTTCAAGGCCGTAACGTTTCCCGGTGTAATACATAAACTGCCAAATGCCCGAAGCCCCCGCTCCTGAAAGTGCTCTCGGGTTAAGAGCCGATTCAATAATTGGAAGGTATTTTAGCTCCATGGGCATGTTTTTGGCATCCAGGGCTTCTTCAAATATTGGGAAATAGTATTCTGATAAGCCAAGCATATTTTCAACCTGCTCGCGTCGCCGTTGCGTGTAGAGTTTAATGTAGGACTTTACCTGGCTGTTGAATGGGAAATGAATGGGAGAATTAATGGCTGCTAATCGTGCAATATAAACCGAGTCGGGCAACTCTTCATACAATCGCTCAGCTGCCTCGGAAATAGAATCCACTACTAAATCAGTAACACTTGAACGTAAATGCCATAAGTTCACTAAACTATCAAGATTGGTTTCGTAAGCGGCTTTTTCTTCGAGGAATTCAAGCTCTTCAATTTCTTCATTCTGCGCATAGCCCATACTGAGGCATCCTGTCAAGGTAAAAAGCAGTAAAATCTTCTTCATCTTTTTAATAATTTAGTTAACTCGTTTGTCGGTAATGGTTTCAGTTGATGGTCACTGGCTTGGTTTCGTTTTCAAGTTAATACGGTATTTTTGAAAACAGGTTATAAAACGGCCACAAAAATCAACAAAACACAAAAATACAACGAAACGGGCAAATGGTCAAAATCGAAATTTTATTTGTAATCCCAATGCTCCGCCGGTATCAGGGTTGGGTTGTAAAAAGGTTGGTTCTACTCTGAATGAAAGGTCATCGCTGATATCGAAATTATAGAAGTGTGCGTCGATACTGGCATCGATAATGTTAATAAAGTAAAGTGCAGCCATGCCAATATAACTCATATCTCGATATCTTTTATAATATCGTTTCTTGTTTTCCAAGGCCCGCTGAAACCACTGGGCATAAACTGTGTGCACATCGTCAACGGAAAGTCCGGGAGGAATAAGCTCAACATAACTCATATTTCCCGGGTCGCGTATAAGAAAATCGCGGTAAGCGCTTCTGTAAATATTGTAATACTTACTGTTGAAATGAATCGCATACCCCAGTCCGCCAATTCCTCCATAGAGTAATGGTAATTTCCAGTATTTACGGTTGTAGATTTGCCCCAATCCCGGAAATACTGCTGAATAAATGCTGGCTTTATGGGGTGAGTGATATCTAACTTCTTCAGTAATTTCGGGTACTTCAACAGGTGTAAAAACCGGAATAGTATCTTTTGTTTGAGCCTTTAATGTAAAGTTCAAACCAAGCAATATGGCCACAAGGCACAGTCTGATTTTTTTTTCTCCCACCTGCAGATTGTATGCGTTTCAAACAAATATTCAGGAATTGGCTTTATCAAGAATATTGATTATTTTCTCAAGCTCCTCATCAGAACGGAAAGGAATGATGATTTTTCCTTTGCCATTGTCATCTCTCGAAAACTGAATGTTGGTTTTAAAGAAACTTGAAAGCTGATTTTTCAATTGCTCATATTCGGGCGAAGCCGGGGTTGGTGATTTCGGTTCATTAACAGCTGGTTGTTCAGCCAGTTTTCGAACCACCTCTTCCACTTTACGCACTGAAAAATCGTGCTTAATGGTTTGTTCAAAAATCATGAGTTGCAATGCAGGGTCTTCCACATTAATAATGGCTCTGGCATGCCCCATGGATATTTGTTTCTCGCGTAGTCCAAGCTGAATTTCGGCTGGCAATTTTAATAGACGCAGGTAATTGGCAATGGTTGAACGTTTTTTGCCAACCCTTTCAGACATGCTTTCCTGGGTAAGATTGCACTCATCCATTAAGCGTTGGTAACTAATGGCAATCTCAATTGGGTCGAGGTCTTCGCGTTGGATATTCTCAACCAATGCCATTTCAAGCATTATATCGTCTTCGGCTAAGCGAACATAAGCGGGAACTTTTTCAAGGCCGGCTAGTTTAGCTGCACGAAAACGGCGTTCGCCGGCAATAATCTGGAACCGGTCGTTATCAATTTTTCTAAGTGTCAGCGGCTGAATAATACCCAACTCCTTTATGGAGATTGCCAGCTCGCTTAATTTTTCTTCGTCAAATCTGGTACGTGGTTGCCAAGGATTCCCCTCAATTTTACTAACCTCAATTTCTGTAATTGAAGCAGAAGGTCTGGTTCTGGTAACCTCTTCAGTATTGTCAATTAACGCCCCAAGGCCACGTCCCAATACACTTTTTTTTGTCATCACTTATTATAAAAAGGTAATTATTTCTTCAGGATTTTATCCTTATTGTCAATTTTTGTCATATTGTTTTTTTGCAGCAATTCTCTTGCCAAATTCAGGTAGTTGAGAGCTCCTTTGGAGGCAGCATCATACATAACAACGGCTTTTCCGTAACTGGGCGCTTCGCTGAGTTTAATGTTACGTGTAACCAGTGTTTCAAAAACCATATCCTGAAAATGCGTCTGCACTTCTTCTACCACCTGGTTTGAAAGGCGTAAGCGTGAATCGTACATGGTGAGTAAAAATCCTTCAATTTCCAAATCGGGATTAAGCCGGTTTTGTATAATTTTAATGGTATTCAGAAGTTTTCCAAGTCCCTCAAGAGCAAAATACTCGCATTGTACCGGAATCATTACCGAATCGGCAGCAGTTAGAGCGTTTACAGTAATAAGGCCTAACGATGGAGAACAATCAATGAGGATAAAATCATAGTCGGCACGAATTTTTTCAAGTACTTCTTTCAGCACATATTCGCGGTTGGGCATGTTCAGCATTTCAATCTCGGCACCAACCAAATCGATATGCGAAGGCAGCACGTACAGGTGGTCAATCTCTCCTTTGAGGACAGCTGTTTTGGGGTCAACTTTATCGATGATACATTCGTAAATGCTGTTTTCGATTTCTTTAAGGTCAAAGCCCAGGCCCGACGTGGCATTTGCCTGTGGGTCTGCATCAACCACCAGCACGTTGTATTCTAAAACTGCTAAACTGGCTGCCAGATTGATGGCTGTGGTAGTTTTTCCTACTCCCCCTTTTTGATTTGCTAAAGCAATAATTTTTGCCATAAACATAATGATTTAAAATCCAGGCCAAAAATGAAAAAACACAATTTTTGACGAAAGCCAAAGTTAATCTTTTATTAAAAAAAAACAGATATTAGGAGCATTAAATTATACTTAACTCAGATTAACAGATTGTTACGAAAGATTTTTGGATTAACGAATTTTCGGAATAATTTGATTAAAAAACAAAGGTTTATGCTATTCCATTAACAATAAATCGCAAGGTGTTATTATACAGGCTCTTTGCGAGACTTGTCGAACTCCGACCATTAATGTTGGTCTGCTATGAAGCTTTATTTTACTGCTTCGGGAAAATTGATTTTGTAATTGGCTATCGCTTAATAAAATAATCCAGTTTATTATCGAAATTCAGGTAGTATCGACCCTTTTCTAAAGAGCCAATGCGCACTCTTTCGCCAAAACCTTTAAAAACAATACGCCCGTAGCCATCGTAAACTTCGTACATGGTTGGTTGTGAAAAAACAATCTCGTTTCCGCCAACTGAAATGGTGTAAGCAACAGGGGGATTAGAACTGCGGTGGGTTACTTCGGCTGAATATTTAATCTTTTTCTGAACATCGGTTTGTCGTATTCTAAAACGATTATCGCCCGAATGAAACCTTAATGGTACGGTGTAGCGGTGAGCGCCAGGGGTTCCTTTTCCGGCAACTTCCCCAATGGTAACCCACTTATTCCATCTGAATTGCTCAATGTAATATGGCAGCGAGCCTGATTCATTGCGGGCTGTCCATACCAGCTTTCCATCTTCAATATTGATTTCCAGAACTTCAAATGTAGCTCTGGGGCTCAGAACATCAGCATTTAAAACTCTTGGGGTGCAACCATCTTTATAATTGATGGCAACAGTAATTTGCTCGCCAATACGGAACCCAAATATCGACAAATCAATTTCAAAGGCACTTGAATTGATTTCATCGGTGGTAGTCATGCCGTTAACAGTAACTTCATAAACACAAAAGCCAACGCCTGAGGCTGCGAACGGATTTTTAACATACAGGTTTTCGCCCTGATAGGTGCCTTTAATTTCCAGACTTTCTGCCAGTGAAACAAATGGCAGCGCAACAATCAACAATAGTAGGAGTTGCTTCATTTTTTTGTTTATTGAAGGTTCAAAACAATAATGCAATTTATAAAATCCTTTGCGTCAATGCAAAATTAACACTTACGAAATGAATTATTTTGTTCTAATTGTTTGATAAAAATAGATCAATTTCTGTATCAACCAAAACGATTCATGGTTCCATCCAGTGCCCACCTTCTTTTATCAGATTAACTAAATGCTCTACAGCCTCCGAATCGGGCAGGTTTTTCATTACCAGTTCACGGTTTTTAAACAATGATATTTTTCCTGGACCAGCACCCACATAACCATAATCAGCATCAGCCATTTCCCCAATTCCGTTAACGATACAACCCATAATTGCAATTTTAAGCCCTTTAAGGTGGGAGGTACGCTCTCTGATTTTTACGGTAGTAGTTTGTAAATCAAATAAAGTTCTACCACATCCGGGACAGGAGATAAACTCGGTTTTTGAAAATCGCACTCTGGCCGCTTGTAAAATGCCAAAGTGGGTTTCAATATTTGCATTTAAATCGATGTTGGGAGCAGCAATGGAAAGGCCATCGCCAAAACCATCCAAAAAAAGAAGCCCGGTGTCGGCAGCAGCGGCAATCTGAAATGTAGCTATATTATTATGCTGATAAATTCGCTGAATAATTACCGGATGAGTGAGGTTGTTTTCGAGCAGCCATAAAAAGAAGGCACGCTGTTCGGCAATGCCATTTACATGGCGGGTTTCAAGTAGTATTACAACATTTGGATTGCTTTTCAAAAATGCCACAACATCGTTGGTTAAATGCTCATAGCAAATTTGTAGCACCAATGTTCTTATATCTTCTTTATGTGGTAAGGTTTCTGCACTAAATAGCGGAAGACTCTGCCCGGCCGCTGAAGAATAATCATAAAATCCGGCAGGAATAATCTTAACAACATTGGAGTACTCAGTGGGCAGATTAACTTTTTCATTATCAATAATAATAGCCTCCGGAATCATGACCGACGGAGGAATATTATTGTGCCCCCTTGCATCTAATACCACAGCAGGCAATTGGTTCCCTCCAAAGCCGGCCACACTATGCGATTCGCGCTTGTGGTATTCGTAAGGGAAATAACCATTGGCTGAAACCGGGTTTATGGGTGGATGGGTTATAAATGTATCAAAATGTTCTTTAAGCTGGCGGGCAACCGGAATTTCAAATTCAGGGTCTTCGGTTAATGAAACGCGTATGGTATCGCCCAAGCCATCGGCCAGTAAAGCGCCAATTCCAACAGCCGATTTAATTCTGCCATCTTCGCCACTACCGGCTTCGGTAACGCCCAAATGTAGCGGGAAATTCATACCCTCGGATTTCATGGTAGCATTTAAAAGTCTGACAGTATGAACCATAACACGTGTATTACTTGATTTAATGCTCAATACTACCCGGTTAAAGTTTTCATCGCGGCATATGCGCAGGTACTCCATACACGATTCCACCATTCCCAGGGGCGTGTCGCCATAACGGGCCATAATACGGTCGGAGAGGCTGCCATGGTTAACACCAATGCGCAAAGCCGTTCCATACTCTTTACACAGATTTAGGAAAGGCAGAAATTTTTCCCGAATTTCTTCAACTTCCTGGTTATAGGTTTCATCAGAATACTCAATTTCACGAAACTTTTTGGCGCCATGGGCAAAATTACCGGGATTGATGCGTACTTTCTCAACCAAAGTAGCAGCTACAGCAGCGGCACTCGGGTTGAAATGAATGTCGGCCACCAGGGGAAAATTAAAACCGCGTTGGCGTAGTGCTTGCTTAATAGGTCCCAGATTAGACGCTTCTCTTCGTCCCTGAGTGGTTATGCGAACCAGTTCGCCACCTGCTTTAAAAATACGGATGCATTGGCTGGCGGTAGCAGCAGTGTCAAGCGTGTTGGTTGTGGTCATCGATTGCAGACGCACAGGATGATTCCCGCCAAGTTTAACATTTCCAATTTCAACTTCAATGGACGGATTGCGCTGATACCGGAAAAGATTCTGGCAAAACAACAGGTTGTTTATTTTATTGGGCATATATTGTAATTCGTTAATAGCGTTTGTTGAGAGTGCTAAATTATCCTCTCTTTTAATAAAATTAATAACTTTAGGGCAAAAAAAGCAACATGTCCATATCTGTTTCAGAAGTTTCCCGCTTTTATGGAGCACAACAGGCGCTGAAAAATGTGTCGTTCAACATTAAAAGTGGCGAGGTTGTTGGGTTTCTTGGCCCCAACGGTGCAGGCAAGTCAACCATGATGAAAATTTTAACCGGTTTTTTACCTGCTTCGTCGGGCAAAGTAAGTGTTTGCGGATTGGACGTAACAGACCAGGATATTTCTTTCCGACACAAAATTGGCTATTTGCCCGAACACAACCCGCTTTACCTGGATATGTATGTTTCAGAATATCTTCACTTTATTGGGGCGGTTTATAAAATTAAAAACATTCGCAAGCGTGTTGACGAAATGATTGAGAGCACAGGGCTTGAACCTGAGCGCCATAAAAAAATAGGGGCTTTATCAAAAGGGTACCGCCAACGGGTGGGATTAGCCCAAGCTTTACTGCCCGACCCGGAAGTGCTTATTTTAGACGAGCCCACCACAGGCTTAGACCCAAACCAAATATCGGGGGTTCGCAATTTAATTAAAGAAGTGGGTCAATCGAAAACAGTTTTGTTATCAACCCATATTATGCAGGAAGTAAAAGCCATTTGCGAAAGGGTTATAATCATTCATAACGGCCAAATTGTTGCTGACGCCCGGCCCGATGAGCTTGAAAATTTAAACTTAAAAGACGAACAAGTAGTTGAAGTAGAATTTGACCGTAAAATTGCACCCGAGCTTTTGCTATCGATTGCCGGAATAGAAAACATCAACGAAACAGCAAAAGGATGGAGACTCTCTTCGCGACAGGGAACCGATTTGCGGCCTGAGTTATTCCGATTGGCAGTGAATAACAATCTGGTAATTCTTGAAATGATGCAGAAACAGCAATCGCTCGAGGATGTATTCCATGCGTTAACAAAGGGCTGATTCAGGGCGCTAACTGTTCTATTCTCCATTTATTCTCCTGGTGCCGATAGCAAAGCCGATGGTGCATACGCCCCGGTTGCCCCTGCCAGAATTCAAAATAATCGGGGTTTATGGAATAACCACCCCAGTGCGGAGGACGAGGAATATCGCAGCCTTTAAACTGATTTTCAGTTTTTTTATAACGCTGTTCCAACTCGGCCAGTGAGCTCACTACCGCGCTTTGAGGCGAGGCCCAGGCGCCAATCTGACTTTCGCGTGGCCGGGATGCGAAGTATAAATCAGATTGCACATCTGCAACTTTACTGGCAGTGCCTTCTACACGCACCTGGCGTTCAAGCAAAGGCCAGAAAAAAAGCACTGCTACTTTCGAGTTCTGCTCCAAATCTTTCCCTTTATGGCTGTTGTAGTTGGTATAAAACAGCAAATTCTGAGCTTCTATTCCTTTTAGCAACACTACGCGCGAATGCGGCCGGCCATCAGCATCAACGGTCGACAACTGCATGGCCGAAGGTTCGGGGTGCTCCACGGAAATGGCATCATTAATCCAAATTTCCAATTGTTTAATGGGTTCCGGGTTTAAATCCAGAATGTTTAAAAAACCTTTTGAATAGTTCTGGCGTATATCCGACAATTTTTTAGAGCTCATATTCTGAAATGCAAGATTTTGATAGCACAACATCTTTTAACGATAAATGTTTAAAAACATACGCTATTTAACTGAAAAGGTGATATTAAACAGATTGGATTGTAGTGCTAAATGGTTATTAAATTGTAATTTTGCACCGTTTTTCAAGGATAATATAAAATAACATAAAACAGTTTCAAATGGGTTACAAGTCAGTTACAGCCGAAGAGGCAGTGAAAGTCATCAAGTCGGGCGACCGGATACACTTAAGCAGTGTGGCTGTTACTCCACACGCACTCATCAGAGCCATGGTTGCGCGTGGTCGCAACAAAGAATTTACCGATGTAAAAATTCAGCACATTCACACCGAGGGTCCTTGTCCTTATGCTGATGCTGAGTTTGAAGGGATTTTTCAGTTGGAGTCTTTCTTTGTGGGTGGAAACGTTCGCAAAGCTACTCAGGCAGGTTATGCCGATTACATTCCTGTTTTTCTGAGTGAAACACAAAAATTAATTCGTCAAGGTTACCTGAAAGTTAATGTGGCCATGGTACAGGTTTCACCTCCCGACAAACACGGGTTTGTTTCACTTGGAACTTCTGTTGATGCATCTTTGGCTGCCATTGAAAATGCAGATATTGTAATTGCACAGGTTAACAAGTATGTTCCACGTGCATGGGGTGATGCCATGGTTAGTACCAAAGAGATTGATATATTTGTTGAACATGATGAACCCTTGTACATTCACCATAATGCACCACTTTCAGACATTGAAAAGGCCATTGGTAGCAATGTGGCGGCTTTGGTTGAGGATGGTGCTTGTCTTCAGATGGGTATTGGTGGTATTCCTAATGCAGTTTTGGCAGAATTAGGTAACCATAAGGACTTAGGTATCCATACCGAAATGTTCTCGGATGGTTTATTGCCACTTATTGAAAAGGGTGTTGTTACAGGGAAAAGAAAACAAATTGACAAAGGTAAAATTGTTGCCTCGTTCCTGATGGGTTCACAGGCTCTTTACGATTTTATTGATGACAACCCATTGGTGGCCATGATGGACGTTGCTCATACAAACGGCATTCATGTAATTCGTAAAAACCACAAAGTAACTGCTATTAACTCGGCTTTATCTATCGACCTTACCGGTCAGGTTTGCGCCGATTCAATTGGAACAACACACTATTCAGGAGTTGGTGGTCAGATTGATTTTATTCGTGGTGCAGGTCACTCCGAAGGAGGAAAACCAATTATTGCCATGCCTTCTGTAACATCAAAAGGCGTATCGAAAATTACACCCACCTTAATGGAAGGAGCTGGTGTGGTTACTACTCGCTCAAATATGCATTGGTTAGTAACTGAATTTGGCGCTGTTAACCTGTATGGAAAAACCTTGCAGGAGCGCTCACGCCTAATTATTTCAGTAGCTCACCCCGACCATAGAGAAATGCTCGACAGGGCTGCATTTGAAAGATTTGGCCCACATTACCGCTATGTACCTCAGGTAAAATAATAAGGGTAGTTAACTATTCCTTCAAAACAAAAAGAGGCTGTCTCATAAGTTTTTTTAAGGCTCTGAAAATTGAGTATTTGAAAAACTACTCGGGTAGGAGTACGAATAAAAAGAGGGTGTCTCTGACTTTTGAGACACCCTCTTTTATTATCAAACAAACTGTTATTAA
>CALEUX010000071.1 GCA_937920475.1 uncultured Marinilabiliaceae bacterium
ACATTTATGACATATTACTTTGGGTAATATCAGTAACAAATTAACAATTTATATGACAGAAGTCATGCATTCATCATATAAGTACAAAGAAGAATGCTGATGGTCGCCTGAGATAAAATGTTAGCGCACAGGAACGCTTACTTTTTGCAAATGGCTTGTTAAAAATAATTACAATACTATTCCCTGTAAATCTTAAAGCATAAAACCGACTAAGATTTACAGGGAAAAACCATTTAACAACAATTATTATTTAACAATTTGGGTTTTAACAACAACCGAATTAGAGCCGGCCACTACATGGAACAGATAAACTCCGGGGCCAAAAGCAGTAACATCAACAGAAATATTTAGGGTTTTTGGTTGAACCACTTTTATAAGCTGGCCCGACATATTGAAAACCCGCACTTCACTGATTTGTTCCAGAGCCTTAATATAAACAACATCCCTTGCCGGGTTGGGATAAATGGCTATTTTACCTTCCTGTAATTCGGGAACATTGGTTTGCTCACTGCTGTTTTTAACTTCAATGGCATCAATCATGAGCATGTAGCTATCGTAAGAAACGCCCCTGATGGCAAAACGAACTACCTTGTTATTATATTCTGACAAGGAAAAAGTAAAAGGAGTCCAGGTAACCGGGGCTTCAAGGTAATCGCCCACAGATATTTTTTCGAATGCAGCAGCATTAAAAACAAATTGAGATGCTGCATCTTCTGCCACTAAAACCTGGAATCGCTCAAGCCCCCATGCACTGGAAATAGATTTGGCAAAGAACTTCAGGGTTGACAATTCATTGACTTTTATTTGCGGTGAAATAAGCCATTTGTCGTCGTTAATAGTTTGCGATTGCATGGCAATAAGGTACTTCTCGTTGTGATAAGCAGGATGATTAGCTGCAATTGGACCATCGGTGAACATGGGGTTCAGCACCTTAAAGGCATATGGCTGCCCTGAGCCCGGGAAAGTAAAACCTTGTGGGTTCCAGGTAATATCACCTTTAACATCAACTGTACGCCAGGGGAAAATGTCAGTGGTGAAATCGTTATAAGTTTCAAAACTTTCGAAAAGCGTTTCGGGATATTCTACCTGTTGCCGGGTAACAAACCGAAGATTCTCAAAATAGAGGGTTCCAGACTGATTTCCACCGCTGACATATCTAAAGTGCAATCCATCAAGATAGAAATTAGATCCATCCAGTACGCCATTACCATTTACCCATCCAAAGGCAGGATCGGTTGATAAATCCCATGAGATTAATTTCCATCCAATCCAGTTAATGGTATACCATTGGCTGGCCTCGAGTGTGTTGTTACCATCGCGCAAAACAAACCTAAACTGGTTATTGGAACCATCGCCAAACATATAAACCTGAAGTACGCGTGTTTTATCAAACTTAACCGCATTTTGAGCGGCAGCCGGAGGCAGATATAACCGAATATACGGAGCTGAATGGCCAACATTCCAGCCATAACTTAAACGCAGGCTTCCGGTTGAAACCAGATTTTTATTTATAAAGGATGTATTTAGTCCCCTGCTGGTTTGTTCGGTAACAATTCCAGCTGTGGTTCCTGACGCCTGTGGTTCCCACCAGTTTGCAATGGCATCAAACTTATCCATTACAGTTTCAGCGGTAATTTTTTGCTCAGCCACCATAAAACTGATTTTCACGGGGCTTGTTTCGTTGCCAAATTCATCTTTTAATCCGGCAGCGACCATAATTTCATAAGATTTACTATCTTCGAGGTTGGCGGATGGGAAAAAATGAATGACACTTTTGCCATTTATCACAGCAGGATGAATTTCACCATTTACGGTGGCGCCCCCTTGCTTGTTAAGTGTTACAGATTGTGCATTAATACTTTCAGCAGCAATCACTTCATCAAACACCAACCTGATAGCAGGTCTTATTTCATTTATTGTAGAATAATTAGCAGGAAAATAGTCAATAAGTGCAGGAGCTTTGGTATCTTCAGGTGAAGTAGTTAACGAAAATTGATAATTACCACCCTCATTTCCATCAACATCTCCATCGAACAATTGATTGGTGAGCAAATTACGAGCAATACTACCATCGATAGTAACCGTGTAATTGGTTAAAAATGCCATTTGCGTTGTGTTAATTGACAAGGTAAAGTCATCAACCCAGGAAAAAGTCAATTCAACTTCGGGATTAATGGAGATGGCATCTTCAACAGTTTGTTTAGCCATTTTCCTGCTGAATTTTACCAAAATGGGTGTAGAAGGCACCAGAGAAGTTAGTTTACCGGCAGGTTCAACACTTGCCACTTTTGCAGGAACCACACTAGTAAGGCTCGCATCCAGGAAGCTTAAATTTTGGTGAGTTCTTCCGTTGGGATTTGACACAATGGTAAGATTCTGACTACTAGTTTCGTAAAAGGGTGAGGTGAAAACAACTGTTACATCCTGGCCGGGAGTAAGGCCGGGAATCCAGTAAAAACCGTTTCGCAATTCTTCAGGGTTGGCAGAATAATTCTTAAATAGCGACTGATAAGAATCAGTAGTGTATTCTTTATCGCCAATAGTAACAGTTACACCATTAGCAGGCAGGCCAGTATCGTTATCTGTAATGATTCCGGTAGCAATACCAATTGCAGGCCTGTCGATACCGTGAAATTCGAGCAAAGAGCGAAATGCCGATAAGGCTTCCAGTTCTTTCCATTGGGCATTGAGATTCAATTGTTGCTGCCGGGGGTTGGTATGAAAACCTGCCTCGCTTAACAAAGAAGCCATGTTAGTGGTTCGGTTAACATGTAAATAAGGCCATTTATTATCGTGATTATCAACCACTCCAAGATAAAAACTACGGTCGGCCCAGTTCCCCCGGGTTGGTATGCGCATGGCACCTGAAAGATCGGCATTCAATATTTCGCCAAAGGCACCACCTCCCACCGGAGATTTCTCAACAGTAACACCATTGCTGCGCCACCCACCATAAAGCATAAGTGCGCTATTGGCTGCAGGAGCACCTGCATCGCTATGAATAGAATAGTAAAAATCGGCTCCAAGAGTGTTGGCGAGTGCAGTTCTGGCCTCGAGCGAGATTTGATCAGCATCGGTTAAACGGCACATAAAAACCTCGGCAATATCTGTTTGGGTTAAAAACATATCTTTAAGCGACAGGGCAACCCGTAAAACCTTTTCTGCTTCAGAATAATTATACAGCCCCATATTCTCCTTTTGGGCATGACCGGGATCAAGAAAAAGCTTCCAATCACTCAAACCTGTTATCATTTGAGCCTGAATAATCCCTGGCATTAACACCAATAATAACAGGAAGAGCCTTTTTATTATATAATTCTTCATTTTGTAAACAGTTTATGAGTATGTAATTGTTTTAATAGTACCAATAGAATCGCTTCTTTTGGGGTTATTACTGTAGGTTCAGAAGGTAGATTGATCCATCAGAAAGATTATCGAACAGGAGCTTTTTCCCGTCAGGAGAAACTGAAGGCTTTAATGCTATAACAGATGGATCGTTAAGCAGCGGATAATAATCGCCTGAATCGACATTAACAGCAAACAAGGAGCCACTTGTTACAATTTGCCCATCATCCTTTACCATGGTTACTATAATAAATTTATTATCGGGCATCCAGGAGGCATGTTCTCCAAAACCAAGATGTTTTAAATCGGTGCCATCAAGGTTTGAAACATACAAACCAAGCCCGCTAACCTGAAAAACAATTTTATTGCCCTGAGGCGAAATTCGGCTATTAAAAACATAGCGTCCTTTAAACTGAGGAAAAACAATTTCACTTTTAGTCGCGAATGGAGAAGCCACCAGCAAACCGCCTAATAATACCGATTCAGATTCTTTTTCTGATGAACTTTTTAGCGCAGGTTTTCCACTGTTTACCTTTTTAATTTGCCCCGATAATAACATGGCAATTCTGGAATCGTTATTGCACCAAACAGGCATGCCATTTAGCTCTCTCGATTTTTCGAGGATGATGGTTTCCTGACCCGATTCAACAGCATAGGTTTTTACATAATGAAATCTACGGCTGTTTTCCATAACAGAAGGCCTGGCCAAAATGGTTTTTGAGTCGGCTGACCATAAAAAACCGAAACCGGCTCCGGTATCCTTAGTTATTTGGCTGATATTTTTACCATTTGCATTGCATTTCCACAAACCGTTATGGCGATCAGAGGTAAATGCCACGCTTTTGCCATCGGGAGACCAAACGGCATTCATAAGTGTTTCTCCGGATATGGATAAAAACTTTTGAGGTTTGCCCGAAACTTTAGGTTGCGAACTTGCAATTTGCCCAAACAAAACAGCCCCAATTATGGGGAAGATAATTTTTCTAATCATACAAATAAGCAATTAATTATTATCTGGTTATTTAATCAATTATTTAATTTCAAAAGAATTCTTTTATATTTAATATTCAAACACATAATAGATGCATTTGAATATTTCATTGACTAAAACTCATGAAAAAAAGTTGAATCACTACTAAATTCCGAATTTTTGTATTTTTGTATTACTTCTTTATTGATAAAACTAAAACTAATAATTTAAAATTAATATTTTGTAGCATATTTTGGTTTTTATTTAATTTTTTTACAGAAATTAAAAAATAACTCTAACGCCTGTTATTCTTTACATTACAATTATAAAAACAAAAAAAACAGTATTTATATATTCTTATATTACATCATATCTATAACCTAAATGTTAATTAACCCTGAAAATAGTTTGGTGTTTTTCGCTACCATTATTAATTATCAAAAAGTAAACTCCTTTAAGAAGTGATGACACCGGTATTTGAGACCGTCCGTTGTCCAATTTAGCAATTCCGGTTTGAACAACCCTTCCATCAATAGCAATAATTTGATATGGAGTATCATTAATTTTTAAATTAGTGTAAAGGTTAATATCATTGACCACCGGATTTGGGGCAATAATGATGTTCCGGTTATCAATATTGTTATTATCGGGCAAGCTGGTAATGGATTCCATTGACCATAACAGGTTATCGAAAAGAACAACACCAGACACAGAAAAAGGAGTTTCACCCGATTTCATTTTAAATCCTTTAAAGGTGTAAAGCCCATCATCAGGCAATCCAGTCAGACGAATTCCCCGCAACTGCCATCCGGCAAAATCGATGGTTGTAAAAGGAATCTCAAACAATCCAGATGCACCTTCAAAAAGTGCATAGAGCTTGTTATGCGATAAGTCTCCTCCAATGTACAGGCCCAGGTAATCGTTGGTTGAAACTTTAATACCTGAATTGGCATAATTAACCACCACATAAGCTTCACCAGGGTTAAAAGCATATAATAAACGATAAGAGTATGTACCAAATAATTTTATTGTGCTATAACGTAAAATTCGGGTTGAAGCACCAGTGATGATATTCAGACTTTTGGCTTCATCAACAGTCCAATCAGTAACAGCGTCCTCGAATGAATACACAATCGAAGCATCTGGCACAGGAACTGAAATCACGTTAAACTCAATGGTTATGTCTTCGCCAAGTGTCAGCCCGCTCTCATCCTCGATATTCCGGTTAAGATTAAGAAAATACTTTGCTCCTGGAGTAAGTGCACTATACCTGAAAGCATAGGTGCCTACATCACCTGGAAGAGTATTTACCTCAATTGTTGATCGCGGTACTGGATTTCCCTGAGCATCGATAAAACTTATAAGTGTAGACAGATTAAGATTCTTAAGTTTCCAGTCGAAATGCAATTTAACCTGTGACGATGGAAAGATATTAGTACTTTGATTTAAAGGAGACGCATCGACCAGTTCCAATCGGTTACGGTTACGTGTGGTAAAAGTAAAGGAGTAATCCTCGTCCATTGACAAATTCCCAATATGTCGGGCACTTTTATCCAATGTTACCGTATAAAGCGTTGATTTCTCCAAAGGATTGGACGGAACAAATGATGCTGTTCTGTCTTGATCAGAATAATCAAAGGTTCCCGATGTGACAGGCAAAATTGAGAAAGCACTTTCAAATGAAGCTCTGTCCACTTCAAAATTAAAATTAAACGAAATCGTTGTGGCTGCGGAAACAAGTTCGCCGGCAGCCGGAGCCGGGGAATGACTAAGCACCTTAAGCGGATCGCTTCTATCCTGATCGAGGGCACAAAGGAAATAAGTAACTTTATTTGGAAGAACCTCAATATTCTCAACTACTTTTTGTTGATATTTGGTGACTTCAAAGGTTAACTGATACGTTCCGGGGTTTAAATCGTGAAATACAAATGCTCCGTTATTTAAATTATCGACATTGTAAACTTTGTTACCCGGGTTCAGGGTAACAGTAGCACCATTCACCGGCAGCCATTGATCTTTGCTGCCTGGGGCAACATAATAAGCAGTGACTTTACTAAATGAATCCTTCACATATCCCGCTATTTTACCTTTAGTATCGGGAGTGCCATCGAAATATTGAACAAAAGCCTTATAAAAGTGCCAGGCCTCAAGCTTTTTATAATCAATATTCATTAATCGGTATGTTTCGGGTATATAATCGTGAAACGATCCTTCCGAAATAAGGCCAGGAACAGTTAATGGCCGTAGTACACCATATCCGTTCCAGCTCTCAGGGGCAAACGATTTATCGCCTCTGACTGAACGGGAAGTGTAGGTCCAATGGGCAATCTGGTTAGAAATCAGATTTTCCCAAAAAAGGTTTGCCAAATCAAGGCTTGCCGGTAAAATAGGATTATTGTCCCACCCATGAAACAGCATTAAAGGATAATTAACAGCTCCGGTGTGCGCATTGCTGTGAATGGAAATCATAAAATCGGAATTGTTCACATTAGCCTCTTCAGCGATGGCACTCAAGGGTCTGTCGTCAACCGTTCGGTTTAAAACCCTCGACATTATAACTTCTGCGCCTGCAGCCTGAAGCAAATCTCTAAGATGTAATCCCTTATCCAAATTGCTAACAGATTCCCAAAAACCATTGGGGTCACCCGCGGCAAAAGGAGGAATTACAACGTTACGGTCATCGGAGTCGTAACCACCATGACCAGGATTTATATATATTTTTACTCCGGTAAGGTTTTGACCAAAAACCGGGTATAACTGGAAGAAAAAAGCAAGCAAAAAAACAGTAAAAAATGCTTTCATGTGTTATATTTTTTCAGTTTAAAATCACATGGATCCATTGGCATGTCCGCATACCTGACAAACAACCCGCCAAAGGCATTTAAATTGTTTTCTGGCGTTGGTTATGTCAATTAAGGGCACCTGATGCTTATTGAATCTGTAAAACAGAGTTGTTATGGATTACTACATTAAAGCTTAACTGAGCACAAAAAATCCAAATAAAAAGATTTGATTTAGCTGTTTACCGTTTGTTCAAACATCCACCTTTAAAACAAACTACTTTATATCTAATTGATAATTAATTATCATTACTATCCCATCCGGGGTGTGAAATGCAATTTTATTTGTACCGGTGTTAACTGACGGGTTAAGGCTAATAATGGAATCAGGGGTTAATGTGAACTGCTGTTTCTGTTTAATGTTGAAGGCCACAATTTTCGACTCCAGAATTACATGACCATCATCATTTGTCACCATCCCTACAACAAAATCGTTTCCCAACCATACTGGTGCTTCTATTTGTCCCAATGATATTACATTGCTTCCATCTGTATCGCAAATAAAAGCCCCTTCGCCCAAACCATATGCCAATATTCTTTTCCCATCAGGAGCAATTGATGGCCAGATATAACTCTCTACATTCAGAGGATTAATAGTTTGTGGTACACCATTGTTATAAACAACAAGTTTACGGTTCTCAATTGCAACATAAACACCGCTTTTACCGGAACTTTTCAATCCGGTTCTGTCAACTTTTTTAATTTCGTTACTCTTTTTATACAACAGGCTACCATCAAAAACCATCGGTTTTAGCAATGAACGCGTAGCAGGTTCAATCTCACGGGTTTTCTGATGATTTAAATCAAATGCTTTCAGCGCATTAAGCCTCCTGCGATTTTCGAAATAATTTTCAATAAAATATATCGTTTGGTCATCCTCTGAAAAAGTTGCAGCATAACCTGCTCCTGTCTCTTTTGAAATGCTTATTAATTCCTTAGTGGAAAGATTAAGTACTTTCAGACCAATGTAGTTTTCTGATGTCAATAGAATTTGATTACCAGAATGATTAAACTGTGGATAGAAATACCGTTCTCCTTCTCCAATTTCAAGGGGTTCTATGGCAATGGTTTTTATTTGCTGGGCAAAACAAGTACCAGCTAATAAAAACAATAGAACTAATATCTTCTTCATAATGTTAACAGATAAATATTCTTAATAAACAGCATCTCTCATCGTTAAAAAGATGTCTGGAAAAAGGGTTCGATGATTATCAAAAGTCTTTTAAATTTAATTATCAACATCATCCTTCTTTCAGACATCCGTTCAGTTCAGGAATTATTTAATTACCTTAACGGTTTTTAATCCGAATTTCGATTCAAGGGTTACCACATAAATACCTTTGGTTAAAGGGAAGTTACTTAAATCAACATGATGTTTCCCTTGTTGTTTAAACCCACTCTCCAATATTCCAACCGTTTTCCCTGAAATATCAGTCAGGAATAATTTAACATTGGCACCTTCTGGTAATTGATAAGTAACAACAGCATTCTCTTCTTTTATTAAACCCGGTGCAAAAAGCGTATATCCACTAAAATCGGGATTAGCAATGGAGGTAGTTAAAACATTAAATGAAACCGTAGGTGACCAACTGGTAAAAGAACTGACTCCATAATTTGCTCTCACCCTTGCATACCAGATTCCATTTATTAAATTTTCGAATTTGGCAATGTAATTTAATGGCCCTGTAGTGGTTACCTTTTTATTACCACCTAAGGCCGGGAAAGTTGCAGAGGTTGAAATTTCAACCCTGAATCCTGATGCCAATGACTCTTCAGAATAACCTATCTCAACTAATGTCCCGGCAACAGTACTGCCATCAGTTGGCAACAAAATAACAGGAATATTCGGTGCTACTTTAATAGTAGCGAACTTTACCGTCTCTGACCAAATAGATGAGTAACCATTATCGGTTGCCATCATTCTTAAATAATAGGTAGCGTAAGTAAAAATAACACCACCCGGCACCTGGTACTGCAATCCTTCAATATCACTTACATCATGAACAATACCAGAGAAATTTGAATTTGAGGCAATCTGTACCCTATACTTTGATTCCGGCGTAAATTGGCTCCATTTTATGATGGGTGTTAAATTTACATCTACAGCATCATTTGCCGGTTGAGTAATTAGAGGTTGAGGTTGTTTTACATACATAAAACTTCTGGTTTGCGACACCACATCATCAACACCAACTTTTCGGGTTCGAACGCGCCAGAAATAGTTATTTCCGATAATTAAAGAGATATTTGCTCCGTTAAAGCTTGTGTTTGCTACTTCGCGACGATACACAACACTTGTAAAGGCAGCATCGTTGGCTACTTCTAAAATATAACCTTCGGCACCTGCCACTGCATTCCAGCTAAATGAAAATGGCAAATGAACTTGTTGCTCGTGAACAGGATAAATCAATTCTGCCTGCTGGTTTGCTCCGGGCATAAAGCCCATTAATGCGGGTGCAAATTCGTTTCCGTAACGGTCTAAGACTGAAACTGCCAAGGTATGAGTTCCCGTAATTCCGGAGAAAGGGGCCAAATCAAAACTTTTTTCGTAGGATATACCCAGAATATAATTATTTACAGTAAAGTTACCGACATTTCCAACCTGATTGTTGGGTATTGCATACACAACGTATCGAACATTATCTTCAGATGAATCCCACCTAAAAAATTCAGATTCAATTCTCAGGTTTGACGGAACAGATCGATTATTGTATGCTTTCCAATTAATGGCCGGAGGTAAAGATCTGTATTGAAACTCGTTGCTTTTTAGATAATTAATAAAACCAGTAGTATAAAACTGCGATGCACGGAAAAATACACTTCCGGGTGCACCATTCATATCAGAAGTTCGGTTCCAGTATATTTGGGCCCCCCATTCGGTAGGCGCAGCCTTCAGGTTAGCCTCTACCGGTTTTGAATAATATTCAATAAGCGACAATCCCTGCAAATCAATAGTATCTTTACGCCCTGATTTTAAATCAGCTGGTGGAGCATACGAAGAACTTTCAAGTCCTGAAAGGCTATGGCTTGAGTAAAAATGCCTTCTGAATTTATTAGCTACATTCGACCACCATGGAGCAAGTTTTTTATAGTCCTGTCCAACGCTGGTAGTTGGCCAATACAACTGCGGAGAAACATAGTCAACTGTTCCCTGTTCGAGCCAAGCAACCGGGTCGCAATAAATTGCTGAATAGGCATCCATTCCTGTAATCCCCTCAGGCAAAGTCAATCCCCGCGACTCTGCAACCACTTGGTTTGTAGTCCAGATACCAAACGGAGATAATCCAAATGTTACATACGGTTTAACAGCCTGAATGGCATTATAAACATCGGCAACCATACGGTTTACATTATCGCGGCGCCAATCGGCCAGATTCATTCCGGCAGGGTTCCATAAATTCTGAGAATACTGATCTAAAGTGGTAGGAGTTCCGCCATATGCATAAAAATAATCATCGAAAACGATGCCATCCACGTCGTAATTGGTAACAATTTCGGTAACAATATCAGCAATTCGTTGCCGAACTCCCGGATTACCAGGATCTAAAATAGATCCACCGCCTTCATACTCGAGCACCCATTCAGGATTGGATAATCGATAATCGCCAGCGTGACCGACATATTTTTTTGCTGTTGATTCGAATCTGTAGGGATTTAACCAGGCATGCACTTCTATACCCCGTTTATGGCACTCCTCGATTACAAATTGTAAAGGATCATAAGCCACTGTAAAATCAGACGCCATCCTTCGGGCATCCAATAAATACGCTGACCAAGGTTCGTAGCTTGACAGATACATTGCATCACATTCAGAACGCACCTGAAAGAATATAGTATTAATATTTGCTGATTTTAAAGCATTTATAAGGGTGACAAACTGGTTTTTTTGCAAATTTATGGCAGACGTTTGAGAACCAGTAACAGGTATTTTTGTTCCTGGCCAGTCTAATCCCCAAACTGTAGTTACCCAAGCCGACCGCATCTCTCTTTTTGGGCTTTGTGCTAATATATTTATTGATAAAGCACATACCAATAACACCGTAAAAAATTGTTTAATATGCATTTTCGTTTGTTTTTCGATTTTCAAAAACGTATCCTAATTTCCATTGTCAAACATTATATCATTCCTTACACTCTTCAAGCAACGACTGAATAAACGTTAATCAATCGCTTTTAAATACAAGTTTCCCCCGCTGCATACCATGCATCCCATTTATTTCGTATAGGTAAATCCCATCTGGCAATGCATCAATTTTAACAAATGTAGCCTGGTTAAACGATTCAAATGCGATTTGCCTTGAATACATTTTAATGCCATTTAATGTAAATAAAGTAAAGATTACCTTCTGATCTCTACTGCTAACAGTTTTGATATAAATTCCATGGCGGGCAGGATTAGGGTACACAACAAAAAAATCTTGCTCCTTTATTTGAGGTGCCGAGCTGGTATAATCTTTTTCAGGATATATAGCTTTAATGTTTTTAAGATAAAACGCCCCTTCGTATTTCTGCCCAATTGCATAAGCTGCATCACGCTCAACTGTCAGTCTTAAATTTTTAAAAGGAATGGGATAATCCTCTTGTGCAAACTCCGACTTCCGGAGCAATGTTTTAAAAGTTTGAAAATTGGTTCCTGTGAAAACAGGTACAGTATTATTTCCCGATACATGATCAAGAGATAAAACAAATGAGGCTTTGTATCCGTTTCCGGTTGCTTCTAAAGACAATGAGTCGGGCATACCGTAAACATCAATATTCTTCGATAAAGAAATAAATGCTGTTCTATTGGCATAAGTCATTGAATAAGCTACTTTTAAACAATTATCACCAGTAACTGGATGGACTGATCTCGAAAGAATTACCTCATCTAACCAGCTATGGGTAACAGTCCACGATGAGGGATCAGAAAAATCATCCAGAAGCATAGACCCCTTGCCTATTTCAACATTTACCTGGCAGAAATCTTCAAAAGTATTATCCTCTGTGTAAACCCGAACATTAACAATGCCATCAGATAATCCTTTAAATATGCCGTTTTCATCAACAGTACCAATAAGCGGGTTATCCGTATCGAACTTAATAATATCATTATCCATCAAATAGCTTTTTCCGTCAGCATCCTTCCCAAAAATTTTGAATTTATACGTATTTAAATGGTCAATGGTTAACCGGTTAACCGAAAATTTAAGTCCCGAAACAGGTTTCACCCTAACCCATACTGTTCTGTGTACGCCATTCCATTCTCCAATTATTTTGCCGTATTCCTCCGAACCCGAAGCAGTAAAAAGTCCGTTGGCGTCAATTCGACCAACTGAACCTTCAACATGATAATTAACACCTTGAGCAGTCATATAATCCACTACATCACCATATTGATCGTATGTAGTTGCCTTTACCTGAAATTTTTTACCAAATGGCACTGTAATACTTGTTGCATTTAGTTTAAAATCAACGGCTGCTCCACCCGGGGCTTTGGATACAAAAAGTAATGAATTTGCTACCCTCCGCTCTGTACCATCAGAAGGTGTATTAACAATTTTTTTGCGAACCACCATAGCCGATGAACCTCCTCCATCCAGGTTGATGGCATGTGAGGCCCCACTAAGTTTTAAAATATCGGCAAGTTGTTTGGTGCTAACGCCAGCCGAAAAAGATGTACGCCCATCAACAACAACCAAATAAACAGTAGTTTTATCAGCCGAGAAACCAACAGCAGTTCTTGGATGCAATTCAGGCCAGTTATTTTCCTGCACAATGCCATTAACCAAAATAGCTCTGTCTCCGCCTACCATTTCCATTAGCTGAGGTAAGGTGGATTCATTTTTAAGCGCCATTTTTATCTCGAGATCAATGGTTTCTCCAACCTGCACAGCCTCCAGAAAAACCTTGGAAGCTCCATGCCCTGATAAGACCACAGTGTTTTCTGTTAAGGGGCTGCCTCCCTGGTTCTGACGAATTTCAAGGACTTTCAACTGCATGTTCTTATTTACGCCCCATGGCTCATTCACCAATTCACAAATTACTTCTGTACCAAATTCATTGGTTTTTGTAGTTCGGCCATGATATCGGTTATACAGTATTAACTGATCGTTACCACGTAATGAATTAACCCCATTTACGGTTCTTTTTTGTCCATTTCGGGTTATGTTCCCTGTAAATGTCATCACATCAATAAAGGGGGTTTTCGATAAATCAAAGGCTACTACAGGGCGACTTGTGTGAGGTGTTTTGGCTACCTGCCCTCCGGTTAAATGACCATTAACTGGCAGTCCGATATCGAGCCCAGAGGTGGTATAAAAATCTCCATTTACAGCTGCAAAAACAGAGTGTCCGGGGCGGGTGTTCCTTGCTGCCATTTCGGTGGGCCGTTCTAACCCACGTGTACTATCATTACTCAAACAGGATATCACATCAACATATGGGTTAGTGATATCAATTTCAACAACATTAACCAGTAAAGGCAGGTCTGGTAAGTTATAATAAGTATGCATAGTGCCGAGCCCAACATCGTGCCTGAACACCAATGTATCTACCCGGTATTTAATACCCTGAATCATCAGGCTATCCTGAGCCTTTGATAAATAACCAAAGTAAAGAATGATAAAAAGGATAGTAAAGATTCTATTCATAGTCTAAATTGGTTATGAAAAACAACAGGCTGTTTGAAATATAAACAAAATGTGGGGCATTTAAATAAAATTCAACGCATACAATTAACTATCTGCAAATTGCCGGATATGCATAATATGCGTTTAAGGCTATTGAAAAAAAACCTTTATTGAATAGAATTGCCAATTAAAATTTTGCCAAAATGCCTGTAAAAACCCATGATGAATAATAATAAGATGAACAGACTGCAAAAAATCAGCAATTTAAAGAAGAGAGCTTAAAATATGAGTTAGACTTCAGTTTAAGTTTTACCATCAACCTTTTGTCTATTATGCCCGGGAGCGTAAATCGCGTTGCTTTATGCGTGACGCAATGATTAAATATTTAACCAGAGCTATTTCTGGTAATAACCTTTGTTATTCTAATTGTTGCCAATAGAATAACAAAGGATTAAGAATTGCAATGATTGCAAATAGTAACAACAAACTATATAATCCCAATTGGCCTATCTGGCTGTGTTGTCAACAGCAATCCCATAAACCTCAACATCCTTAATAAAATATTCAACAACCGGGACATCTTCGTTCAGTTTAATTCTTTTAATACCTGAACGATGACTAGGATTGGCCGTATAATACTCTTCAGGATCGACTCCTTCCGGAACAGCAGGGCCACGATAAGCCCAATATAAATAACCCGAGCCATCAGGTGCTACATCTACAGCCATCCCTGTAACAAAAAGACCTTCAGTGGTTCCGCCTTCTCCATCAAATGGAACAATTTCAATTGTTCTAACACCTGTACCATCGAGGTTATAACGCCTAATTCTCCAGTCGTCCTGAGTTGAGATATAGAGTTTTTCATTCACCTCATCGATAACCATACCCCTGATTTTTCGCTGATTCACAAATAGAGCTCCTGAAGCAGGAATTGGATCTCCATCAATGCGATTGCGCCCAAGAATATCACTATCCACAAACCTGAAAATTCCGGCACCATTTGAGTTTTTTGCCCACCAATAAACACCTTTATATTTAAGGAAAGGACCATTAATATTCCCCCATCCTATGCCATTGGCATAATAGCCAGTCCATTCATTTTGAACAAAATACTTAAACTCGCTCAACGAAAACTTACGGTTTCTGGTATTAACAGAAGTACGGAAAATACCCTGGCGCCGGTCAGCCCAGTATATAGCTCCTTCCTGTTGATCGACATAACCATAATAGAAATCCAGAAAGGTATCTCCACCAAAGTTTTCAATTACAGATTCTCTTCTACTTCCATCGTGGTAAATGGCAAATATTTCACCATCACCGGCAGTAAGATGCTGTGGCGCTGCTGTAAAACCGGTTCTTGTTCCGGCATCGAAAACATACAACCAGTCGCCACTGAATTGTAATGATAATGGATGCTTACCTGAACGATATCCCATGTCAAATGGGTTGTTTAGTGTTGGGTCCAGTTCATCGATAAGTTTTTTGGCCATAATATTGCCACCTTTTACCGCATAATATAAAGTACGTGCAGGTTGATTAAAGTTTACACGCACATTAACATTTACCGGGGTTAGCTCTTTATCTCCAATTTTAACTGTAAGAGATACCAACTGGGAGCCGATGCTTCCAAAAACAACCGTTGGCTCATTTAAAGTAGATGCACCGTTTTCATCAATGCCTTCACCCTGGGTACCAACCGGAAATTTCCAGTTAAACGAAACCTCTTTGTTTTCAGGATTTTCAAGAAGCACATCAAACGAAACCTCCGACTGATTAAATATTATTGTTGGATCGGAAGATGTAAAACGAACCACGGGCACTATATCGCTGATAAAAAGCTTCTTCTTAACCTCGTAAAGCCCACCATCAACAATCAAAGTAACGGTATAAGTTCCTGGATTTGCATACTTATGAACAGGATTTTTTTCATTTGAAGTTACCCCATCACCAAAGTTCCACTCCCAAGCAGAACCCACAATTGAACGGTTGATGAAGTTGATTTCTGATCCCACCACATAATGAATAGATGGAGCCATATAAACAAAATCCACAGCTGCAGGGGCAAAATCTTCCGGATTTATTTCCCTTTCACATGCAAAAAAAGCCGGGAAAGTTAATAAAACCAACAATCTAAATATATAATTAATTCGCTTCATAGTAGTTTCCTTTAATTTATCATTCAATTACAATACGGTAATTCTTTTTGAGTCGGAAAAATTCTCAATTTTATTACCATTAACAACTCGTAATTTTGCATTTAGCTCATACCCTTGAGTAAAAGTATAAGCATAGAACTGGCGGTTAGAATTGTAGATGATAAATGCTAAAGGCACCTGACTGACCAGTCCTTTTAAAAAGGTGGCCGATTCCGTCTTCATAACCTTAGTAGAGACCTGCGTTTCGGGGTCGACTACAACATTAAAGTGTGTTTCAAACTCTGCTTCTGCAATAAGCTGATTATTAACAACCAGTAGGTTCCTTAAATCATTATAAAGCAAAGTTGGGAAAAGCCCGTCAAAAAACCGTTTCTGAATGTTCTGTGGGAACAATTGATTAAACTGATTTAGGTTGAAGGTAACCGGCGTTTTCACTTCAAGCCCGGAAAGAGTATAGCTTATTGGGAAAGTCCCGTTAATTACATAAGCTTTCTTTTCAGAGTTGTAGAAACCTTGAGAGTGCTCAAAAGTGATAATCTCCTGAAATTCTCTGGCTACTCCGGTTGAGTCGAACGAAAAGGTATACCCATTTCCGTAATAAGTTAGAGAGTATGATAGTTTTCGTTTTACATCGTACCATACACCAAGATATTCGAACTTATTATCTACTGACCAGTATTCGCCATAAAAAGGAACTTCACTACCGGCATTTACAACTGTATTAGGAACATCCCAATAAACATTAGCAGCAAAATGTCCGGGTTTTGATATTTCTGCAATGGGATCGTTTATTTCACACGAAATAAAAACGAATGACCCCATTAAAAACATTATCAGATATTTAATCTTATTTCTCATAAGAATTTTATTTAACAACGTAAAACCATAATTAATTTTGAGGAGCCCAAATCATTGGCTTTTTAAGCCATTCATGATTTCTGTATGCTCCCAATCGAACCAGCTCCTTAAGATTGTATTTCTCTTCGGTTTCAGGATCGTAATTCAACCTTTGTATCCACGATTCAGCTCCTGACCAATAAGCTTCGTAGAGATTATGAGGACGTCTTAATCCGGGATAAACTATTGTATTATCGTATTTCCGGTCGTTTAACTCATTGCTGTATCCATATCGACGAACATCATTCCAAAGTTCGGGTTGCATGTACATGGCGATATATTTTTGTTTCATAATATCACTAATAGTAATATTGGATGTACCAGGAACCAGATTTGGGTTATTAATAAAATCGTTAATTTCAGAGGCAGAAACCTGTAAGCGGTTCATATGATAGCGAATACCGTGTTTAAGATGTTCAACTGCTTTAGTTTTATCACCTCCCCAAAAAGCTGCTTCGGAAACAATAAAGTGCAGCTCCCCTCTTGTTATAAAAATAATGGTTGAAGTATCCGATGCCATAGGATTTTCATACATATCGGGATACCACTCAATTTTGTGAGATGCTGGCATTCCTATATTGCTTTCAAGATAACGGAACTTAACAACACCATTACCATCAGCTCTTTTCTCCATTAAATATGGTAATCTGGGGTCTATTGACTGATCAGTATTTGGGTTATAACCCAACATGTTTTCCATAAAAAACCTGGTAGGAATTGCTCCATTCAGATCATTCTGACGACTTTCCCATGAGTTGACTGGTTTATTATTACGTCCCCACATATTGTTTTTTTCAACGCTCGATCCGCCGTCGAACTTATAACGTGGGTCGCTCCAACCGTTTAAAGCCAATTCAGCAACAGCAATAATTTGGTTACATGTTGCCACGTTGTTGCTTAAATTTGGAATTTTCCTAAGTAAAATCCTGGCTTTCACGGCATACACCAGCTGTTTCCATTTATTCATATCTCCGGCAAAAACCCTGTCGACTTTCACATCCATTGGCCGATTCGTTGCTTTCTGAACATCCGGATTATCAAAAAGAGCTATTAGTGCATCTGCCTCAGCCTCCATCCACTCATAAATGCTTGCCTGAGTATCGTAAGCCGGTGATGATGATTTATAGGCCTGTGTCAAAGGCATGTCGCCAAACACATCGGTGGTTTGCTGAACCGACATTAGCCTGAGTAATCTGGTTAATGCCAAATAATTCACCGAGTTTTCTTCTTCAGCAAACTTAATAAGTTCATTGGCATTTGAACCTACATCGTAGAAATGCCGACGCCATTGAGGATGGCGGTTCATTCCTAAAAATTCCCAGCCACTTCTGTAGGCAAATGAACCTGTTTGACTTCTTCCGGCAGTTGTAATGCTTTGAGCTAAATAATTTCCATACTCGGCATGGTCGAAATTCTGAAGTGCTGTATAGAATAACACAACTGGCATTATTTGATCAACAGGTACTTTGTCAACAGCATCAGGGTCGCGGTTGTCGCCAAGAAAGTCGTCACATCCGGAAACCCCCAGCCAAATTGCCATTATAACTAGTATATATTTTATAGTATTCATGATTATGGCTTATTAAAAAGTTGCACTTAGATTAAATGAAAAGCTTCTGGTTATCGGTGTGTTGTAATAATCAACACCAAAAGTTCCTGTTCCACCTGAAGTTCCTGTATAGTTGACCAAAGGATCAGACCCACGGTAAGAGGTTATAAGAAATAAATTTCTGCCTGTTACTGACAGTTTTAAAGCCTGCATTCCAACATATTTGGCCTGGTTGCTTAAATCGTAACCTAAAGTAACATAGCCCAAACGGATGAATGAACCATCTTCAACGAAATTTGACCCAACAGTTGCTACATAATTATTATGAAAAGTTTGGTCATAAACCACAGGCTTGGTGTTTGCTACATATTCGTCACCCCCTTTATGCACAACTCCGTCAATCAAGACCAAACGATTGCGATAATCTTCCATTATTCTCGCTTGCCCGTTGCTCATTAATCCTCTTAAAGTAATATTGGCAACATCGCCACCTTTACGCATGTTAAGCATCATGGCCAAACTCCATTTTTTATACTCAACTTTATTTAATACCCCAACTGTGAAATCAGCTTCTCTGTTTCCTATTAATAATGAAGGTGAAGCATTTATCTTAGGATACCCATTTTCGTCAACAATAATTTTTCCATCTTTATTTCTAAGATAGTCGGTCCCTGATAAAGCCATGGTTGAACCACCAAGGTAAGCAGTGGTTGCAATATTTCCATGACGGCCTTCGTGATGGTAAACTTCAACGATATCATCGGGTAAAGCATCTACCTTTCCTCTGTTTAACCCAAAATTGGTAACAATATTCCAGTTAACGCTTGGTTTTCTAATAATGCTTTGATCCCATATAAATTCAATCCCACGGTTGGTAATAGTACCTTCATTTCTAACTTGTAAAATATTTCCGGATGCTGGAGAAACGCGCACTTCAACAATCTGATCTTCTACTGAAGTTGAATAGAATGCAAAGTCAAGTTTAGTTCTATCTCCGAATAATCTGGTATCAACACCAATTTCCCATGATGTAGTCATTTCCGGTTTAAGTTGCGGATTGCTGCTTCGGGTTGGGTCAACACCATAGCCACCATCAGGATGCGGATGAGCTTTAAACCATTTATTTAATCTGTACAAGGGTGCATCTTTCCCAACTTTTGCCCAGTTGGCACGAAGCTTACCATAATTGAAATTATTGGAGGATAGTTGGAATAACTCAGAAAAAATAACTCCCCCACTAAAAGATGGATAATAATAGGAACGATTTTCTACAGGCAATGTAGAGGAATGATCATTACGCGCTGTAACTCCAAACTGAGCCATACCTTTATAATCAAATTTCATCTCCCCAAAATATCCATACATATTACGTTCGGTTCTTCCCATGGTAATATTTTCGCGTCGGATGTCTCCCAGATTCATAATACTCTCCCATTCAGGAACAATAAAATGACGGCCTCCCATGCCAACTGAACGTCCTTTTGTTCTCTTAGCATCCAAACCTGCCAGAAATTCCAGTTTCAGGTTCTCATTCAGACTCCTGGAATAGTTAATCATAAACCCACCATTCACAACAGAACTTTTTCCATCTGAATAAAAGAAAGAACCTAAATAAGCATAATCTTCGGGTGTGGGAGTTGCTCCAGGCTCCAATGGCCAACGTGGTGTTGTAATGCTTTTACTTTCTGAATTGGTAAGATCATAACTAATACGTCCGGTAATCTTCAGGTCTTTTAAAACATCCCAGGTTATTGTTCCCTGAAGTAATGTTCTGTTAGACTCTGCCAAACCAGTATCTTCATACCTTGACCAGTTTGGATTCATAGGTGAGTTCCTGTAATTGTCGCTATTTATGTATAACCAGCGAATAGATCCATCAGGATTTTTATAGTTCCGCATATCATCATCAATGGGCCATGAATAAACTGAACCCATTGAGGCTCCAAAGCCTCTAGATTCTCGCTCAACCATATTGGCCATAAAATCCATTGTTAAATTGTCGGTTACCTTATAAATTGATTTAAACATTACATTCCAGCGGGTTAAAAAATCGTTTGGAACGATACCTTCGTGTTTAACATAACTCGCTGACGAATAAGTGTTTAATTTCGAAGAGCCTCCTGATATTGAAATATCATATTTTTGGTAAACTCCGGTACCTAAAAAGTTATCTGCATTATTATAAATTTTAGTGCCTTCAGGCGCAAGGGGTCCCCAGCCTCCCATTGATTGCTCGCGATACACTCCTTGTGATCCACGCAAATATTTCCTCTGAATTTGAGGAACTCTAAAAGCTTCATCAATTTGAAGGGTTGCACTTACCTCAACCCGAATATCACCTTCAACGCCCTTTTTGGTTGTAATGATTATAGCGCCATTGGATGCTTCCTGACCATATAAAGCAGCGGCTGCAGCTCCTTTCAAAACAGTAACGCTTTCAATGTCGTTAGGATTTATTTCTGCAGCTCTTGTAGCACCCCCCGAAACATGCATCCCGTTGAGAATAAAAATAGGCTCATTATTCTGTGATGGGTTTATGGATGAGATACCACGTATTATAATTTGCGAGCTTGCAGTTGGAGAACCACCGGTAGATGACACCTCAACCCCAGCAATGTTGCCCTGAAGGGATTGAACAAAATTCCCATGTCGGGCAGCCATTATATCCCCTGAATTGACCGTCTGAACTGCAAAATTCAATTTCTTCTTTTCAGCAGTAACACCCATTGCCACTACCACAACCTCATCTAATCCAATAGCATCGTCTTCAAGAACAATGTCAATTACAGCCCGATTGCCAATTCCCACATTTTGAGTCTTAAAGCCAATAAATGAAAAGGTTAAAACAGCACCAGCTGATACTTCAATGGAATATTTTCCATCCAAATCAGTAATTACACCGTTATAAGTTCCTTTTTCCAATACATTAACCCCAGGAAGGGCAAGTCCTTCTGCGTCTTTTATTGTTCCCCGGATCAGAATTTTCGAATCCTGGTTATTTTTTTCAGGACTGGGAAAAGAAATTTCTGTTCCAACTATCACTGCATCGTTTGCCCCTATAAAGGATTCACTAACTGATGCTGCGTAACTATACTGGCCAAAAACAAACAAAAGAAACAAAATCCTGACCAGCAGAATAAGTTTTGACAGCATGTTCTTTTGAACTACTGCAGGTAACTCACCATTTTCTTTCATAGAAGATTACTTTTAAAAGTTAATGCCTATTTAATTTATTTTCTGACTAATAAGTGTCTGACATGAATTTTTAAAACATGCCGATGTATTATTAATTTGTAGTATAACTTATAGGATATCAACCCCTAATGAAAGTCTATCGTACATCCTACAACAATACTATCCGTATGCAATTTTAATTAAATATTATTAATTTACAAATAAAATTTGTTAATTTATTAAAACATTAATACACCTATTAAAAATGATAATCAAGCATTTGAATATAATAAATATACTTTAATCTCATGTCATACATGTTTTACAACAAATAGAGAAGGAATGATTTTTTATGAAAATAATGAAAATAAATAAAATAAAAAATGATTACAACCCAACTATCACTTTATCCAACACCTCATCGTGTGGTTCGAATGGTACACTGGAAACCATCTGAAAAGAGAAACCCACCCCGATTTTAACCGCATTTACCAGCTTTGGCAGAGTATGATCGTAATATCCACCACCCCTGCCAAGTCTGAAACCCTGAGCATCAAAAGCCATACCGGGAACAATAACCAGATTTATTTTCCCGACCTGAGTAAAAGGAGGTCCATCCGGTTCTAAAATTCCAAAAAATGGCTCTGGTTTCATATATGCCTCTCCCCTATACTCCACGAAAATCAATTGTTTATTAACAATTTTGGGCAGCAGAAAAAGTTTACTGTCACTCCATTTTCGAATCAATGGTCTTACATCGACCTCATCGGGAAGCGACCAATAAGCTAAAATGCAAGCAGCAGCCTGAAAATCCTTATCAGCCTCAATTTGGTTGCAAACATTATGACTTTCCTGCTCCTTCTCTTCAACTGCCATTTTGCTTTTCAGCTGCATTATTTCGCGACGCATTTTCTTCTTCTCTTCAACTAGCTTCATGGCATCATATCAAAAGTGATACACTTTAAAAAGCTGTTTAAATATAGATATAAGATTTCTATATGTCTTAGCATCTTTCCAGACTTATCTATCCGTCTAATAATCTTAAATCTAATCATCTTAATAAAGTTTTCAATATAAAAATTAAACAGTTACTAAATACTTTTAGCGAGTAAACATCAGTTCTTCGGTCGGTAATCAAATTATTTTCGGGGGTTATCATTTTATTGTCCGATAAGGAAGTGTCAATTTCTACAACAACAGTTTCCTGTGTTTTCTTATTACCATAGAACAAAACCTCACCAAAAGGGTCAACCACAACCGACTGACCGGTAAATTCAATATCGCGTTCATATCCTACACGGTTTACAGTGGCAATAAACATTCTGTTGGTTAATGCATAACCCGGCACCACTCCCTGGCAATACGGTAGCACCAGATTAGATGGGTGGCAAACCAATCGAACTCCCTTTAAAGCCAATATTCGCCATGCTTCGGGAAACATCCAGTCGAAACAAATGAGCATGCCAATTTTCCCCCATGGCGATTCAAAAACAGGCAAACCTAAATTCCCGGGCTCAAAAAACTCCTTTTCTCTTCTGAAAAGATGCAATTTTCGATAAACACCTGCCTCTCCATCGGGACTAACCAGAACCGATGAATTGTAAAGCTTATCGCCAGACCTTTCGTTTATTCCGGCAACAAACCACGAATTGGTTTTAGCTGCCTGTCCGACTAAAAAATTAACAAATCGGCTTTTTGAAAGTTCTTCCGATAAAAGCACAGCCTGTTCGCGATTCAAAAAATTATATCCCGTTGAAGCCAATTCGGGTAATACCCATAAATCGGCATGTGGGGCGTTTTTTAAAAGTTGACCGATTTTTGCAATATTGGTACTAATATCAGCAAACTCGGGCGCAAATTGTAATACACCAATCTTCATCTGTTTATAATTTTGATATTATAGGTCAGATGGAACTCGCCAATAATTCCCGATAAAACGGGACAAGCAATCCTTCTGTGTGAGCAAAGCTTACTCATGGCTCGTTTCATGGCAACATTGAAAAGGCTGTTTTAATGCACAAAACAAGTAGTACTTTTACGGACGATATCCGGCCCGGGCAAGAATCTGGTTATAATCGCGGATTTCCATTAATTGACTCAGGGTTATATCAGGATTTCGTTTCATAAATGACTGTACAATGCGATATCCCAGAAAAACACCTGTCCGGCCCGGAGAATCCTGACCAAAATAATATGAAAACGGACTTTCGCCAACGTACTTTTGCACCACCATGCGGTCGGTGGTAAAAAGATGCTTACGTTCAATAATTGACGACCACATCATTTTTTCGTAGTACTTGCACCATTCCAACTGCTCTTTTGAAAAATCAAAAAGTAATTCGTCGGAATGATAAGGCATTACATGTTTTAGAAAATACTGAATCATTCCGTTATAAACCATTTGACTCAGCAGATTGTCTACAGAATCGTTATACACAAACTGTGTTATGGCAATGGCTTTCATTACGTCAGGCGCAATTTTTCCGGGAATCATTTTCCGTCGGAGGTACACAGGAATAGAAAGCCATTCGTAAAAAATGCAATTGCTCCCCAGATATTTCTCAATGCTTACCGATACCCAGGATGAATCGACCAGAATGGATTGGTTAAATCCGGAGATATGAAGGTAAACATCAGGAATACTGCTCTCTGGAAAGTAATGTCGGTAAAATTTAAAGCCTTGTTCAAGTTCCTTTTTAAGATTGGTTAAATCGACAAAAACTTTTTTGCAGGTATCCAATACTTCCTGATTCTCCTTATAACCAACAAACAGCCCCATATTGTGGGCAAAGTCATCGGCCATAGGTGAACCAGCGCCAACCACACGATAACTATAAGCTTCAAGATAGCTTCCATAATCATTAATCAACCGTCCCTTCTCATTTTCGATACTATCGGGAGGAATTGAAAAAAGGTCTTCGTAAAAAGGAACAAGCTTAAAATCAACCATAATGTGATCAACATTGGGCGCTTTAGGCTTACACGAAACAACCAACAGCAGTAAAACAGCAATAAAACCAGTTAATTTAATCATCCGTGAAAATATTTAGATATTTAATATGCTAATAATCTAAACGAAAAGAGCATCAGTTTACTTTCTAAACTTGTAATCAACACCGAACATCAGGTAACCCAAAAAATAATCTTTTTGACCCAAATGTAAGTTTAAAGGACGTATTTCATATGCAAATTTACTATTGTTTGGTTCAATTCTTAATGCAAAAGATACACTAACTCCAAAATACAAGGTATAAAAATACTCCCATTTAATATTGTCTGATTCGGACCATCCCCCAGTACCAATTAATCCTCTTGAGTAATTTATAAACCCTCCAGTTGTTGTTACCAGGGAAAATGGCTTATATTGAATCAAATCGTAATGAACATTAAGCCCCAGCAAAGATATTCTGTAAAACTGGTCGCGACTATCGGTAATCCCAAATGGCATAAACCCTCCAAAACCTAAATTAGGATTTAACCGAACTCTATTTTGAGTTCCATAACTTTTTTGCCAGCCAATTGAGTAGACCACTCCTGTACCTATTTCCCTGTACCCTTCATTATACCCCACACCCAGTCCTGTTTTTAAAGAGGTTCTGGAATTGTCTGAATTCTGAGCCCAAACCTCTGTTTGTCCTATTAACATTACAAGCATTATCAAGGCCATTTGTTGACCGAAAAAACTGTATAACCTAATTATATTTCTCATTCGTGAATAATTTGTTTGTTAATGTATTAAATTTTTAAAAAAGGCCCGTAATTTGCGACGTCAAAAATTATCATTCACCTCATTTTTAATAAAATACTATTAGTGTAATGCATTCAAATATTAAACCTACCTTCCTCATTATTTGGCTCTGCTTCTGCGGGAGATCGCAACATGAATATAATTAAAAACAGAAATAAACCCCGAATTACATCAGTTTAGCAATAAAATTTTTCTTTGAATATACCGTTTTAATTAAGTTTGTACCTGAAATCTAATAAAGAATGACAAATATGAAGAACCGACTATATCTTTTGCTGATTTTTTCAGCTTTTGCAACTTTTTCCAACGCACAGGAAAAGGGTCATACCAGATTTTCATTTGTTTTAAACCCCCAGATTTCGTGGATGAGCTCCGACCACGAAAGCATTAACGGCAAGGGCTCGCTGGCAGGTTATAACTTTGGGGTAATTATTGACCGGTTTTTTGGCGATAATTATGCTTTTTGCACCGGCTTAACCATCAACACCAATGGAGGCAAGCTCAATTACCCTTCGGTTGGCGACAAGCCTGCCTTTACACAAACTTATCGGTTAAAATACCTTGAGGTTCCGCTTGGACTTAAGCTTCGCTCAGAAGATATTCGGCGCACCAATTTTTATGGCCGGTTTGGGGTGTCGCCACAGATTAATATTAAGGCAGTTGATGGTAACAACAAAAGCATTAGTAGCGATGTTCGGTTTTTCGATTTGGGATACCATTTAGGAGCCGGCATTGAATATTCGTTAGGTGGCAGAAATGCACTGATGCTGGGCGTTCTGTTTAACAACGGATTTGCTGATATTACAAAAAAGAGTGGTTTTGAGGATAAAACAATACACAACCGGTTTGTTTTTGAGTTTGGATTTATTTTTTAGCACTAACAATCACCTTACATGAAACTGGCCCTGGCGCAGCTTAATTATAAAATTGCTGATTTTGAAAGTAATAAAAACAAAATCATTCAACAAATTAACCATGCATCGGAAAATGATGCTGATTTAGCTGTTTTTTCGGAACTTGCCGTTTGCGGCTATCCCCCACTCGACTTGTTAACCAGAGAGGAATTCGTTAAAAAGGCCATCAGCACCCTGGAAGAGATTGCCACATATTGCACCAAAACCGCTGCCATTGTTGGCGGGCCAAGTATCAACCCAAATTCAAGAGGAAAACAACTGTTTAACACTGCGTGGTTCCTTTTTAATGGAAAAGCAACTCCTTTGGTACATAAAACTTTATTGCCCACGTATGATGTTTTTGATGAATACCGATATTTTCAGCCCAATCAGGATTTTGAGGTGCTCACATTTAAAGGCAAACGAATTGCCATTACTATTTGCGAAGACCTTTGGGATGACCAACCGGTAGAGGCTGCTTTTTCGCGAAATCAGCTGTACACCCTTTCGCCCCTGCAAAAATTAGCCACCCTCCGGCCCGATTTTGTTATAAACATTGCTGCTTCACCGTTTTCGTACCATCAACACGAAGTCAGGCGACAGGTGATTAGCCGTAAAGCATCCCAATATAAGCTTCCTATATACTATGTGAATCAGATTGGCGCCAATACCGAGCTTATATTCGATGGAGGTTCTATGGTTGTAGCTCCAAATGGGAATATTGCCCACCGGTTGAAATATTTCGAAGAAGATTTACATTTTGTTTCTACCGATTTTAGTGGTAACGAACCGGATATAAGCAACAAACCAAACGAAACGGAGCTAATTTACAACGCACTGGTTTTAGGTTTGCGCAATTATTTTAATAAATCGGGATTAAAAACCGCAACCATAGGATTATCGGGAGGTTTAGATTCGGCAGTTACTGCTGCCATTGCCGTTGATGCCCTTGGGAGCGAAAATGTGCATGGGTTATTGCTTCCATCGCAATATTCAAGCAACCATTCCATCGCTGATGCACAAAAACTTGTTCAGAATTTAAAAATTGGGGCTAACCTGATTCCCATAAAAGATATTTATTTTGGATTTGAAACAGCATTAGCTCCTGTTTTTGCCAACAGACCACCCGATGTTACCGAGGAAAACTTGCAGGCGCGTATTCGGGGAACATTGCTGATGGCATACTCCAATAAGTTTGGCCATATTTTATTGAACACATCCAACAAGAGCGAAGCTGCCGT